>JAHFPH010000142.1 GCA_023266845.1 Rhodospirillaceae bacterium
TCCCCGGCAGGGGCGCTCCTGCCGCCGCGGCTGGTGCGGCAGGCGCGAAAAGCGCCGCCCCCGCCGCTGCCGGCAAGGTTCCCGCGCCCGCGCCCGGCGGCAAGGGTCCGGCTCCCGGCGGCAAGAAGGGCTGATCGTTTTTTCAAGTTCGCCCTCGTCCTTCGACACGCTCGGGACGAGGGCGATTTTCATCCCTTTCCGAACCTTGTCCTGAGCCTGTCGAAGGACGAGGTCACGGTAACCGCCCATGCTTCTGCTGGTCGGGCTCGGCAATCCCGGCCCCAAATACGAGCGCAACCGGCACAATGTCGGCTTCATGGCGGTGGACGAAATCGTCCGCCGCCACGCCTTTCAGCCTTGGCGCGCGCGGTTCGACGGGCTGATGGCCGAGGGCGCCATCGACGGCGAACGGGCCCTGGCGCTGAAACCCCAGACCTATATGAACGACTCGGGCCGGTCGGTCGCCGCGGCCATGCGGTTCTACAAGCTGATGCCGATGCATGTCGTGGTGTTCCACGACGAGCTGGACCTGGCGCCGTTCAAGGTGAAGGCGAAGCTCGGCGGCGGCACGGCCGGGCATAACGGCCTGCGCGACATCGACGCGCATATCGGGCCGGAATTCCGGCGCGTGCGCATCGGCGTGGGCCACCCCGGCGTGAAGGAGCTGGTGCTGCACCACGTGCTCAACGACTTCACCAAGGACGAACGGCCGGAGCTGGCGAAGACGATCGATGCGATCGCCGTGGCGGCGCCGCTGCTGGTCAAGGGCAACGACAACGCCTTCATGACCAAGGTGGACGTGCTGACCAAGCCATCTAAACCAGGCCCTACCCCCGAAGAAAAAGAGGACTGAGTGGGCTTCAATTGCGGAATCGTCGGCCTGCCGAACGTGGGCAAGTCGACGCTGTTCAACGCGCTGACCATGACGGCGCAGGCTGAGGCGGCGAATTACCCGTTCTGCACCATCGAGCCGAACGTGGGCCGCGTGGCCGTGCCGGACAAGCGCCTGGACACGCTGACTGCGCTCGCCAAATCGACGCAGACCGTGCCGACGTTCCTCGAGTTCGTGGACATCGCCGGGCTGGTGCGCGGCGCGAGCAAAGGCGAGGGCCTGGGCAACCAGTTCCTGGGCAATATCCGCGCGGTCGACGCCATCGTGCACGTGCTGCGCTGCTTCGAGGGCGGCGACGTGATCCATGTCGAAAATACGGTCGACCCGATCCGCGATGCCGACACGGTGGATACCGAGTTGATGCTGTCGGACCTGGAAAGCCTGGAGCGCCGCGCCGAGGCGGCGCGCAAAAAGGCGCGCGGCCAGGACGCCGAGGCCAAGGTACAGCTTGCCGTGATGGAGCCGGTGCTGGAGGCGCTGCGCAAAGGCCTGCCCGCGCGCAGTGTGAAATTCTCCGAGGAACAAAAGCCGATCCTGTGGCAGTTGCAACTCCTGACCGACAAGCCGGTGCTTTATGTCTGCAACGTGGAGGAAAGCGCGGCGGCCGAGGGTAACGCGCAATCCAAACGCGTCGCCGAGCGCGCCAAGGCCGAGGGCGCGGCATCGGTCGTGATCTCGGCGGCGATCGAGGCGGAGCTGGCGCACCTGACCGACCCCAAGGACCGCGCCGAGTTCCTGGAGCATCTGGGCCTCAGGGAGCCGGGCCTGGCGCGGGTGATCCGCGCGGGCTATGGGCTGCTCGATCTCATCACCTTTTTCACCGCTGGGCCCAAGGAAGCGCGCGCCTGGACCATGCATCGCGGCGCGGGCGCCGCCGCGGCCGCCGGCGCGATCCACACCGACATCCAGCGCGGCTTCATCGCCGCCGAGGTGATTTCCTACGACGACTACGTGGCCGCGGGCGGCGAACAGGGCGCCAAGGACACCGGCAAGATGCGCCTGGAGGGCCGCGACTACGTGGTCAAGGACGGCGACGTGATCTATTTCAGGTTCAATGTCTGACGTTTTCCATTTTCGTCATGGCCGGGCTTGACCCGGCCTCCTGAGCTTGTCGAAGGGCACGTCGTCACGAACCCATGGTTTGCCGCTGGGATCGACGTGGATGCGCGGGACAAGCCCGCGCATGACCTTCAGTCCAAAAGGCTGAAGGTCAATTCATCCTCAGAATCTTCCCCGGGTTCATGATGTTGTCCGGGTCGAGCGTCTTCTTGATCGCGCGCATCACGCTGATCGCGTCGCCCATCTCGGCGACCAGGAAATCGAGCTTGCCGATGCCCACGCCGTGCTCGCCGGTGCAGGTGCCGTCGAGGGCCAGCGCGCGGTGCACCAGCCGCTCGTTGATCGCGTGCGACTCGTCGAGCTCCTTCGGGTTGTTCGGGTCGATCAGCATGATGAGGTGGAAATTGCCGTCGCCCACGTGACCCAGGATATGGATCGGCATCGAGGCCGCCGCCATGTCCTTTTCCGTCGCGACGATGCATTCGGCCAGCCTAGAGATCGGCACGCACACGTCGGTCGAGACCGCGCGCGCGCCCGGCCGGGTCTGCAGGCTGGCGAAATACGCGTCGTGCCGCGCCTGCCACAGCTTGTTGCGCTCTTCCATGGTGTGCGCCCAGCGGAAGTTCGCCCCGCCCTGGTCCTTGGCCAGCGCCTCGACCGCCTCGACCTGCTCGGCCACGTAGTTCTTGGTGCCGTGGAATTCGAACATCAATGTCGGCGCCACCGTGTGGTCGAGCTTGGAGAATTTGTTGACCGCGTCCATCAGCCCCGCGCCCAAAAGCTCCACGCGGGCAATAGGTATGCCGGACTGGATGATCGAAATCACCGTGTCGACCGCCGCCTTCACGCTCGGAAACGCGCAGACCGCCGACGAGATCTGCTCGGGGATGCCGTAGAGCCTGAGCGTCACCTCGGTAATGACGCCGAGCGTGCCTTCGCTGCCCACGAACAGGCGCGTGAGATCGTAGCCCGCGGCCGATTTCTTGGCGCGGCGCGCGGTGCGGATCACGCGGCCGTCGGCCAGCACCACCGTCAGACCCAGCACGTTCTCGCGCATCGTGCCGTAGCGCACGGCGTTGGTGCCCGAGGCGCGGGTCGAGGCCATGCCGCCGAGCGAGGCGTCGGCGCCCGGGTCGATCGGGAAGAACAGGCCGGTGTCCTTGATGTAGTTGTTGAGGGTCTTGCGCGTGACGCCGGCCTCGACCGTCGCGTCCAGGTCCTCGGGATTGACGCGCAGGATCTTGTTCATGCCGCTCAGGTCGACGCAGATGCCGCCGTTGATCGCCAGGATATGGCCTTCCAGCGACGTGCCGGTGCCATAGGCGATGACCGGCGTCTTGTGGCGCGCGCAGAGCCTGACGATCTCGCTGACCTCGGCGGTGGATTGCACGAACACGACCGCGTCGGGCGGCGCGTAGGGAAAGTACGACTCGTCCTTGCCGTGATGCTCGCGCACCGCGGGCGAGGTCGAGACGCGCTCGCCGAAGCGCGCCTGGAGCGCCTGGACCGTTGCGCTGAAGCGGGGCGCGGTTTGCGCGACCATGGGTTCGTTCCCTCGATTGATGGGCTGGCTGGAAGCTACTCCAGAACGGCCGCCGCGTCAGCCCCGGCCCTGCAGGGCCAGCCGGGCCGCCAGCCCGGCCAGGACCAGGGAAACCGCGCGGTTCTGCCAGCGCCACCAGGCGCGGTTGCGCGCGATCAGCCTGCTCGCCGCGCCCGCCATCACGCCCACGGTCAAATTCACCGCGGTGCCGGTGATATTGAAGATCGTGCCGAGCACGACTAGTCGCAAAGCCACGTTATCGGCCGCCGCGTCGACGAATTGCGGCAGGAAGGCCAGGAAGAACAGCGCCACTTTCGGGTTCAGCACGTTGATCACCGCGCCTTCAGCGAACACGCGCCACGGGCTCGCCTGCTTGAACGATTCAAGCCGGGGCGACGCCTCACCCTGTTTCCAGATTTGCCAGGCGATATAGAGAAGATACGCCGCACCCAGCCAACGTATGGCCTGGTAGGCGACCGGCGCCGCGGCCAGCACGGCCGCCAAGCCCAGCGCTACCAGCGCGGTGTGGACCAGGCAGCCCGCGCCGATGCCGAGCGCCGACACCACGCCGGCGCGCCTGCCCTCGGCGGCACCGCGCGCCGCGACATACATCATGTCCGGCCCGGGCGTGAGATTGAGCGCCAGCCCCGCCGCCAGAAAGGCGAGCAACGCAGGAAGGTCGGGAACCAAGCTCATGGCGTCTCTATAATAGCGGCAAATCGGCCGAGCCCGGAACGGAGCCATGCCCGACCACGATTCCACGCCGCAACACCTCGCCGCCGCGATCGCGCTGCACCGGCAAGGCAAGCTCGCCGAGGCAGAGCAGGCCTATCGGCGCATCCTCAGCGAAACACCGCACGCGTTCGACGCGCTGCATCTCCTGGGTGTGTTGACTTTGCAGCGCGGGCAGGCCCCGGAGGGGCTGGCGCTGATCGCGCGCGCGCTTAGCGTGCGGCCCGATTCGGCCGAGGCTTGGTCGACTCTCGCTCTCGGGCAAGCCCGGCTGCGGCGCTACGGCGAGGCGCTGGCGAGCTACGACCGCGTCGTCGCGCTCAAGCCCGGCGACGCGGCCGCCCATACCGGCCGCGGCAACGCGCTGATGGAATTGCGCCGCTTCGCCGACGCGCTCGCGGCCTATGACCGCGCCATCGCGCTGAATCCCGGGCATGCAGCGGCCCATCACAATCGCGGCACGGCGCTCAAGGAATTGAGCCGGCACGGCGAGGCGCTGGCGGCTTACGACCGCGCGATCGCGTTGCAGCCGGATTATGCCGAGGCATTTAACAACCGCGGCGCCGCGCTGAAGGACCTCAGGCGCTACGACGAGGCATTGGCGAGTTTCGCGCGCGCCGTCGCGCTTAGGCCCGGCTATGCCGAGGCGCATTACAACGAGGCCCTGTGCCGGCTGCTGCTCGGCGAGTTCGAGATCGGCTGGCAAAAATACGACTGGGGCTGGCGGCGCGCGACGGTGTCGCCCCGGCGCCATGCCGATATCCCGGCATGGCTCGGTGAGGAACCGGTCGCGGGCAAGACGCTGCTGGTTCACGCCGAATCGGGCCTCGGCGACGCGATCCAGTTCTGCCGCTACGTGCCGTTGCTGGCGGCGCAGGGCGCGCGGGTGATTGTCGAGGTTCCGCCAGTGCTGAAGGTGTTGATGCGGTCGCTTGAAGGCGCCGAGTCGGTGCTTGGTCAGGGCGAAGCCGTGCCCGCCGTCGACCTGCAATGCCCGATGTTCGGCCTGCCGCGCGCCTTCAAGACCGCGCTCGGCACCGTGCCGAACCGGGTTCCGTATCTCGCGGCCGACCGGGACCGGGTGCTTGCCTGGCGGGCAGAGATCGGCCGGCAGGGCCTCAAGATCGGCATCGCCTGCTCGGGCAATCCGCTGAACGCCCAGGACCACCAACGATCGCTGCCGCTCTCCCTGTTCGCGCTGCTGCTGCGCCGGGATCGCCGATTGTTCTATTTGCAAAAGGATCGCCGCCCGGACGATGCGGCCTTCCTGGCGGCCCGTCCGGAAATCCGCGACCTGCATCACCTCGCGCTCGAAGAGACCGCGGCCGCGATCGAGTGCCTGGATCTGGTGATCAGCGCGGATACCAGCATCGCGCATCTGGCGGGAGCACTGGGCAAGCCGGTCTGGATAGCGCTGCCCTATGCCGCGGATTGGCGCTGGCTTGCCGACCGCGAGGACAGCCCGTGGTATCCGGGCGCGCGGCTGTTCCGCCAGCAGCGCATGGGCGATTGGGAAGCCGTCATGACCCGCGTGGCGGACGCGTTGCCGACCCCGAAATAGCCGTAACGCGCGTCGGCTAGGCCAGGGGCAGCGCCGGGTCGGGCGCCAGCACGCCGTGCTGGCGCAGGGCTGCCAGATTGTTGCGAACGAAGGCCCGCAGATGAGTCGACTGTAGTTCGCGCAAGCCCGGATCGTTGAACCACTTCACCACGCCGCTGGCGGTGCGCCCGTCGAGCGGAATGTTCACGGTGCGGCGGACATGGAACGTCTCGCGCTCCGACGTGGCGTGCAGGAACACGACCTTGCGGCCGCCGCAAATCGGCCCGTCGGCCGACGGCGTGACGCCGGCCAGAAGCGGCCCGTGCGCGTTCCACTGACGATTGTCCAGCAGGTGGAACCGCGGGCCCAGCTCGCGCGCGATGACGCTGAGCGCGTTCTGTTCGAAGCACGCATCGCCGTCGAAGCGCTCGGTTACCGCCGGCCAGCGCTCGAGCGCCTCGTCGCCCGCGAACACGACCACGCCGACATTGATATAGGGCGCGTCCGCAGCGGCCGCGTCGCGCGCCGCCGCCGCGAAGGCCGGGGCGCGCTGGTGCCGGACGAATTTCCCCCAGGTGCCGTAGCCGGCGTCGACGGCAGCGGCGAGAACCTGGTCGCGGCTCGCCATCGCCTCCAGCGCATCGCAAAGCTGGCGCGTGCCGCCGCCCGCCGCCACGGCGTCGCAATCCACCCATACCGCGACGCGCGGCCGATCATGGCCGAGATAGCGCCCCAGATACGCCTTCAGCATATAGGGATGCGCCGAACGCGCGATGCCGTCCGGGCGCGGCACGAACCACCGCTTCTCGATGCTGAGCGCCCGCTGCGCCTCGGACAATCCGAAATCGAGCAGCCGAAACCGTATGTCGGGATATCGCGCGGCGAGGCTTTCGGCCAGCATGCCGGCCATCAGAAAATACGCGGCATCCGCGCCCGTCACGAAGCAGATGTCCTTGGACGTGATCATGCGCCAACCGGATGCATTGAAGTCCGGTCGCCATCATACGACCAATCCGGGGCGGCGACGCCACGCCGGCCGGCATCTCAGCCGTATTTATATTTCGGGGCCCAGTCGCCCACCCCCTCGGGCAGCAGGTCGAAGATGTGCCAGAGGGCGCAGAAATCGTCGCCGGGATGCAGCGGCGCGTCGGACACGCGCAGAATCTTTCCCTTCGCGCGCTTGAAAGCCGAGATACCGGGCATCCAGCCATGCTTGGAGCGGTAGCCCATGTCGGCGGCGAAGCTGATGCCGTCGTGGCTGACCATCGGGAACCGCCAACCGCGTCCCTGGGCAAATTTCGCTTGCGCCGCGGGCGGGTCGGGACTCGCCACCACGAAGGCGGCGCGATCGGCCAGATGACCGTAGAGCCCGTTGAACCCGTCGGCCCACAGCGTGCAATAGGGACAGGACGCGCCCATGTTGTGGATCACGAACAGGTCCTTCTTGCCGCCGAAAAGCCCGGACAGCGTCACCTGCCCCTTGGGCGTGGCGAAAATGTAGTCACCGACCGGCTGCGGCGCGATCGCCTGCTGCACTTTCTGCATTTTCTTGCGGATGCCCGCGATCTGCTTGCGATAGGCGCCGAGTTTCTTCGTGTTGTCCGCGTATGTCATGGCTTGTCTCCCTGCTTGCCGCGCTCAATTGCCGTAGCTGTCGCGATAGCGCACCCAGGCCATGTTATGCGGCCCTGATTCATCGCGACCCTTGGGCGCCAGATCGAGGTAATGATAGGCCGTATTCGTCATGTCCAGCCCGCGCGCGTAACACGAATAGGTGTGGAAGATGGCGCCCTTGCCGTCCCTGAAGAACACGCTGATCCCGGGGAGGTCGGACATTTTGGTCTTGGTCGGCGCATAGTTGTACAACGCCCCGCCCTTGGCGACATCCTCGGGCCGGAACGAAACCATGTAGTCGTAGTTGAAGTCGCCCTCGCCCGCCGACAGCCACTTGAAGCCCCAGCCCAGGCGCTTGGCGAAGGCCGCGAGCTTCGCCAGCGGCGCGCGCGAGAT
Source organism: Rhodospirillaceae bacterium (assembly GCA_023266845.1). Classification (GTDB taxonomy): domain Bacteria; phylum Pseudomonadota; class Alphaproteobacteria; order JAEULC01; family JAEULC01; genus JAEULC01. The sequence goes on from JAHFPH010000142.1 coordinate 7,777, forward strand.
GGCGACGAAGGTCACGTCGCGCTGGTTCAGATGCGCCACGATGCCGTTGAAATTGTCGGCCCAGAACGAGCAGCTCTTGCACCCGCCGTCCCAGTCCGGCGCGAACATGAAGTGATAGACCACCAGCTGGCTGCGGCCGGCGAACAGCTCGGCCAGGGTTTCCCTGCCGTTGGGTCCGTCGAACACGTAGTCCTTTTCCACCCGCTCCCAAGGCAGGTCGCGGCGCCGGCGGCTCAATTCGTCGCGCAGCCCAGTGAACTTCTTTTCCTCGGCCAGCAGTTTCTTGCGCGCCGCGATCCATTGCGCGTGCGGCACGGTTTCGTGTTTTTTCATGCCATCGTCTCCCTGTGTTACCTGGCGACCTAACGCTTGCGCCTGCGCCGCTTGCGCGGCCGGTCGAGTTGGCCGAGCCAGCCTTTCAGTGTGTCGAACTGCGCCTGCCAGTATTTGCTGTAGCGGTTGATCCACACCGCCGCGGCGAACACCGGCCCCACTTCCAGGCGACAACGGCTGATGCGCCCGGTGCGCTCCTGCCTCACCAGCCCCG
>JAHFPH010000019.1 GCA_023266845.1 Rhodospirillaceae bacterium
ATGTCACAAGACCACCAGCGTCCGCGAATTCCCTTAAATGAAATATCGACGGCAGGCGGTTCTTTGCCGCAAGCTCCGCGAGCCGATTTAGATTCGTCACGAATACCGGGTCTGGCATGATGGCAAGAGCGCCGGCGCGCGCCTTGGTCGCTTCTTCGAACGCTTTGTCGAAATCGTCGGGACTCCGTATCTCCAGCGAATGAAGCTGGACTCCCAACTGCCGTGCCGGGAGCTGAATTTCTCTCCAACTGACTGTGGAGCTTCCGTCCTGCGGATTCCAGAGCACAGCCACACGGGAGAGTTGGGGATCAATTTCTCTGAGCAGACCCAACCGTTTTCCAGCCAGCTCCGGGGCTATTTGGGACAACCCCGTGATGTTGCCGCCGGGCCGCGCCAAATTCTCAACCAGCCCGGTTGCAACAGGATCACCCGCAGACGCCATAACGATAGGGATGTCCTTAGTCGCGTGTTTGGCAGCCAGAGCATCGGCAGTAACGGCAGTGACGATGATGTCTACCTTGAGACGGACGAGATCGGCTGCGAGGTCAGGGAGGCGATCGTGTCGACCCTCCGCATATCGGTACTCGATGCCGATGGTCTTTCCCTCAATCCATCCGAGGTCGCGGAGACCTTGCAGGAATGCCTGGTGCCAGAGCGCGGTGGCGGAAGGAGAAAACGGCGATAGAAGTCCTATCTGGGGAATTTTCACCGGCTGCTGCGCGCCGAGCGGCGCCGGCCAAGCCGCCGCCGCGCCGCCGAACAGCGTGAGGAACTCGCGCCGTCTCATCCCTTCCCCTTGGCCAAGGGCCATGCCAAACGATGGCGCAAAATCTAGCAGATCGCTTCTTCCCCCGTCTGTGCAGAAACGCACTGCCGGGCAGACCGGCCGCCACGGGCCTATCGCCACTTGTGGCACATTTCGGTTCTGGTGTTTGGCTCCGTGTAAGGGCCGCTTGCCACCCTAAATGCGGAAGCCCGCGGGCTGCGGGCGCAGCGGCTTATGAGTTCACGCCCTGGCCGGCGCAGCCGCTGCGTCGCACAAGGATTCGCTTGGCTCTGGCCCGCCTCAGCGCAGCTCCGGCCCGATCCGCCGCATGGCCTCCGACAGGAGCTCGGGCGCGTTGGCGAAGCACAGGCGCACACAGCCCTCGCCGCCCGGGCCGAATGCCGCGCCCGGCGCCAGGCCCACGTCGGTCTTGAGCAACAGTTCCTTGCAGAACTGCACCGTGTCCGTCACGCCGTCGACCTTGAAGAACGCGTAGAACGCGGCCTCGGGCCGGGTCATGGTGACGCGCGGCGCGGCCGAGAGCGCCTGGAACACCAGCTCGCGGCCGACGCGGCAGCGCTCGACCATCTGTTTCACGAAATCCTCGCCCTGTTCGATCGCCGCCAGCGCGCCGTATTGCAGGAACGGCGTGGTGCCGCTGGTGTTGAATTCGACCACTTTGCTGAGCGCGTCCATCAGGCGCTGCGGCACGGTCAGCCAGCCGAGGCGCCAGCCGGTCATCGCCCAGGGCTTGGAGAAGCTGTTGACCACCACCAGGTCGTCGGCTGGCTCGGCGAGGCTCAGGAACGACGGCGCGGCCGGTCGGCCGTCGTACATGAAGCGCGCGTAAACCTCGTCGGCGATCAGCCAGATGCCGCGCTTGCGGCAGAATTCGAGCACGCGGCGCTGCTGGTCTTGGCTCATCACCCATCCGGTCGGATTGCCCGGGCTGTTGACGAATAGCGCCCGGGTGCGCGGGCCGCAGGCGGCGAACAGCCTATCCAGGTCCAGCCGCCAGCCATGCTCGTCCATCGCCAGCGCCACCGGTCTGGGCACCGCGCCCATGATGCGCGCCGCGGCGAAGATGTTGGGCCAGACCGGCGTCACCGTCACGATCTCGTCGCCCGCGTCCAGCAGGCACTCCATCACCATCATCAGGCCGTTCATGCCGGCCGAGGTGACCATGATGCGGTCCACCGTCACGGGCTCGGGCCGGTCGGGGGTGGCGTAAAGCCGGTTGGTGTAACGCGCCAGCGCCTCGCGCAGCTTCGGCTCGCCGCGCTTGTGCGAGTAGAAGGTATGGCCTTCCTCGAGCGCCCGCGTGGCCGCGTCGCGGACCACCTTGGGCGTCGCCATATCCGATTCGCCCACCCACAGCGGAATCAGGTTCTTGCGGCCGAAGCCGAGCTGCCAAACCTCGACGATCTTGGATTCTTCCAGATCGCCGATTGGGCCGCGTATCTTGGCGGAAACGCGTATCTTGTCGGAAACGCGGGGCGCTGACGGCGCGATTGTCACGGGAATCGTTCCTTTGTCCGGGGGCACAGTCGGGCGGCCAAAATGGCAAGAGGCCGTAGCCGTATCAAGGCGGGACTTCCCGGGTCAACCCACACATGCGTTCGGCGCACGGCAGCCGGTACCAGCCCGGCCACAGGGCCGCCGAGCCGCGAGGACGTTTTGCGGGCGCTTGAGAACACGACTCCGATATTCTTGGCATAAATCTCTTTTAAGCGTTATTTAACAACAGGTTACGACTTAGCGCGGGGTGATGGGCGTCACAGCGCCATAAATTCGACTGGCTTATGCTGTCGACTATGGAATGCGGCGAACGCCAGGAGGCGGCTATGGAACGGATGCAAGGAAACGGCATCATCGGCGCGATAACGGCGGGGTTTATGGCCCTGGCGGTCGTGATCGTTCTATTGCCGGCTTCGGCCGACGCCCAGACGGTTAACACCCCGGGCGGCACGGTCGTGACGCCGCCAAAGCCGCCGGCGCCGCAGCCCGATTTCAACCGGCTGACCGGCTACCCGAACTATCTCGGCATCTACAATCCCGACGATGAATTCCCGGGCAGTGGCGACAAGGAACCGCGAACGCGCGACAAGCATCCCAAGCCGCTCGGCCATACCGATCTGACCCATCTCGAGGCCGTGCCAACGCTGGGCGCGCTGATGGCGCCCAACGGCATCCCCGCGGTCACGCCCGAGCCCAAGAAGCTGTCGGTGCTGCATAAGCTCGAGAATCGCCTGCCGCTGATGGCCGCGACCGGCCCGGCCGAGACGCCGGCCGCCGACGGGCGCAGCGCCGCCCTGGCGGCGCTCGACAACGCCCACCCGATCTTCTAAGCGGCCGCCCCGCCGCCTTCTAAGCGGCCGCCCCGCCGCCGATTCGCAAGCGCCCGGCGCGGTTTTCCTCGACAGCGCCACGGCGCGGCCCCGCGATTGCCACAAATCCGCCGCTGAATCGAATCGTCCGGCTTGGCTTTGGGCGCGCGGGGCGGAGGGGCATCGCCGCGCCCGCTTGCGGCGCGCCCGGGGCTTGGCTAGAAAGGGCCGCCCGAGATTTAGAGAGGGACTGCCCGAGAATAAACGGCATCGGCGTCGGTCGAGTTTCGTGCGATGCCATGCTGCAACCCGTGCCCGGGGCGATGCTCGTCGGCGCTCATGGCAACCGCCCAGCGGCACATGCTTAACCCTTAACCCGCGTCCCGCATCGGCGCGGGCCACATCCAGGAAACGGAGTATCGCCAATGAAGTTCGTTCGCGTTTTCGCCCCGGTCGCGCTGGCGGCCGTGCTCGCCTACGGCGTTCCGGCCTCCGCCGTGACGCTGCAACGCAGCCTCGACGTCCAGGTGGCCGAGATCGTCGCCGCCAAGGCCGGCGACACGGTGACCGTGACGTCCAAGACCGCCAATCTGCGCAGCGGGCCCAGCACCAAGACCAAGAAGATCGCCGCGATGGCGCAGGGCACCAAGCTGCAGGTCAGCGAAGTGACCAAGGACGGCTGGCTCAAGGTCAAGGGCCCGGCCGGCGACGGCTATGTCTATGCCAAGCTGGTGAAGTAACCGGCCGCGCGAGGATGACCGAAGCCGCGTCCGAAGCGATGCGGCCGGATTTCGTGGTCGGCGGCCGGTGACGGCCGCCGATTGCATTTCGGGGGGATGGCTTGCCGGTCAAGCGTAGAGCGGCGAAACCCGTATCCGCCGGCGCGGACGCGGCCTGGGCCGCGCTCGAAAAGCATCGCGCGCGGATGGCGAACCGGCACATGCGCGCGCTGTTCGCCGGCGATCCCGGCCGCGCCGGGCGGTTCACGCTTAGGCTCGGCGATCTGCTGCTCGACTATTCCAAGAACCGCGTCACGCCCGAAACCATGGAGCTGCTGCTGGCGCTGGCCCGGGCGGCGGATGTCGCTGTTTGGCGCAAGCGTATGTTTGCCGGCGAAAGGATCAACACCACCGAGAACCGCGCCGTGCTGCACGTGGCGCTGCGCAACCGCGCGAGCACGCCGATCCGCGTGGACGGTAAAGATGTGATGCCGGCGGTCAACGCCGTGCTGAAGCGCATGGGCGATTTCGTAGGGTCCGTGCGCGGCGGCGACTGGAAGGGCGCCACCGGCCAGCGCATCGCCGACATCGTGAATATCGGCATTGGTGGATCGGATCTCGGCCCCGCGATGGCGGTCGAGGCCTTGCCTTCCTACCGCCAAAAGGGCCTGCGCGCGCATTTCGTCTCGAACGTCGACGGGGCCGAGATCGCGCGCACCCTCCAGCGCCTCGATCCGGCGCGCGCGCTATTCATCGTCGCCTCCAAGACCTTCACCACGCAAGAGACGATGACCAACGCCGCCACGGCCCGCGCTTGGCTAGTGGAAAGCTTAGGTGAAAACTCGGTGGCCAAGCATTTCGTCGCGGTTTCGACCAACGTCAGGGCGGTGAAGGAATTCGGCATCGACCCCGCCGCCATGTTCGAGTTCTGGGACTGGGTCGGCGGGCGATACTCGATGTGGTCCGCGGTGGGCCTGTCGATCGCGCTGGCCCTGGGCATGGACCGGTTCAAGGAGATGCTCGACGGCGCGCACGCGATGGACCTGCATTTCCGCGACGCGCCCCTGGAAAAGAACCTACCCGTGGCGCTGGCCCTGGTCGGCATCTGGAACGCGAATTTCTTGGGCGCCGAGGCGCTCGCCATCCTGCCCTACGACCAGGGGCTGTGGCGCCTGCCTTCTTATCTGCAACAGGCCGACATGGAGAGCAACGGCAAGTCGGCGACGCGCAACGGCAAGCCGGTCGCGCACGGCACCGGCCCGGTGGTGTTCGGCCAGCCCGGCACCAACGGCCAGCACGCCTTCTATCAGTTGCTGCACCAGGGCACGCGGCTGGTGGCGTGCGATTTCATCGCGCCCGCCGAAAGCCAATACCCAACAGGCCGGCACCACGCCCTGCTGCTCGCCAATTTCCTGGCGCAGAGCGAGGCGTTGATGCTCGGCAAAACCGAGAAAGAGGCGCGTGTGGAGCTGTCGAAAGCGGGCATGAAGGGCCCAGCGCTGGAAGCGCTTCTTCCACACAAAGTGTTCCCCGGCAACCGGCCGTCCAACACGATCCTGATCAAGCGCTTGGACCCGCGCGCGCTCGGCATGCTGATAGCGCTCTACGAGCACAAGATTTTCGTGCAAGGCGTAGTCTGGGGCGTGAACTCGTTCGATCAGTGGGGCGTCGAGCTGGGTAAGGAATTGGCCGGCAAAATCCTGCCCGCGCTCGAAGGCGCCAAGCCCGGCAAGCACGATTCATCGACCCTGCAACTGCTCAAGCAGGCGCGGGAGTGGATGAAGGGGTAGGGCCTCTCAAGAAAAGTAACCACAGAGACACAGAGACACAGGGAGAAACGTGGATATGCGCGGCCCGGGGGCCGCGCGTGAGAACCGTCTTCTCGGCGCCTCTGTGTCTCTGTGGTGAATCTTTTCTATTGCCCCACCAACGCCCGCATTTTTCGCGCGCGTTCGGCGATCCTGTCCCATTGGCCGGCGTTCATTTCGGCCGGCGGCGTCACCATCGAGCTGCCGATCGCCACCACGTTGGGCTGCGAAAGGTAGTCGCGCGCGTTTCCCTCGGTGATGCCGCCCGTGGGACAGAACAGAAGGTCGGGCAGGGGGCCGTACAGCGCCTTCAGGGCGGGAATCCCGCCGCTTTGTTCCGCGGGAAAGAATTTCAGCACGTGGAACCCCGCGGCGCGGGCCTGCATCGCCTCGGCGGCGGTCCCGACGCCGGGAATGAAGGGCAGGGCGCCCGGGGTGGATGCCGCTTTCAGCAGATCGGGAGTGAAGCCGGGCGAAAAAGCGAAGCGCGCGCCGGCTTTATGCGCGCGGGCAAGATCGCCGGGCTCCAGCACCGTGCCGACGCCGGGAAGCGCGTCCGGCACGTCGCGCGCGATGGCTTCGATCGCGCCCAGCGCCGCTTTGGTTCTGAGCGTGATCTCGATCGCCGGCAACCCGCCCCGGACCAGCGCGCGCGCCAGTTTTGGCCCGTCCTCCGCTCGTTCGATAGTCACGACCGGCACGAAGCGCGCGCGGCGCAGAACGGCTGCGATATCGGATTTTTTGTCCATCGGTCTTTCCCTTCAGATCGCCGCCGGCATGGCATGGCGCGGGATGATCGCGCCGGGATGCTGGATCACCGCGGCGGCGAGGCGATGCCCGGCGCGCGCCGCGTCGGCGGGCGAGGCGCCGGCCTGGCGCGCCGCCAGATACGCGGCATTGAAGGAATCGCCCGCCGCCGTGGTGTCGCGCGGCCGGGGTTGCGCCTCGGGCGCGATCGTCATGGGCTTCGCGCCCGCGACGATCAGCACGACCGGCTCCGGCCCGTTCTTCACCACCACCTCCGCCGGGCCAAGTGCCGCGACGCGCTTGGCGGTATCGCTCGGCGAGCCATCGCTCCATAGCGCGCGCTCGTCGTCGAAGCTCAGCAGCGCGATGTCGGCGCGTTTCATCAGCTCGCCCATCGCCGTGCGCGCGGCGCCGGCATCGGGCCAGTTGCGCGGGCGGTAATTGCTGTCGAAGGCCACGCGCCCGCCGCGCCTGCGCACTTCATCCAGCGCGCCGATCAACGCCGCGCGGCCATCGTCGCCGTAAAGCGACAGGCTGATGCCCGACAGGTAGACCAGCGCGTAGCCCGCGATATCCGCCAGCAGCCCGGCCGTGTCGTCCAGCTTGAACAGCTCGCGCGCCGGCGCGCGGTCGCGCCAGTAATGGAAGCAGCGCTCGCCCCTGGCGTCGGTCTCGATCAGATGCAACCCAGGCAGGCGGCCGGGCAGGCGGCGCACCTTGTCCACGCCCACGCCCTCTTCGGCCCAGGCGGCGATCATGCGCTGGCTATAGGGATCGTCCCCCATGGCGGTCAGGTAATCGACCTTCATGCCCAGGCGCGCCATGTAGACGGCGGTGTTCAGCGTGTCGCCGCCCATGCCCAGCGCGTACAAGCCCTCTTCGCGCGGCGCGAGCTCGATCATGCATTCGCCGATCGACGCGGCGCGCGCCAGGTCGGTCAACGGCATCGGGCTATTTCACCAGCGTCACCGGCACCGGGGCGTGGCGGATCACCGCGTTGGCGACCGAGCCCAGCAACAGGCCCAGCGCCGATCCCAGGCCGCGCGTGCCCATGACGATCTGGCCGCAGCCCAGTTGCTTGGCGAAGGCGGCGATCACCTCGGCCGGGTTGCCGACGCCGATATGGTGGGCGTATGGCACGCCAGCCTTCTTGGCCGCCTCGATCGCCGCGCCCAGCACCTTCATGCCTTCGGCGCGGTGGAAATCCTTGATCTCGGCCTTGTTGACGAAGGCCGATACCGCGCCGCCGACGCCGGGCTGTGCGTTGACCAGCTCTAGCCGCGCGCCGGGCGCGGCCTTGGCGAGGTTGAGCGCGAAGTCCAGCGCGCGAGCCGCGTTCGCCGACCCGTCGATCGGAACCAGAATGCAAATCGGCTGCCCGGTCATTTCTTGTCCCCTTCGCTCAAATCCTCGATCGGCTTTTCCCCGGCCGCGGCGCGGCGTTTCAGCGCCATGCCCACCGCCACCACGATGACGGCGCCAACGACGGCGGCGATATGGTCGCTCCACGAGCCCAGCGCCTGCTCGACCCAATGATGCACCAGCTTGTCTTCCGCCATGATGCCGCCGGCCAGCCAGCCCAACAGCGCCGCCCCCGCGATCACCAGGATCGGATAGCGGTTCAGTATTCGCATCAGCACTTGGCTGCCGACCACGATCAACGGCACCGACAGGATCAGGCCGAGCACGATCAGCAGCATTTCGCCCTTGGCCGCGGCGACGATGGCGATGACGTTGTCCAGGCTCATCACCACGTCGGCGACGACGATGGTCTGGATCGCGCCCCACAGGCCGGCCGAGCCCTTCACGCCGTCCTCGCCGCCGCCATCCTCGGGCACCATCAGCTTGACGCCGATCCACAGCAGCAACAGGCCGCCGATCAGCTTCAAGGCCGGGATCACCAGCAGCCACGAGATGATCAGGCAGAAGACCACGCGCACGGCCACCGCGCCCGCGCTGCCCGCGACCACGGCGGTGTTGCGATAGCGGTCCGGCAGGTTGCGGCAGGCCAGCGCGATGACCACCGCGTTGTCGCCCGACAAAAGAATGTTGACCAGGATGATCTGCCACAGCCCCAGCCAGAAATGGGACTCGAACAACATGTCCATAAGCGCTGCGGTATCCCCCTTGCGGTCCTAGCGGCGCGGCGGCTGTTGGGCCGGCCGGGCGCGGGCGACAAATTAGCGGTTTTGCGCGCGGATGGCGATTGCGGATTTCGCCGCGCGGCGGACGGTCAGCGGGAATCCTTCTTGTCGCGCAGGCGGCGGTCGGCGTCGTCGTAGCACTGTCCCAGGAAGCGGCCGAACCTGTCGTTGTAATCGCGCCGATTGCGTTCAAGCTGCACCAGGTCGTCGCCGGGCCTGGGCTCGGTGCGCGGCGGCGGGCCGAAACGGCGCGCGGCGTCGCGCTGGCATTGGTTATAGGCCTTGTCGCGCTCGAAAAAAATCGATTGCGCGGCGGCCGGCGCCACACAGGCGGCGGTCAGCGTCGTCGCCAGCAGGATCAGGGCGCGCGCGTGCACGGCCGAAGCCTATCATGCCGGCACGCGCGGCCGAAACGGCCGGCCGCGGATCAGCTGATGGTGGTGAGCGTGCCGACGCGCGGGCGGAAGAAGGCCGGTGATACAGCGTCCGGTTGGACAGCACGTTGCTAACAGCACGTTGCTATAGGTGATCGGCGTCCAGATCGTAGTGTAGGCGTAATAGATCTCGACGACGATCAGCGTGTCGCCCGCGGCCACGGTCATGCCGGCGGGCAGGGTGGCGGCACTGCCGTGCTCGCGGGCCTGGCTTGGGGCTGGCGGGCGCCAAGCCCTAACTATCACGGCCTGTGGGGCAGCCCCACGCCCTCGACCCTGCCGTTGGACTACAACACCGACAAGATGAACAAGGTCATCGTGCTCTTGACCGACGGCGTGAACGAGGTGGCGCAGGGCAACATGCCGGGCTGCAGCGGTTCGATCTCCGCCTATCAAACCTACAAATGCCCGGCCGATTCCGACTACAGCTCCTATGGGCGCATGTCGGAGCGGCATTTCGGCAGCAGCATCGACACGGTGTCCGAGTTCACCACCGAGCTCAACACCCTCGTCTCTACCTTGTGCACCGCAATCAAGGCCAAGGGCATCATCATTTACTCGATTCTATTGCAGGTGAACGATTCGACGACCAACCAGCTGTATTCGGACTGCGCCACGCCGGGCAATTACCACAACTCGCCCAGCTCCTCGAACCTGGCCGGCATCTTCAACACGATCGCCCAACAGCTCAGCAAGCTGCGCGTGTCGAGATAGCTCCCCGCTGGCGGTGGAGGGTTCGCCGGGTCAGTGGTACTGCTCGACCTCGGCGAAGACTTTCCTGAGCGCGTCCGCGTTGAAGCCGGGCCTGCGCGCCGCGGCCATGATCGCCGCCTCACGTTTGCCGATCAGTTGCGCGGCCTTGATGATCGCGCCGATCTTGTCCTTGAGCACCACCACCGCCCCGTGCCGGTCGGCATGCACCAGATCGCCCGAGCGCACCACCATGCCCGACACGTTGATCTCGCCGCCGAAATCCACGATATCGGCATAGGCATGCGACGGCGTTACGCGCGCCGCCAGGAATTGGAACCCCGGCGCCACCGCGTGCAGGTCGCGCACCGATCCGCTGGTCACCACGCCCAGGCACCCTAGGCCCTTGTGGATCGTGCTGTTGACCTCGCCCCAGAAGGCGCCGAACCCGGCGCGCGCGCCGTCCAGGTCCTGGATCAGCACCACGCGCGGGCCGGGCACCTTGCTCAGATAGTCGAAATAGGCCAGGCGCTTTTCGCGCCCCGGCGATCCCGGCTGGGTCGAGCGCAGCGTGGCCGTGACCGCGTAACCCACCATCGACGGCAGCTCGGGGAACGCGCAGAGCAGCGGCTCCTGGGTCCAGAACTGCGTGCGATATTTCGGGTCGATCATCTCCAGCGCGTTGCAGATGCTGGGCGTGTCCCACTTCGCCAGCGCGGCGAGGTCTTCCGGCGTCGGCGCGATCGACTGGGCGGCGGTCATGGCGGTTTTCTCCGGGGCGTTTGAACGGGGCGGGAACTCTAGCAACCCGCGCGCGCAATGGACAGACGGCGGATAGACAGACGCGCCATGCGGCTTTAGCTTGCCGCGCGCATGGCGGAACAACCCGACTCAAAGGACGGCCCGGCTCAGGACATCGCGCGTGGCGAAAGGCTGCTCGCCGCCGGACAAGCCGAGGCCGCGCTGGCGGCGCTGCGCCCCGCCGCCGAAAGCGCCGATCCGGCCGCCCGCGCCCAGGCGCTGGACGCTATGGGCCGCGCCTTTCTGGCGCTGGAGAATCCGGGCGAGGCGCTGAAGCACGCGGAGCGCGCGCTGGCCGCGCATCGCGCGGCGGCGATTTCCGCCAATCGTGCGCGCGCGTTGTTGCGCCTGGGGCGCGGCGACGAGGCGACCCAGGCCGCCGACGCGGCGCTGGCGCTGCATCCAACCGAGGCGCGCGCGCTGGCGGTGCGCGCGGAAGTCGCGGCGTCGCGCGGCGACAAGCCGGCGATATTCGCGCCCGCGCCGGAAAAGCTCGACCTGCCGGAACCGATCGCCGACGCGCTGGCCTCGGCCGGCGACGCCATGACGGTCGGCGTGGCCTGGGACAGCGACCGGAAATCCGATTCCGCGCTCGACGATCCGCTGGGCACGCCGGGCGCCGGACGGTTTTCCGCGTCGCTCGATCTCGCGCTGAGATTCTTCGCCCAGCCCGGCGCGCGGCTGGTGCTGCTGCGCAGCCGCGCCGCCGACGCCCAGGCCCGCCGCGCCGCCCAGGTCGGCATCGTGATCGACCCGTTCGCGGCGCTGCACGACTCCACAATCGACGACGCGCTTCTGGCCGGCGTGATTTCGCGCCTGGACGCGGTCGTCGCGGTCGACTCGCGCGCGGCCGAACTGGCCGGGCTTCTGGGCAAACACGGATTCGTGCTGCTGCCCACGGGCATCGTCGGACGCTGGCCCGAGGCGGGGCCGCCCGACGCGATGAAGTCGCTGACCATCCACCGCCAGCCCGCGCCGCGGGATTGGGAAACGCCGTTCCGCGCCGTGGCCGAGGCGCTGACCATCATGCTGCGGGCGCGCAAGCCCGCGCCGGCCAAGCCGCCACCCCCCGACATCGCCAAGCAGGCGCAAGCCCTGCTGGTCCAGGGCAACGAGCTGCACGCCAAGGGCGATATCGCCGGCGCGGCGCGCGCCTGGCGCCAGGCCCTGGCGCTGAACCCGCGCCTGCCCGCGGCCTGGGGCAATCTGGGCGTGATGCTGCGCGTGGAGGACCATCCCGAGGCCGCGATCGCGTGCTACCGCGAAGCGCTGGGCGTGGGCGGCGGCGAGACGGCCAGCACCACCGGCAACATGGGCAACGCCACCAAGGACGCCGACCGGCTGGAAGAGGCGATCGCGCTTCACCGCAAGACGGTCGAGATGGACCCCGGCAAGGCCAGCAACCACCACAATTTCGGCATCTCGCTGCGCCAGGCCGGGCGCTACCGCGAGGCGATCCGCTGCTTCGAGCGCGCGCTGCAGCTGAAACCCAGCTGGGTTTCGGCGCAATGGGACCTGGCGCTGGCGCGGCTGCATGTCGGTGACTTCGCCAAGGGCTGGCCGCTGTACGAGGCGCGCTGGAACCTGCCCGAAATGTCGATGCCCAAGCTCAGCAAGCCGTTGTGGAACGGCGAGGCGCTGAACGGCCAGACCATCCTGCTGCACAGCGAACAGGGCTTCGGCGACGCAATCCAATGCGTGCGCTACGTTCCGGCCTTGAAGGCGCGCGGCGCGGCACGCGTGGTGCTGGATTGCAAGCCGCAGCTCTCCCGGCTGTTCGCGGCGGTCGAAGGCCTCGACGCCATCGCGCCGCGCGGCAGCGGCCTGCCGCCGTTCGATCTGCATTGCCCGCTCAACAGCCTGCCGGGGCGGTTCGGGACCGACACGTCCTCGATTCCCGGCAAGACGCCGTTCATCCGCGCGCCCGCGGGCGGGGCGGCGAAATTCGCGCGCGCCTTGACGCTGGCGGGCAAGCGGCTGAAAGTCGGCATCGTGTGGTCGGGCAGCGTGACGTTCAAGGACAACCATCACCGCGCCACGACACTGGCGCGCTTCCTCAAGCATTTCGGCCTGCCCGAGATCTGTCTTTTCAGCCTACAGAAGGGCCCGCCCGAGGCTGAGATCAAGGCGCTGGGCGCCGACGCGCCTGTTGTAGACTTAGCCCCTCTCATCGAGGATTTCGCCGACACTGCGGCGGTGATCGACGAGCTCGATCTGGTGCTGATGACCGACAGTTCGGTCTCGCACCTGGCCGGTGCCATGAACCGGCCGGTATGGCAGCTGCTGCCCTATCACGCGCACTGGCTGTGGCTGGAGAACGAGCACCTGACCACGCCGTGGTATCCCTCGATGCGCTTCTTCCGCCAGCCGGCCATCAACGACTGGGACACGCCGTTCGGGCGCGCGGCCGACGCCCTCATCGATTTGGCGCGGCAGAAGCAAACCTAACCCGGGAAAGGCGACCGAATGCGGGCCAAGACGGAAAAGCTGATCCGCGAGTATTACCGCCGTTTCAACGCCCGGGACGTCGACGGGTTCCTCGACCTGCTGACCGATGACGTGGCGCACGATATCAGCCAGGGCAAGCGGGAAAGGGGCAAGCGCGCCTTCCACCAGTTCCTCGATCACATGAACGCGCGCTACCGCGAAACCGTGCACGATCTCGCCGTCATGTCCTCGCCCGACGGCAGGCGCGCGGCGGCCGAATTCAAGCTCAGCGGGCAATATCTGAAGACCGACGGCACGCTGCCCAAGGCGTGCGGCCAACGCTATCGCCTGGTGGTCGGCGCATTTTTCGCGATACGCGGCGGCAGGATCGCGCGCATTTCCAACCACTACAACATGAAGGACTGGCTCAAGCAGATCGGCGGGAAATAAATGATGAAACCCGCGCTCAGGATCGAGCGGCTGAAGGGCCGCGCCATTCTGGACCGGCTGGACGATCTCGCGCGCCTCAGGATCGCGGTGTTCCGCGACTTTCCCTATCTCTACGACGGCGGCATGGAATACGAGACCGGCTACATGCGCACCTATGCCGAGTCGGCCGACGCGGTGCTGATCGCGGCGTTCGACGGCGACAAGACGGTCGGCGCTTCCACCGCCGTGCCGCTGAAAGACGCGTCCGAGGAATGCATCAAGCCCTTCGCCGCGCAGGGCCATGACATCGGCTCGATCTTCTATTTCGGCGAATCGGTGCTGCTGCGCCCGTATCGCGGCCGGGGCGTGGGCCTACGCTTTTTCGAGGAGCGCGAAGCCGCCGCGAAAGCTCATGGCGGAATCGAAATCGCCACGTTCTGCGCCGTTGAGCGCCCCGACGATCATCCGCTGCGGCCCAAGGATTACATGCCGCTGGATCGCTTTTGGGAAAAGCGCGGCTATGCCAGGCATCCTGAGCTGGTGGCGAAATTCCACTGGCGCGACCTGACGGACGGCATGGACTCGGAAAAGTCGCTGGTGTTCTGGCTGAAGCGCGTTTAGCGCGCCAGGATCGGCCTGCCGGCGCGCGTCGCCGCGGCAAGCTCGCTCAGCGTCACGCGGCTCGACACCGCCTCGGGGTCGAGCTTCAGTTCCACCACCGCGGGCTTGCCCGCGTTCAGCGCGCGCTCCAGCGCGGGCAGGAAATCGACGGTGCGCTCCACCGTCTCGCCATGCGCCCCGAACGAGCGTGCATAGGCGGCGAAATCGGGATTGCTGAGCTCCGTCGCCGGATAGCGCCCGGGATAGGCGCGCGCCTGGTGCATGCGGATCGTGCCGTATGCGTCGTTCGTCACCAGCAGAACCACGATGTTCGCGCGGTACTGCATGGCGGTCGCCAGCTCATGCGCGCTCATCAGGAAACCGCCGTCGCCGACCCAGGCGACGACCGGGCGCTCAGGCTCGGCCAGCTTCACCGCCAGGGCCGCGGGGATCGCATAGCCCATCGTGCCGTTGGCCGGGCCGATGAAACCGCGGAAGCGCCGCGCGCGGTGGAAGCGCTGCACCCAGCCGCCGAAATTGCCCGAGTCGATCGTGACGACCGCGTCGCGCGGCAGCGCCGCGGTGAACTGCTTCATCGCCTGGCCCAGGTCGAACGCGCCGGGGCTGGGGCCGGGCTGCTGGTTCTGCTCGTAGTCGGCGCGCGCCGCGCGGGTCCAGTCGTCCCAGGGCCGGCGCTCGATCGCGGACAGGGCGCGCGCGGCGGAAGCGAATTCCTCCATGCCCGAGGCGATCGACAACTCGCCCTGATAGACGCGCCCCAGCTCGTCGGGATCGGCATACACATGGACCAGGCGCTGGCGCGGCCTGGGCGGCACCACCAGCGTGTAGCCGTGGGTCGAGAATTCGCCCAGGCGCGCGCCCACCACCAGCAGCACGTCGCAGTCCTCGCGGATGCGCTTGGGCAGCGGCGGCGGCGCGCCACCCGCGCTGGTCTCGCCGATATAGTTCGGGTGGTCGTTGTCCAGCAGATCGACTGAGCGGAACGAGGCGCAAACCGGCAGGTTGTTGGCCTCGACGAAGGCGCGGATATCGTCGACCGCCTTTTGCGTCCAGCCGCCGCCGCCCAGCATGGCGATCGGGCGCTTTGCGCCGGCGAGAATCGCATGCAGCATCTGCATCTGTCGTGGGGCTGCCGCCGGACGCACGACGCGATAGCGCGCCGCGTCGCCGGCTTCGCTGCGCTCCACCAGCATGTCCTCGGGCAGGCCCAGCACCACCGGTCCCGGCCGGCCCGAACAGGCGATGTGGAACGCGTGGCTGATCATCTCGGGAATTCGCGCCGCGTCGTCGATCTCGGCGGCGAACTTGGCGGTGTGGCCGAACATCGCCTTGATGTCGATTTCCTGGAACGCCTCGCGCTCGCGCGTGGCGCGCTCGATCTGGCCCACGAACAGGATCAACGGCGTCGAATCCTGGAACGCGGTGTGGACGCCGATCATGGCGTGCGACGCGCCGGGGCCGCGCGTCACGAAACACAAGCCCGGCCGTCCAGTCAGTTTCCCGTGCGCTTCGGCCATGTGGCAGGCCGTGGCCTCGTGCCGGCAGGTAATCAGTTTCAACCTGCCGCCGACGTCGTGCATCGCATCCAGCGCGTCGAGGAAGCTTTCGCCCGGCACGCAGAACGCCATGTCCGCGCCGTGGATCAGCAACTGGTCCACCAACAGGCGGCCGCCGCTGCGCCGGTTGGCGGGCGCTGGCGAGGATGGGGGCTGGGCTGGGGTCATCGGGCGTTTTCTCGACGGGTTGTGCAAGCTTAGCGCGCGGGCTTGCCATGCGGCCAGGGGCAGTTGCGGCGGGGCGGGTTGCGCCGTAAACAAGGCCCGAAAGGACGCGTTTCTTGCGCTACATCAGCACCAGGGGCGAGGCCCCGGAATTGGAATTCGACGACGTGCTGCTGGCCGGGCTGGCGCGCGACGGGGGGCTTTATGTGCCCGACTCCTGGCCGCGCCTGGGGCCGGAGGACTGGCGCGCGCTCCGCGGCCTGCCTTACGCGGAGCTCGCCGCCAAGGTGATGGCGCCGTTCCTTGGCGGGCGCGTGGCCGAGGCCGATTTCGCGCGCATGACCGCCGAGGCCTATGCCGGGTTCGGCCACAAGGCGGTGGCGCCCCTGAAGCAGATCGACGCCGCGCTGTGGCTGATGGAGCTGTTCCACGGTCCAACGCTGGCGTTCAAGGATTTCGCGCTGCAGATCGTCGGCCGCTTGTTCGATCATGTGCTCGCCAAGCGCGAGGCGCGCGTCACCATCGTCGGCGCCACCTCGGGCGACACCGGTTCGGCCGCGATCGAAGCCTGCCGCGACCGCGCGCGCATCGACATCTTCATGCTGCATCCCCACGGCCGCGTGTCCGACGTGCAGCGCCGGCAGATGACCACGGTGCTGTCGGCCAACGTGCACAACATCGCCATCGACGGCAGCTTCGACGATTGCCAGGACCTGGTGAAGGGCCTATTCAACGATCTGGCGTTCCGCGACCGCGTCGGGCTGTCGGCCGTCAACTCGATCAACTGGGCGCGGATCGCCGCGCAGATCGTCTATTACGTCCATGCCGCGCTGGCCTTGGGCGCGCCCGACCGCAAGGTGGCGTTCAGCGTGCCCACAGGCAATTTCGGCAATATCTACGCCGGCTATGCCGCGCGCGCGATGGGCCTGCCGATCGACTTTTTGATCTGCGCGTCGAACCGCAACGACATCCTCACGCGCTTCTTCCAGACCGGTGAAATGCGGATCGGCAAGGTCGAGCCGTCTTTGAGCCCTAGCATGGATATCCAGGTATCCAGCAACGCCGAACGTCTGCTGTTCGATCTCTACGACCGCGACGGGCGGGCGTTGGCCGCCGCCATGCGCGAGTTCCGCTCGAGCGGCTTGCTCGCGCTCGGCCCCAACCTGATGCAGCGCGCCCGCGACGTGTTTGTCGCGCGGCACTTCGACGACGCCGAGACCGTAGCCACGATGCGCGACGAATATAGGCTGAGCGGCGAGGTGCTGGACCCGCACAGCGCCGTCGGTGTGGCCGCCGCGCGCGCGGTCGCGCACACCAGCGGCGTGCCGGTGGTGGCCCTGGGCGCGGCGCACCCCGCCAAGTTTCCCGACGCGGTGGAGAAAGCCATCGGCAAGCGACCCGAGCTGCCCGCGCGCCTCGCCGACCTTTACCAGCGCGAGGAGCGCTGCATGCGCCTGCCCAACGACCTGGCGGCGCTCGGCGAATTCATCCTGGCGCGCGCCCGCGCGCGCGGCGGCAAGAAGACCGCGGCATGAGCGTGCGCGTCGCCACCCTCAACAACGGCATGCGCGTCGCCACCGACCGCATCGAAACGGTGGAATCCGCCACGGTGGGCGTGTGGTGCGACGTGGGCACGCGCGACGAGCAGGCCAAGTTCAACGGCGTGGCGCATCTGCTCGAGCACATGGTGTTCAAGGGCACGCGGCGGCGCACGGCCGCTTCCATCGCCCGGGAGATCGAGGCCGTGGGCGGGCACATGAACGCCTATACCGCGCGCGAGCAGACCGCCTATTACGCCCGGGTGCTGAAGGGCGACCTGGCGCTGGCGATCGATATGATCGCCGACATATTGCAGCACTCGACCTTCGACGCGGAGGAGCTGAAGCGCGAACGCGCGGTGATCCTGCAAGAAATCGGCCAGTCGCGCGACACGCCCGACGATATCGTGTTCGACCATTTCCAGGCCGCCGCCTACCCGAACCAGGGCGTGGGCCGCCCGGTGCTGGGCCGCGCCGAGGTGGTAAAGCGCATGAAACGCGATGCGGTGGCGGGCTTCCTTGCGCGCCACTACGCGCCGTCGCGCCTGGTGCTGGCCGCCGCCGGCAATTTGGACCACGACCACGTGGTGCAGCTCGCCTCGGAAAAATTCGACGCGCTGCCGGGACCGGTCGAGCACGCGCGCGACCGGGCGCGCTACAAGGGCGGCGAGCACCGCGAGAAGCGCAAACTGGACCAGGTGCATATCGTGATCGGGTTCGAGGGCATCGGCCACCACGATCCCGACTATTACACGCTCCAGGTCATGTCGACGCTGTTGGGCGGCGGCATGTCCTCGCGCCTGTTCCAGGAGGTGCGCGAGAAGCGCGGCCTGGTCTACAGCGTCTATTCCTTCGCAAGCCCGATGCGCGACGGCGGGTTGTTCGGAATCTACGTCGGCACCGGCGACACCAAGGTGCGCGAATTAATGCCCGTGGTGGCCGACGAGCTGAACAAGCTGGCGCAAAGCGCGACCGAGGAAGAAACCGCCCGCGCCCGCGCGCAATTGAAGGCCGGCACGCTGATGGCGCTAGAAAGCACGTCGTCGCGCTGCGAGCAGCTGGCGCAGCAGATGCTGGTGTTCGGCCGGCCGATTCCGGTCGGCGAGATCGTGGCCAAGATCGACGCCGTGGACGCCGCCGCTGTGGCGCGCGTGACGCGCCGCCTGCTCGATTCGCCGCCTACGCTCGCGGCACTGGGTCCGATCGGCAAGCTCGAAAGCCGCGCCGCGTTCAAGGCGCGGCTGAACTGATGGCCGGATCAGTCGTCTTCGGTACGTTCTGGGCGCGGGCCTTCGGCCAGACGCCGGCCGGGGCCGTCGTCGTCGGCAAGCGCATTTATCTGCGCCGGCCGCGCATGGGCGATTTCAGCGAATGGGTCGACTTGCGCGAGCAAAGCCGCATGTTCCTGACGCCGTGGGAACCGAGCTGGCCGAACGACGCGTTGACGCGCGACGCCTTCCGTCGGCGGATCAAGCGCGGCCAGCAGGAATGGCGCGAGGAGTCGGGCTACAGCTTCTTCCTGGTTCGCCAGACCGACGACGCCTTGCTCGGCGGCGTAACCCTGGGCGCGATCAAGCGCGGCGTGGCGGACTCGGGCGTGCTGGGCTATTGGCTCGGCGCACCTTACGTCCGTCAGGGGCTGATGACCGAGGCGGTGCATTGCGCGCTCGATTTCGCGTTCGACCGTCTGGGCCTGCACCGGGTCGAGGCAGCCTGCGTGCCGGACAACGCGGCCAGCTGCGGCCTGCTGCGGAAATGCGGCTTCCGCGAGGAAGGCCGCGCGCGCGACTATCTGCGCATCAACGGCGTGTGGACCGACCATCTGCTGTTCGCGATCCTCGCCAGCGACCACCGGCCGCGCGGATAGGGATGCGGGGCCGCCGGCCTGCCACGCCCATCGCGCTGCCGAACGCGGCGGAAGCCTTTCTTGAAATGATGGCGGCGGAGCGCGGCGCGGCCGACAACACGCTCGCCGCCTATCGCCGCGATCTGGCCGACATCGAGGCGTTCCTGAAACGGCGCGGGCAAACATTGGCCGCGGCCGGCTCGGCCGATCTGCGGCAGTATCTGAAAGCGCTCGCCGGGCAGGGCTGGACCGCGCGCACCTCGGCGCGGCGGCTCTCCGCGTTGCGCCAGTTCTATCGCTTCCAGTTGGGCGAGGGGCGCCGCGCCGACGATCCGACCGCCGCGCTGGATTCGCCGCGTCTCGGCCGGCCGCTGCCCAAGCCGCTCGCCGAGGGGCAGGTGACGGCGCTGATCGACGCGGCGGCGAAACGCGGCGGCGCCGAGGGATTGCGCCTCATAGCGCTGCTGGAACTGCTCTACGCCTCGGGCATGCGCGTCAGCGAGCTGGTGGCGCTGCCTTTGTCGACCGTACTCCGAGACACGCGCGCGATCATGGTGCGCGGCAAGGGCGGCAAGGAGCGGCTGGTGCCCCTGGGCGCGCCGGCGCTGAAAGCGCTTGCCGCGTATCGCGCGGCGCGCGGCGAATTCCTGCCGAAGCCGAAAAAGAACGCGCGCAAAACGGACTCGCCCTTCCTGTTCCCTTCGCGCGGCCGATCGGGGCATCTGACGCGCCATCGCCTGGGACAGCTGTTGAAGGAGCTGGCGCGGCAAGCGGGGCTCGATCCGGGCATCGTCAGCCCGCATGTGCTGCGCCATGCCTTCGCCACGCATCTCTTGGATCACGGCGCCGATCTGCGCAGCGTGCAGAAAATGCTGGGCCATGCCGATATCGCCACCACCCAAATCTACACGCATGTGGTGAA
Source organism: Rhodospirillaceae bacterium (assembly GCA_023266845.1). GTDB lineage: Bacteria > Pseudomonadota > Alphaproteobacteria > JAEULC01 > JAEULC01 > JAEULC01. Next base: position 19,941 of record JAHFPH010000019.1, read on the forward strand.
AGAGCGCCTGAAGCGCACAGTCGGCGAGCATCACCCCTTGGCGAAACGCGCCGCGAAGCTCCGCTAACCGCCTTGTAAGATTGGCATTTCCGGCCCAAGCAGGGCGGTTGACTTCGCCACCCCAGCGGCTAGTGTCGGCCCCTTGAATCACCGACATTTCGAACTTCGCCGAGTGGCCCGATGAGTTTTACCGCCGTTCCGCAGGCGCGCTTGCGCCTGAACCGCAGCACCCTGGCCGTGCCGGGCAGCCGCGCCGAGTTTTTCGAGAAAGCGGCGCGCTCGGTGGCCGACGTGGTGTTCATCGACCTTGAGGATTCGGTCGCGCCCGACGAAAAGGACAAGGCGCGCAAGAACGCCGTCGCCGCGCTGAACGAGATCGACTGGGGCCGCAAGACCGTTGCGGTGCGCATCAACGGCCTGGACACGCCCTATATGTACCGCGACCTGGTGGACGTGGTGGAGCAGGGCGGCGGGCGGCTCGATATGATCATGATGCCCAAGGTTGGCACGGCCGCCGACGTCTACGCGGTCGACATGCTGGTGACGCAGATCGAGCAGGCCAAGGGTTGGACGCGGTGCATCGGGTTGGAGCTCATCATCGAAAGCGCGCTGGGCCTTGCGAATATCGAATCGGTCGCGGCCGCCAGCAAACGCACCGAAGTGCTGCATCTGGGCGTGGCTGATCTTGCGGCCAGTTTGCGCGCGCGCACCACCGGCATGGGCGGCGCCAATCCAGGCTATACGGTGCTGACCGACAAGCGCGCGGACGGCAGGCGCGATACGCATTGGGCCGATCCTTGGCACTACGCCTTGGCGCGGCTGGTCGTCGCGGCCAGGGCGAACGGCTTGCGCCCCATCGACGGGCCGTTCGGCGATTTTACGGACGCGGACGGCTATCGCGCGGCGGCGTCGCGCGCGGCGGCGCTGGGTTGCGACGGCAAATGGGCGATCCACCCGAGCCAGATCGAGATGGCGAACGCCGAATTCACCCCGCCCAAGGCCGACGTGGATCAGGCTCGCCGCATCCTCGACGCCATGGCGAAAGCGCAGAAGGAAGGCAAGGGCGCGGTGTCGCTGGACGGCAAGATGATCGACGCGGCTTCGATCCGTCAAGCCGAAGCCGTGGTGAAAAAATCGGAGCTGATCGAGGCGGGGGGGGCGTCCGCGTCCGGCATGCGCCATGCCGGTTGACATCGACAACAACACTAGGCGGCACAGCCGTCATTTCCTCGACTTCGAAAAGCCGATCGCCGAGCTCGAAGGCAAGATCGAAGAGTTGCGCCACCAGGCGCGCACCGGCGACAGCTCGATCGCCGATGAGGTGGCGAAGCTGCAGGGGCGGGTCGAGCGCCTGTTGCGCCAGACCTACGCCAAGCTGACAGCCTGGCAGAAGGTCCAGGTCGCGCGCCATCCCGACCGGCCGCACGCGGCGGATTACGTCGCCGGGCTGGTCGAGGATTTCACGCCGCTCGCGGGCGACCGCGCGTTCGGCGAGGACCATGCGATCCTGGGTGGCATCGGGCGATTCCGCGGCCGCGCCGTCATGGTGATCGGCCATGAAAAAGGCGCCAACACCGAGGACCGCGTACGGCACAATTTCGGCATGGCGCGGCCCGAGGGCTATCGCAAGGCGCGGCGCCTCATGGGGCTGGCCGAGCGCTTCAAGCTGCCGATCGTCACGCTTGTCGATACGCCGGGGGCGTATCCCGGGGTGGACGCCGAAGCACGCGGCCAGGCCGAGGCGATCGCGCGCTCGATCGAGGCGTGCCTGGACGCGCGTGTGCCGTTGCTGAGCGTGGTGATCGGCGAGGGCGGATCGGGCGGCGCCATCGCGCTGGCGGCCGGCGACCGCGTGCTGATGCTGGAGCACGCGATTTATTCGGTGATCTCGCCCGAGGGCTGCGCCTCGATCCTGTGGCGCAGCGCCGACCAGGCCAAGGACGCGGCCGAGGCGTTGCGGCTCACCGCCCAGGACCTGCTGAAGCTGGGCGTGATCGACGCCATCGTGCGCGAGCCGCTGGGTGCCGCGCACCGCGACCGCCAGGCCATGATCGCCGAAGTGGGCGAGGCGGTGGACCTGGGATTGCGCGAGCTCGTGACGCTGGACGGCGGCACGTTGCGCCAGCGCCGCCGCCAGCGGTTCCTCGCCATGGGCAAGGGCGGCTTGAACTGAGGCGTGTGTCAGCCCTTGCGCGCCCAGAACTGGTACATGTGGATGAACGCGGCGGGGTTGTCCGCTTCGAACGCTTCCCAATTGTCGAGCGAGAGCAGGGCCTGATCGTCTGGGAACCGCGCGCGATAGGCCGCCTCGGTCGCCGGATTCCACAGCTCGAATCCCAGGAAACGAAGGCCCAGCCGGTCGAGGCAGGATTTTATTTCCAGTGGCGTGAAGACGTGTTCCTGCACGTGGAACAGCAGGTCGCGGCATGTGCTGAGATTGTAGAAATCGGCCGCCGTCACGCCGGTGAGCGCCGCGCCCGCTTCGCCCGCCATGATCGCTTGGCGCGCTTGCCGGATGCACTTTGGCGTGGCGGGAATGCCGCGTTCCCTGATGAATTGCTGGACGCGCGTGATGTCGCGCCGGGCGCGCCGGCTGTAAAGGCCCAGGATCATGTGCCCGCCGGGCCGCAGCAGGTCCGTGAGCACCCGCCAGCCCGCGAGCGGATCGCGCAAGTGATGCAGCACGCCAGAGCATTCGATGAGGTCGAACCGCCGTCCCAGCGCGCTTAAAGCCAGAATATCGGCCTGGGCGTAGTCGATATCGGCGATACCCGCTTCGGCCGCGGTGCGCTTGGCATAGGCAAGGCTGGACAGGCTCAGGTCGACCGCCAGGATGCGCGAATTCTGGAAGCGGCGCAGCGTCTGGATCGACACGGCGCCCGTGCCGCAGCCCGCCACCAGGATCTCCGGACGTTCCGGCGACGCGGCGGGGGCGGGCGCATGCGGGAACAACTCGCGCAGCACCGCGTGGATCGGCTTGCCGTCGGCCGGGGCGGATTTGCGCCGCCAGCGCGGATAGGGGTTTTCCTCGTATTGCGCCCGGACATCCTGCGAAACCTTGTCGCCGATCCTGGTCAGGCGCTGAATTTCTTTTTTCAGCTCCGCTTCTTTTTTCGGTTCCGCGACCTGGCGCTCGATCAGCGCTCTGAGCTCCGCATCCGTCGGCGGAGCGAAATCGAATCGATGCAACGGCTCATAGGCGCCGATCACCGCAATGGAGGCTGGCGACGCCGATGCGCTGCGCCGCGCCAATTCGTCCACCTGCCGTCGTTCCTCGTCGGTTTCGGTCCAGACGTAGTCGTTGGCGAAGCATTGCAGGGCGAGAGCGCCGGCGAAACGAAGCATGGGCTTTTCTTCCAGCGCCCGGTGCGCCCGCGACGCCAGCGACAGCAGCACGCGCCGCAAGACCGTCAGCAGTTTTTCAAGCCGGTAATCCGTGACGATGGTTTCTTCCAAGACCGCGAGAAGCAGCGGTGCTTCGGTCAGCGGCTTCAGCCCGCCGTTTTCGATCAACTCTTCCAGCCGCCGCGCGCATGAATCGGGATCGTCCGCCAGCGCCAAAAGCTCGCCCGCCAGCGGTTCGCGGCGGATCGCCCGGACGGCGACGCGTTCGGCGTTCTGCGGGTCGAGATTTCCCCGCGTCAGCGCGGTCGGCAGCAGCGGCAGGTACCGTTCGTCCAGCGCGTCGGCGTCGCGCAAATACTCCGAGAACGCGACCCAGGCCGCGTCATGGGACGGCATTAGCCCGATCGCGCGGGCATGGCAGGCCGCGGCCGCGTGCGGCCTGCCCAGCTTCTTCAACGTGTTGCCCAGGTTGAAATGCGCGTCGGCGAAGCCGGGCGCAAGCTCGATCGCGCGGCGATGGCTGTCCGCCGCCTCCGCGTAGCGACGCAGATCGTGCAGCACGGCGCCCCGGTTGCTCAGCGCCTCGACCGAATCGGGCTTGATCGACAGTGCGCGGTCGTAACTCGCCAGCGCCTCGTCGCGGCGCCCCAGCTCGTTTAGCGCGTTGCCGCGGTTGCTCCAGGCCTCGGCGTAGCCCGGCTTGGCCGCCAGCGCCCGGTCGAAGCTTTCCAGCGCCTCGTCCCGGCGTTTCATTTCCTGCAGGGTCACGCCGCGGCTGATCCAGGCGTCGGCCGCGTCGTCGCCCAACGCCAGCGCCCGGTCGAACGCGGCCAACGCCTCGCCGCCGCGCTTCAGTTCCCGCAACACGTTGCCGTGGTTCAGATGCGCCGCGCCGGATTTCGGGTCGATGGTGACCGCCCGGCCCAGAAACAAGGCGGCCGCAGCGAAATTGCGGCGCTGCGCTTCCAGCACACCCAAGAGGTGCAGCGCGTGGAAATTCGCCGCGCTGGCCGCGAGAACCTGCCGGTAGAGAGCCTCGGCCCGGGCAAGATCGCCCTGGCGATGCGCCGCGACCGCCTCGGCGAGGATTTTATCGAGCGCGCTGGTCACGGCCCGGGCGGGCCGTCAGTTCGCCGCGGCCTTCACGGCCCCGTGGCAATGCTTGAACTTCTTGCCCGAGCCGCACGGGCAGGGGGCGTTGCGCGACACGCGGCCCCAGCTCGCCGGGTCGCCAGGCAGCTGGCCGTTGCCCGCGGCCTTGCGGCTTTGCACCGGGCGGGCGCGCGGCGCGTCGCTATCGCCGTCGCCCGCAGCCGCGGCCTCGCCGGAATGCCCGACCAGGGGTTCGGCCTGCGGGTGCAGGGCCTGCACGTTGCGCGGCCCCTGGGGCTGCAACGCCTCTTCCGGCATGTTGACGCGCAATTGCAGGTGCATCAGCACGCCGGTGACGGTCTCGCGCAGCCGCACCAGCATGTCCTCGAACATGCCGAAGGCCTCGCGCTTGTATTCGTTCAAGGGATCGCGCTGGCCGTAGGCGCGCAGATTGATGCCCTGGCGCAGATGGTCCAGGTGCAGCAGATGCTCCTTCCACTGCTGGTCCAGGATCTGCAGCAGCAGGCTTTTTTCGGCCATGCGCATGATGTCCGGGCCGTAATTCGCGGCCTTCTCGGCCATTTTGCGGTCGGCGGCCTCCGCCATGCGCTGGCGGATCTCGGCGTCGGCAATACCCTCTTCCTTCGCCCAGTCCTTGACCGGCAGGTCCAGGTTCAGCACGCGCGCGCATTCCGCGTGCAGCGAGTCCACGTCCCACTGCTCGGCATAGGCGTTCTCGGGGATCGCGCGCGCCACCAGGTTGACGACCGTCTCGTGCCGCATGTCGGCGATGGTCTGCGCCACGTCGGGCGCGTCCATGATCTCGCGGCGCTGCTCGTAGATGACCTTGCGCTGGTCGTTCATCACGTCGTCGAATTTCAGCAGCTGCTTGCGAATCTCGAAGTTGCGCGCCTCGACCTTCTGCTGCGCCTTTTCCAGCGCCTTGTTGATCCAGGGATGGACGATCGCCTCGCCCTCCTTCAGGCCGAGGCGCCGCAGCATCGTGTCCATGCGCTCGGACCCGAAGATGCGCATCAGGTCGTCTTCCAGCGACACGAAGAACTTGCTGGCGCCAGGATCGCCCTGGCGGCCCGAGCGGCCGCGCAACTGGTTGTCGATGCGCCGGCTTTCGTGCCGCTCGGTGCCCAGCACGAACAGGCCGCTGGCGGCGCGCACCGCGTCCTTTTCCGCCGCCACCTCGGCGCGGATCGCCGCCGCGCGTTCCTTGAGCGCGGCTTCGTCCACGTTGGCGGGCATTTCCAGCTTCAGGCGCATTTCCACGTTGCCGCCCAGCTGGATGTCGGTGCCGCGGCCTGCCATGTTGGTGGCGATGGTGACGCCCGCGGCGCGGCCGGCCTGGGAGATAATCAGCGCTTCCTGCTCGTGAAAGCGCGCGTTCAGCACCTGATGCTTGATCTTTTTCTTCTTCAGCAGCTCGGCCAGCTCTTCCGATTTCTCGATGCTCACCGTGCCCACCAGCACCGGCTGCTTTTTCGCGTGGCACTCCTCGATCTGCTGGACGATCGCGTCGTATTTCTCGCGCTTGGAGCGGTACACCTCGTCGTCGCTGTCGCCGCGCACGCAGGGCAGGTTGGTGGGAATCTCGATCACCTCGAGGCGATAGATGTCGGCGAACTCCCCGGCCTCGGTCATCGCGGTGCCGGTCATGCCCGCCAGTTTCGGGTAAAGCCGGAAATAGTTCTGGAAGGTGATCGAGGCGAGCGTCTGGTTCTCGTTCTGAACCGTCACACCTTCCTTGGCTTCCAGCGCCTGGTGCAGCCCCTCGGAGTAACGCCTTCCTTCCATCATGCGGCCGGTGAACTCGTCGATGATGATGATCTTGTCGTCCTTGACGATGTAGTCCACGTCGCGTGCGAACAGCTTGTGCGCGCGCAGCGCCTGCGTGGAGTGATGCACCAGCGAGACGTTCTCGATGTCGTACAGATTGTCGCCTTTCAGCATTCCCTTCTCGCGCAGCATGGTCTCCATCTTCACCACGCCCGCCTCGGTCAGCGACACGGTGCGCTGCTTTTCGTCCTTCTCGAAGTCTCCGGCTTCTAGTTTCGGGATCAGCACGTTGACGCTGCGGTAAAGCTCGGAGCTGTCCTCGGCGGGACCCGAGATGATCAGCGGCGTGCGCGCCTCGTCGATCAAAATCGAGTCGACCTCGTCCACGATCGCGTAGTTGAAGCTCCGGTGCACCATTTCCTGCAGCCGGAATTTCATGTTGTCGCGCAGATAGTCGAAGCCGAGCTCGTTGTTGGTGCCGTAGGTCACGTCGGCGGCATAGGCGGCGCGGCGCTGCTCGTCGTCGAGCCCGTGCACGATGCAGCCCACGGTCAGGCCCAGGCGCGTGTAAACGCGGCCCATCCATTCCGAGTCGCGCTTGGCTAGGTAGTCGTTCACGGTGACGACGTGCACGCCCTTGCTTTCCAGCGCGTTGAGGTAGACCGGCAGCGTGGCGACCAAAGTCTTGCCTTCGCCGGTCTTCATTTCCGAGATCATGCCCCGGTGCAGCACGATGCCGCCCATCAGCTGCACGTCGAAATGCCGCTGGCCGAGGGCGCGCTTGGCCGCCTCGCGCACCGTGGCGAAGGCGTCGGGCAGGATGTCGTCCAGCGTCTCGCCGTCTTCCAGGCGCTTGCGCAGGGCGGGCGTGCGCGCCTTGAGCTCTTCGTCGCTCAGTTTTTCCAGCGACGGCTCGAGCGCGTTGACCGCCGCCACCAGCGGATCCAGCCCCTTGATGTAGCGGTCGTTGGCGGTGCCGAAAAGCCGCTTGGCGATGGCGGCGAACATGCAAACCTCTAGGATTGCGCGGGGGAAAAAGGGGCTTTAGGCCCCACTGGTAGATAGGGGTTCACCCCTTACCTGTCAACGACTTGGACCCCGCCCGCCGGCCAAGTCTTTGGGATGGCTTATACCTTCCGGTATGCTATGGATTCGCCCGAACGGCGGCCGGAACGATCCTGCCCATAGTCCGGCCAGCGGCATGGAAAACATGGAAAAAGGGAGCGCCTCGATGCGCAAGACGGCAACCGCGGCGGCCGGATACGGCTTGGTCGCGATCTTGGGCGTGGCGCTCACGGGTTTGGCGCTGATAGGCGTTCCGGGTGCGGCCCAGGCGCAATCCGGCCAACCGGCGAAACCGGCGCCGGCTCCCGCCAAGCCGGCCGACGCCAAGCCCGCCGACAATCCCGTGCTGGCCACGGTCAACGGCGATCCGATCCGCATGTCCGACGTGCAGGAGGCGGCCGACAACCTGCCCGAGCAATACCGCAACATCCCGGTCGAGCGCATCATGGCGGTGCTGGTGGGCCAGCTCATCAACAACCGCCTGCTGCTGGCCGAAGGCAAGCGCCAGAACCTGGGCGCTGCCCCCGAGGTGCAGAAGCGCGTGGATGGCTTCCGCGACCGCGCCATCCAGCAGGTGCTGCTGGAAAACGTGGTCACCAAGTCGGTGACCGACGACGCGCTGCAGACTCTTTACAAGAAATACCTGGCCGAAAATCCGCCGAAGGAAGAGGTCAGCGCCCGGCACATCCTGGTCGAAAACGAAGCCGACGCGAAGGCGATCATCGCGCAGTTGAAGGGCGGCGCCGATTTCGCCGCGCTGGCCAAGCAGAAATCGAAGGACCCAGCGGCGCAGAATGGCGGCGATCTGGGTTTCTTCGGCAGGGACGAGATGGTGAAGGAATTCGCCGACGCCGCCTTCGCCATGAAGACCGGCGAGATTACCCCGGCGCCGGTCAAAACCCAGTTCGGCTGGCACGTCATCAAGGTCGAGGACCGCCGCTCCGCCAACCCGGTGACGTTCGACGAGGCGCGCCAGGACCTGTTCAACCAGCTTTCGCAGCAATCCGTCAGCCAATACATCGAGACGCTGCGCACCAACGCGAAGATCGAGCGCTTCGGCCCCGACGGCAAGCCGCTGCCGGTCGAATCCGCGAAGCCCGCCGAACCCACGAAGAAGTTGAACTGACCGGAGTTTCCGCGCCGCCGCCATGGCCCTCGCCCGTTCGCCGCTCGCGCCCCTAGCGATCCAGATCCTGCCGCCGCTGGCCGGCGCCAGGCTCGCCGCCGCCAATTCCGGCATCCGCTACAAGGGTCGCGACGACTTGCTGCTGATCGAGCTTGCGCCCGGCAGCGCGATCGCCGGTGTGTTCACCCGCTCGCTGACCCGCTCGGCGCCGGTCGATTGGTGCCGCGCGTCGCTCAAGGGCGGCAAGGCGCGCGCGATCCTGGTCAACGCCGGCAACGCCAACGCCTTCACCGGCAAGGCGGGGATGGAGGCGGTGCGCCGCTCCGCCGGCGCTACCGCGGCGATCCTCGAATGCAAGCCGCAAGAGGTGTTCGTCGCCTCGACCGGGGTGATCGGCCAGCCGCTCGACTGGGGCAAGATCGCGGATTGCCTGCCCGCGCTGGTGCGCGGCCTTAACGGCGATGGCTGGGACCAGGCGGCCGCCGCCATCATGACGACCGACACCTTCGCCAAAATCGCCACGCGCACCGCGCGCATCGGCAGCGCCACGGTCAGGCTCAACGGCATCGCCAAGGGCTCGGGCATGATCGCGCCCGACATGGCGACCATGCTCGCCTTCATCGTCACCGACGCCGATCTGCCCGCTGCGGTGCTGCAAAAGCTGCTGCGCGCGGCCGCGGTGCAATCCTTCAACTGCGCCACGGTCGACGGCGACACCTCGACCAGCGACACGCTGCTGCTCGCCGCGACGCGCCGGGCGAAAAACCCGCGCGTCGCCTCGGCCACGGACAAAAGGCTCGCCGAATTCGCCGTGGTCTTGAACGAACTTGCGCGCGATCTGGCGGTCCAGGTGGTGAAGGACGGCGAGGGGGCGGAGAAATTCGTCACCATCGCCGTCGCCGGCGCGGCCAGCGACGCGGCGGCCCGGCGCATCGCGCTTGCCATCGCCAATTCGCCCCTGGTCAAGACCGCGATCGCCGGCCAGGACGCCAATTGGGGCCGCATCGTCATGGCCGTCGGCAAGTCGGGCGAACGCGCGGACCGCGACAAGCTCAAGATCGCCATCGGCGGCGTGACCGTGGCGTTGAAAGGCGCCGTCGCGCCGGGCTACGACGAAACGCCGGTCAGCAAGCACATGAAGGGACGCGAGATCGACATCAAGGTCGATGTGGGCATCGGCCGGGGCAAGGCCACGGTGTGGACCTGCGACCTGACGCACGGCTATATCAGCATCAATGGCGACTATCGCAGTTGATCCGGCCGAGGACGGCTTCACCCCGCTCGACTCCGAGCGGCTGATCCTGCGCCGCCTCAAGCCCGCCGACGCCGACACGATCGCGCGGCTGGTGGGCGAGTGGGACATCGTCAAGAACTTGTCCGACGCACCCTATCCCTATCCGCCGGGCCTGGCCCAGCGCTGGATCGCGTCCACCAAGCGCGGCATCGACGAGCGCCTGGATTTCGCGCTCGCCGTCGTGCCGAGGGCATCGAAAACGCCGATCGGCGCGATCCTGCTGCGCCAAAGCCAGCGCGAGCCCGCGGTCCACGGCGCGCCCGCGAAGCTGCCGCGCGGGCGGTCGGCCGAGATCGGCTATTGGATCGGGCGCGATTTCTGGCGCCGCGGCTACGCCAGCGAGGCGGTCAAGCGCATGCTGCGCTTCGCTTTCGACGAGCTGGGCGTCGACCGCGTCTGGGGCGCGGTGCTGATCGAGAACGCCGCCTCGTGCCGCGTGTTGGAAAGCGCGGGTTTCGCGCGCATCGGCGAGGCGGAATACGATTTTCCGGCGCGCGGCGGCATGAAGCGCGTGTTCATCCACGCCTTCGATCGCGCCAACCTGTCGTTGCAGCCGCCCAAGCGCTCGCTTCTGGTCTCAGCCGTGGCGCTGGTCGACGCCGACGGGCGCGTGCTGCTGGCGCGCCGTCCGCCCGGCAAGCCGATGGCGGGCCTATGGGAATTTCCCGGCGGCAAGGTCGATGCAGGCGAAACGCCCGAGCGCGCGCTGATTCGCGAGCTGAGCGAAGAGCTGGGCATCGACGTGTCGGAAAGCTGCCTGGCGCCCTTCACCTTCGCGTCGCACCGCTATACCGATTTCCACCTGTTGATGCCGCTTTACGTCTGCCGCGTATGGAAGGGGACCGTGACCGCGCGCGAAGGGCAGGAGCTCACCTGGGTCGAGCCCGCGCGCCTCGCCGGCTACCCCATGCCGCCCGCCGACAAGCCCCTGGTCGCGATGCTCAGGGATTTTCTTTAGAAAATTCACCACAGAGACACAGAGATGCCGAGAGAAAATGATTTTCGCGGCCCTAGGCCGCAACCAATTTCCTCTGTGCCTCAGTGTCTCTGTGGTTGCTTACTTTTTCAAACCGCCGATGAACGCGGCCAGATCGTCGATGTCCTTCGGCGTCAGGCGGAACTGCGGCTGCGGCGGATGCGGCTTGGCGAGGAACGCGCGGACCACCTCTTGCGTGCGCCGATTGGCGATATCGGCGAACGAGGGCGTGTCGATAAGCCCGGCCTTCTTGTCGTCCTCGTCGGTCTGGTGGCAGCCCGCGCACCACGTATCGACGTTGCGCTTGCCGGCGGCCGCGTCGCCCGCGGCCGGCGCCGGAGAACCGGCCAAAACTCCAAGCGCCGCGATCGCGATCGCCGGACGGTTCATTTCCGCCCAGCCTTGTCGCCGGCGGAATGTTCCTCGGTGCCCAGCGCCTGGGCCAGGCGATGCTGCGCGCTGCCCGGCTTCAGCGCCTTGGGCTGGTCTTCGTGCGGCGCCCATCCGGTCAAATAGTTGATCTGGAACCGCGCGCGCACGCGCCCGTCTTTTTGCGCGAAGCGGCGGTGATAAAGCTCGGTGGCGCGGAACAGCGTGTCGCGCGACAGGGGCCGGCGCGGCCGCGCCGTCGCCGCGTTGCTTTCGCCCATGCCGCGCAAATCGCGCATCAGCGCCAGCGCGTTGTCGTAGGAAACGACGATCGGGTCGGTGTCGGCAACGGGAAGCGCGAAGCCGGCGCGCTGCAACAGCGCCGCCCCGTCGCGCAGATCCGCGAAGGGCGAAATGCGCGGCCCCGCGCCGCCCGTGACCTCGGCCTCAGCCGCCAGAAAAACCTCGCGCAGCTCGGCCAATGTGCCCAGGCCGAACAGCGCCGCCAGGAACAATCCGTCGGGCTTCAGGCAGCGCCGGATCTGCGCCAGCGCGCCGGGCAGGTCGTTGACCCAATGCAGGCCCATGCAGCTAAGCACCAGGTCGAACGATGCGTCGGCGAATGGCAGGGTCTCCTCGTCGGCCACCACCACGCGGCCGTGCTTCAGCGCCGCCAGCGCCAGGCGCGGCGACAGCTCGGCCTGCACCAGCGTTTCGATGCCGCCGCGGCCCTTCAAGGCCGGGGCCATCAAGCCGGCGCGCGCGCCCAGGTCCAGCGCCAGCGGAAACTTGCGCTTCACGTCGTCCAGGCGGTCGGCCAGGCGCTCCGCCACCTCGCGGAACAGGAAATCGTGCCGCGCGAATTCATGCGCGCGCCGGTCGCGTCGCGCGCGCACCAGGGCCCGGTCGAACACTCGCATCGTTTCCGGCGAAACCGTCACGACCGGATAATAACGCTTCGCATCCGGCAAGGCTGCTAGAATTGCGCGCATGGACGCGGCGGCCACATTCCTGTCATTGGCGCGCGGCGCCGGACGGCGGGTGCTGGACGTGCTGCTGCCGCCGCGCTGCCTTTCCTGCGGCGCGGTGGTGGAAGAACCGGGCGCGCTGTGCGCTCCGTGCTGGGGGCGGCTCGGATTCATCGCGCCGCCGATCTGCGCGCGCTGCGGCCTGGCCTTCGAGCTGCCCCCGCAAGAGGGGGAGCTGGAATGCGCGCCCTGCATGGCCGCGCCGCCGCGCTACGATCGCGCCCGCGCGGCGCTGGCCTATGACGAGAACGTCAAATCGCTGGTGCTGCGCTTCAAGCATGCCGACGCCACCCATTCGGCACCCGGTTTCGCGCGCTGGATGGCGCGCGCGGGCGGCGACATGGCGGCTGAATGTGACCTGATCGCGCCGGTGCCGCTGCATCGCTGGCGCCTGCTGTGGCGGCGCTACAACCAGGCGGCGCTGCTGGCCCTGGCACTCGGGCGGCACGCGGACAAGCCGGTTGTGCCCGACCTTCTGGTGCGCAAGCGCGCGACGCCGTCGCAAGGGCGCCTGGGTCCCGCGCAGCGCCGTGCCAACGTCGCCGGCGCTTTTGCGTTGCGGCCGCGCCATGCCGGGCGGGTCGAGGGTTTTCGCGTGCTGCTGATCGACGATGTTTTGACCACGGGTGCCACGGCCGAGGAATGCGCCAAAGCGCTGAAGCGCGCCGGGGCCAAGGCGGTCGACGTGCTGACCCTGGCGCGGGTCAACCGTCCGCGCGCCGCTTAGATTCAAGATTCGACCACCAAGTCACTAAGACGCCAAGGTCTGAAAATTCGCGGTCACCGGCCGCATCGAAATCTTCTTGGTGCCTTGGTGTCTTGGTGGTTTCTTCCGGCCCCTGGAATTGCAGGTGCGGCTGAGGCAAGATGCCCGCATGGCCAAGGTCGAGATCTACACCTCGTGCTTTTGCGGCTTCTGCGCGCGCGCCAAGGCGCTTCTGAACCGCAAGGGCGTGAAATACGAAGAGATCGACGTCATGGAGCATCCCGGCAAGCGCGAGGAGATGCGTCGGCGCGCGGGCGGGCGCAACACCGTGCCGCAGATCTTCATCGACGGCGTGCCTGTCGGCGGCAGCGACGACCTTCAGGCGCTGGAATCCGCGGGCAAGCTCGATCCGATGCTGGCCGGGAAGACTTAATCGCCGCTTTTTTGCAGTTCCTAGCGAACGCCGCGCCGAAAGGCGCGCATGTGGAACTGCGCCTGCGCGGGTTCGTGGACGCGGTCCGCACCCACGGGGCAGGCGCGGCGCGCGCGGCAGCCCCGCTCCATGCAATCCGCGCCGCTAGGCGTGTCGAGGAACGCGACGCAGCGCGGCACGTCGTAGCCCGATCCAGTGAATGCGCCGACCGGGCAGGCGGCAAGACACGGTTTCGCCGCGCAGGTTTCGCAAGGCGACGCAACTTGCGCACACGGCGGCAAGGGCAGTTTCTCGGCGAAGCCCAGCGCCGCGCGATAGGCGTGCCAAAGTCCGTAGTCGGGATGAATCAGCAGGCCGAGCGGCGAGGGAAACACCCGATCGGCGCGCATTGCCCAGCGTTGGAACGGCAGCGGCGGTTTCGCGCCGAACGGAAACAGCGCCGCCGCGCCAAGCCGGCGCGCGATCGGCTCAACCACAGAGCGCGCCCACTCGTTCAGCGACTCGCTGCCCGGGAAACGCCCGCGCGCCGTGTTGAACGCGCGCCACGTCGCATCGCCCTCCGGCCGCCCCACGTTGCCGATCATCGCCAGGGTCGAGACGGGTTGCGGCACGTCGTCGTCCGGCGCAGGGTGGAACGCGCCGCGCAGGATCAGCCCGTAGGGCGACAGTAACCCGGACAAACGATCAAGGACGCTCATCGGCCGCGATGATACCGTATCGTGCGGGCTTCGTGCTGCCGCCCAAAGGATGGGCAATCCCGCGTTTGACATTCGCCCTCCGGTCGGCGTGAATCGCGCCACAAACGCGCGCCGGGCAGGGCCGCGTTCGGCCTGCGATAGCGCGATGATACGAATCAAAATCGGTTGCGAGCTGATCTACGAATCGCCGGGCCCCACCCCCATGATCCTGATGCTGCGCGTGCATTCCTCGCGCGGCGGCGATCTGGCGGCGCCTGATCTGATCGAAACCGATCCCCCGGCGCCGGTTTCCTATTACCAGGACGGCTTCGGCAATATCTGCACGCGCATCGTGGCGCCCACCGGACGCGTTCGCCTTTCGACCGACGCGGTGGTGCGGGATACGGGCGCGCCCGACGCCGTATTGCCCAACGCGCAGCAAAGCACGATCGCGAACCTGCCGAACGAAAGTCTGGTCTATCTGCTGGGCAGCCGGTATTGCGAGACCGACCGGCTTACCGACTTCGCGTGGTCGGCGTTCGGGCACACGCCGCTCGGCTGGGCGCGGGTGCAGGCGATCTGCGATTTCGTACACGGCCATCTGACATTCGGCTACCAGCATGCGCGTAGCACCCGCACCGCGATGGAAGCATACAACGAACGCCTAGCGGTATGCCGCGATTTCGCGCATCTCGCCGTCGCGTTGTGCCGTTGCATGAGCATCCCGGCGCGCTACTGCACCGGCTACTTGGGCGAAATCGGCGTGCCGCCGGTGCCGAACGAGCCGATGGATTTCAGCGCCTGGTTCGAGGCCTATCTCGACGGCCAATGGCGCAGCTTCGACGCGCGCCACAACGCGCCGCGCATCGGGCGCATCCTGATGGCGCGCGGGCGCGACGCGGCCGATGTCGCGCTGGTGACCAGCTTCGGCCCCACAAGATTGACCGGCTTCAAGGTCTGGACGGATCTGCTGCCGGAATAGGCGCTATTGCGCCGCCGCCAGCGCGCCGGCGGAGCGTTGCGCGGGCGCTGCCGTCTCCGGCAGCTCGATGCGAAATTCGGCGCCGCCGCCCGCGCGCGCCAGCGCCTGCACCCTGCCGCCATGGGCCTCGGCGATCTCGGCGACGATCGCCAGGCCCAGCCCCGACCCCGGGCCGCGCGCGTCGCGTCCGCGCCAGAACGGCTCGAACATCCGCGCGCGTTCGTGTTCCGGCACGCCCGGCCCGCGGTCGAGCACCGACAGGCTCGCGCCGGGGCGTACGGCGATCTCGACCGTGCCGCCGGCGGGGCTGAAACGGAGCGCGTTATCGATCAGGTTGCCCAGCGCCTCGCGCAACGCCGCGCTATTGCCGCGCGCGGCCACCGGTGCCGCGCCGCAATCCAGCGCCAGCACGCGCCCGTCGCGGATCGCCAGCGGCGCCATGTCGGCCACGGTTTCGCGCGCCAGCACGCACAAATCCACGGTTTCGCCGATCTCGATCTGGTGCGCGTCCAGCCGCGCGATGGACAAGAGCTGCGAGACCACCCGCGCGATGCGGTCGCAATCGCGCTTCAGCGTAGCGGTCTCGGTTCCGTCGCCCATGCCGTCGAGACGCGCGCGCAGAATCGCCAGCGGCGTGCGCAGCTGGTGCGCGGCGTTGGCGGTGAAGCGGCGCTGAATCATGAAGCCCTGGTCCAGCCGGTCCAGCGCGGCGTTGAACGCGGTCACCAGCGGCAGCACCTCGGCCGGCACCTTCGCCGCGTCGAGCCTTAGCCCGATCGTGCGCGGGGTGATCGCCTCGGCCTGGCGCGACAGCTTCGCCACGGGCTTGAGCGTGCGCCGGATGGTCATCGCGGTCACCAGAAGCGTGACGATCGCCAGCGGCACGCCGATCGGCACCACGTCTTCCTTCAATTCGTCGACCGCCCAGGCGACGGACTGCCACAGGGTCACGTGCTCTTGCGCCACGGCGGTCAGCACCGGGCCCGCCGATGTGTCGCGTATCGCCACGAACCCATCGAGCCGCGACGTGGCCTCGGTGGTCGGCCTTGAAACGGAAAACGCCATGCGCCGGGACGCGCCCTGCGGCGGCATGGGGATGAGCTCGGTGATCGAGGGTTGGGACTGGCCCAGCACGCGGCCGGTCGAGCGATCGATCACGACATAGCGCATGCCCGGCTCGACGAGGCGCTTGGCGAGTTTGGCGTCGAGATTGAGCGAAGGCTTGCCGTCGGCGCCGGGCGACACGCGCGCCGCCAGGCGATCCGCCAGATCGCCCAGGCCAAGATCGACCTCCACGCTGGGATGCCGCCAGGCCAGCACCAGGTACAACGCGCAGGAAGCAACGAAGGCCAGCGCGAACACGCCCACCAGCCGCAGCAGCAGCTTGCGGCCGAGGCTCGGCACGCCCAGCGTCATGCGACGCGGCCGTCGGGCGCGCCGATCATGTAACCCACGCCGCGCACCGCGTGGACCGTGGCGTCGGCTCCGGCGTCGCCCAAGCGGCGGCGCAGTCGCGAGATGTTCGCGTCCATCGCGTTCGACCCGATCTCCTCGCCTAGGGAATACACGCTCTGCTCCAGCGCGCTGCGCGCCACCACGCGGCCGGCGCGGCGCATCAGCATTTCCAGCACCGCCAGCTCCTTGCGCGGCACGACCACCGCGCGCCCATCCACCGCCACCGACCCCGAGGCGGGATCGAGCTCGATATTGCCGCAAGCCAGGCGCAGGCCCAGCGTCTCGGCCGGGCGGCGCAGCACCGCGCGCATGCGCGCGACCAGCTCTTCGGTGGCGAACGGCTTCACCACGTAATCGTCGGCGCCCAGGTTGAGCCCGGCCACCCGGTCGTCGACCCCGTCGCGCACCGTGACGGCGATCACCGGCACGGGATTGCGCGCCTGGCGTATCTTCTTCAACAACTCGACGCCGTCGCCGTCGGGCAGCGACAGGTCCAGCAGCACCGCGTCGAACG
>JAHFPH010000020.1 GCA_023266845.1 Rhodospirillaceae bacterium
CTCGAAAGCCTGGGCCGCGCCGAGGCGAAGGCCAAGGCCGAGTCGCTGGGCGCGAAAGTCGCGGGCTCGGTGTCGTCGAAGACGGATTACGTCGTGGTCGGCGCCGATGCGGGCTCGAAGGCGACCAAGGCGCGCGAACTCGGCGTCACGACGCTCAGCGAGCAGGAATGGCTGAAGCTGATCGGGGGATAAAACTAAAATCGGACTAAGACCGAATTGCTCTGAGCTTTGGATGGTTCACCGTTTCAAGGATTCGTTCGGCAGGAACTACCGAAGCCAATCCAAAATTTATCTGGTCACGATAGAAATCGCTAGCTTGCTCACCTTGATCAAGTTTGACTTTCCAGTGACCGTGCAAAAGGCCCAAAAGAAAATGAGCGCCTTCGGCAACTGGTTGCCGACCTGAGCGAGCTGCGGCAGGCACAGGAATTGTTCTCGCAACGAAGACCGGTGCCCCACTTAATCCTGCAATCGAAAATGCCTCAACCAAGTAGGCCTCGATCCCGACGTTTTGAGCCTTGGGCCATGCCGTACCAACACGTTCTTCAGGGATCATTGCAATCGTTCCTGACCTAACTAGGGGTAATATGCGTTCGACACCTGCAATCGAGGAAAATAGTCCAACCACATAAATATTATCGCCGATACCGATGCCTTTGCTTTTCAATGTTCGTGGTCCTGCCAAAAACATCGGGTCAACAGGAATTGGCATGCAGTCATATTCAGACGGGTCGAAAGGACACGGCACAACAGCTACGTCGATTGTTTCGTCGGTTTCGTGAAATACCCACTTGCTTGGCTCGAATCGAACAACTGCGGATTGTCCATCTCGGCGATTGAGCCTGATTCCAACTAAGCCGTTCTGCTCACAACGCTCTGCCACATGGCGAGCGGTAACTAAGTAGTGATGCGCGATCGACGAGTTAGACTCCATTGTAATGATGAAGCCAGTGGCTCGATCAACACTAGTGCCTGTCTCTACGCCAATTTTTGGTCCTTGAATGAAAACTACGCATTTTCGAATTCTGTCATCAAGACGCATCTAACAAACCTTGAATTATTTAGCGCATCAACGAAATTGTCGCCTGCTCCAGCCACTTGCGCGTGTCGGCGTCCACCAGAGGCGAGATCGTTTCGCGCACGCGGGCGTGGTAGGCGTCGAGCCAGGCGATTTCGTCGGCGCCCAGCATTTTCGGCTCGATCAGGTTCAAATCGATCGGGCAGAGCGTGAGCGTCTCGAAGCCCAGCATCTCGCGCTCGGCGTCCGGCGCCTTGGGCAGCGCCACCACGGTCACCAGGTTCTCGACGCGGATGCCGTAGGCGCCGGTTTTGTAATAGCCCGGCTCGTTCGACACGATCATTCCGGGCAGCAGCGCCACCGTGTTCGGCACTTTGGAAATACGGTGCGGGCCTTCGTGCACGGCGAGGTAGCTGCCGACGCCGTGGCCGGTGCCGTGGTCGAAGTCGAGGCCCGCGTCCCACAGCGCCCTGCGCGCCAGCGGATCCAACTGGCTGCCCGAGGTGCCGCGCGGGAACCGCGCCGTGGCGACCGCGATATGCCCTTTGAGCACGCGCGTGAAACGGTCGCGCATCTCTTCCGTCGGCCGGCCGATGGCGATGGTGCGCGTGACGTCGGTCGTGCCGTCGAGATATTGCGCGCCGGAATCGAGCAGGAACAGCGTACCCGGCTCGATTTTGCGATTGGTCGACTCGGTGGAGCGGTAATGCACGATGGCGCCGTTCGGCCCCGATCCCGCGATGGTGTCGAAGCTGAGATCGCGGAAATTCTCGCCCTCGCGCCGCAGGGCTTCCAGCTTGGCGGAGGCGTCGAGCTCGCGCAGCGAGCCCTTCGGCACCTCGCGCGCCAGCCAGGCGAAGAACCGGCACAACGCCGCGCCGTCGCGCCGGTGCGCCGCCCGCGCGCCGTCGAGCTCGGTGCGGTTCTTCACCGCCTTGGGCAAGGCGCAGGGATCCTCGCCCAACACCGGCTTGGCGCCGGCCTTGGTGAGCCGGTCGAGGATGGCGGCACCCGCCGTGGCCGCGTCCACCAGCACGCACTTGCCGTGCAACGCGTCGAGCGCGGCGATGAAGGTATCGGGCTTTTCCACCGCCACGGCGTTGCCGAGATGCGCGCGGGTCGCGGGCAACAGCTTGCGCGGGTCGATGAACAGCCTGGTCGGCCCATCCCGGCTGACGATGGCGAAGCCGAGCGGCAAGGGCGTGCGCGCCACGTCGGCGCCGCGGATATTGAACAGCCAGGCGATCGAGGCAGGATCGGTCAGCACCGCCGCGTCGAATCCGTCGCCGATGAGCTTCGCCGCCACGTCCTGACGCTTTTCGGCCGTGCCGCGCCCGGCGAATTCGTCGGGCTGCGGGCGCACCGGCGCTAAGGGCGGCGGCGGCTGGTCGGGCCACACCGCGTCGATCGGATTTTTCTCCACGGCCACGAACACACCGCCGGCCTTGGCGCAAGCCGCCGACAGGCGCTCGACCGTGCCATGGGTCAGCACCCAGGGGTCGTAGCCCACGCGCTCGCCGGGCTTGAGATTGGCCGCCAGATACTCGCCCGGCGGCTGGTCGGTGATGTGACGCGGCTCGAACGCGTCGACGTCCACCTGGTCGCGCACCTGCAGCGTGTAGCGGCCGTCGACGAAAATCGCCGCGCGATCCATCAGCACCACGGCCATGCCGGCCGAGCCGCCGAACCCGGTCAACCATTTCAGGCGTTGCGCGCGCTTGGCGACGTATTCGCCCTGATGCTCGTCGGCGCGCGGCACCACGCATCCGGCAAGGCCGCGGCGCTTGAGCTCGGCGCGCAGATCGGCCAGGCGTTTGGCGCGATCGGCCGGCGGCGCACCCGCGTCGCCGCGCGCGGTTTCCATCTCGCGTTTCAACGCGCTGAGTTGCGCCACCAGGGCCGGCGACGGATCGGCCGCGATCAGCGCCATCCAGCCCTCGGGATCGGCGGCCGGAACGGGTGCTGCAAGCACCCCGGCCAGAAGGTCGCGCACTTCGGCCGCGCTCATGCCCGGCCCGGCCTTGGCCAGCAGCCGGTCCAGGGCCGCGTCGCCCTGGTAGGTATCCCGGCAGGCGCTATCGGGCGTCATGCGCGGTTTGCAACCCTTTGACGGGGCTATTGCCTATCGGCTTGACGAAATTGAGGCGAATCAAAGGCATCGCTATGCACTCCGCTCATTGCTGCGATGCAGCAATCCCCCTAATCGCGGGGGCTTCCCGGGTCTATTTAATACCCCGCAAGCGACGGCGAAAGCCTGAAACCGCCGACCCGACGGTTCCCGCCTTGTACGCCGCGCAAGCCAACAAACAAACCGAAGGATGTGGGTCATGTACGATGGAACGAACTTCAAAACGCCGGACGCCCAGCCGCTGAGCCTCAGCGACGCCGACCGGTTGATCCAGCGCGCCTATGCGCAGCGCAATGCCGCGATCGCCGAGGCGCTCGCCAAGCTATTCGTGGTCCCGATTCTGTGGCTGCGCCGCCGGGCCGAAACCGCCCGCGCCGCGCGCGAGCTGCTGTCGCTGGACGACCGTTCGCTGGACGATATCGGCATTTCCCGCGCCGACATCCATGAGATGGTCTACGTCGCGCGCCGGGCCGGCCCCGCCCTGCGCGGCGAGATGCTGGTGAATTTCGTGCGCGACAAGATCGCCAACCCGATCCGCCGGTGGCGCCTGCGCGAGCGCACGCGGCGCGAGTTGATGCAGCTGGACGACGCGATGCTGCGCGATATCGGCATCGAACGCGGCCAGATCGAGGGCATCGCCGCCGCCGTGGCCGACGCGAACGCCGATGGCCGCGAGCTGCCGGTGACCGCGGCGCTGGTGCTGGGCGGCTTCGACATGCCGGCTCCGGCCAACGCCAACGTGCTGGCTCGCCGTACGGTCGGCGAAGCGGCCGACTAACTTACCCTCAGCTCAAGGTTCCCCCGGCATCGCCTGTTCCCCCGGGCGATGCCTTGACCGGCGGTCCTCCTTCCCTGCGTTGGAGGGCCGCCGGCCCTTAACCTTCCCCGTCAGTTCTTCCGGAAACTCGCGGCGGCCCAGCGGCCGAGCGTATCGACGCGCTCGAGCGTCAGGCCGCGCGCGCGATGCGCGGCGATCACCGCCTGGGCCTGGTCGGGATAGAATCCCGACAGGATGGCGCGGCCGCCGCGGTTGAGTCGCCGCGCGAGAGCGGGCGCCAGCGCGACCAGCGGCCGTTGCAGGATGTTCGACACGATCAAGTCGTAGCGCCCGGCGCGAACCGTGCGGCTGCGATAGCCGTCGCCATGCACCGCCCGCACCAGCGCGGCCAGGCCGTTGTCGCGCGCGTTGCCGCGCGTCACCCGCGCCGCCTCGGGCGCGATGTCGACCGCCAGCACCTTCACGCGCCAGCGCAGCGCCGCCGCCAGCGACAGGATTCCAGAGCCGCAGCCCATGTCGAGCGCGCGGGCCGATTTCCAGCGTGGCCGGCGCCTAGCCAGCCGGTCCAGCGCCAGCAGGCACAATTTGGTGGTCTCGTGCTGGCCCGATCCGAACGCCTCGCCCGCGTCGATGCACAGCTTCAACCTGCCTGGCGCGTCGGGCCGGTCATGCGAGGGATGCACCAGAAAGCACCCGGCGGCGATCGGCTGGAAGCTGCGGCGGTTTTCCGCCAGCCAGTCTTTTCGCGGCAAGGCTTCGATGGCGACGTCCGGCTCGGCGATCCCCAGCGAAGCCGCGATCAGCGCCAGCGCCGCCGCCAGTTTCGCGCGATCCGGCCTAGGCCCGATGGCTTCGATGCGCCAATCCCCGCCCTGAGCCTGCTCGAAGGCCGAAACGGCCTCGGCGAACGGCTCAAGCGCCTCGATGAAAGCGTCTGAAGCGGAGGCGGGAACGGTAAGGACGATGCTGACGCGCACGAAACCCCGGCGTCACGCCGTCGCGTTTTGCACGAAGCTGTCGATCACCTTCTTGCGTCCGGCCTTGTCGAACTCGATTTCCAGCTTGTCGCCGTCCACCGCCGCCACGGTGCCGTAGCCGAATTTCTGGTGGAATACCCGCGCGCCCCGGGCGAAACGGCCGGTAGGCTTGCCTTCGATCTCGCGCGCCGTGCCGTCGATCAGCAGCGCGCCGCGACCGTCCGGGCCGAAGCGCCGTTGCCCGCGCTCGCCGCGCCGGCGCCACATCACGGCCTCGTCCGGCGGCGCGCCGCCGTCGTTGTCCGCCGCCACGAGACCCGGCACACCGTCGATCTCCACCTCGTCCGCCGGCAATTCGCCGATGAAGCGCGACGGCAGGCAGGCGATCCAGGCGTTGTGTATGCGGCGGTGCTGGACATGCGACACGATCACGCGCTTCTTGGCGCGCGTCAGCCCGACATAGGCAAGCCGCCGCTCCTCTTCCAATGCCTTGGCGCCGCTTTCGTCGAGCGCCCGGCGGTTGGGGAACAGATCCTCCTCCCAGCCCGGCAGGAACACCGTGTCGAATTCCAGCCCCTTGGCGGCGTGCAGCGTCATGATGCTGACCACGTCCACCCCCGCGTCGGTCGCCTGCTCCATCACCAAGCTGACATGGTCCAGGAACCCGGCCAGGTTCTCGAACTCCGCCGTGGCGGGGATCAACTCCTTGAGGTTGTCGAGCCGCCCCGGCGCCTCGGCCGCCTTGCTGTCGCGCCACATGCCGATATAGCCGGATTCCTCCAGCACGATCTCGGCCAGCTCGGGATGCGGCGTGGCGTCGAGCTGCCCGCGCCAGCGGTCGAGATCGTTGAGCAGGCCGGTCAGCGCGCGTTTCGCCGCGGGCTTCAACTCGTCGCTCGCCACCAGCTCGCGGCAGGCGGTGCTGAGCGGCAGGCGCTTGGCGCGCGCCAGCGCGTGCGCGGCGGCCATGGTCGTGTCGCCGATACCCCGTCGCGGCAGGTTGACAATGCGCTCGAACGCCAGGTCGTCGTCCGGCTGGTTGACCACGCGCAGATAGGCCATCGCGTCGCGGATCTCTTGCCGTTCATAGAACCGTGGCCCGCCGACCACGCGGTACGGCACACCCAGCGTCATCAGCCGCTCTTCGAACTCGCGGGTCTGGAAGCCGGCGCGCACCAGGATCGCCATCCCCGCGGGAGATTCCTTTTTCCGTTGCAGCGCTTCGATCTCCTCGCCCACGAAGCGCGCCTCGTCCTCGCCGTCCCACGAGGCGCGCAGGCGCAGCTTCTCGCCGTGCTCGCCGTCCTTGGGCTCGGTCCACAGCGTCTTGCCGAGGCGATCGCGGTTATGCGCGATCAGCGCCGAGGCGGCGGCCAGGATGCGCGGGGTGGAGCGGTAGTTGCGCTCGAGGCGCACCACCTTGGCGCCGGGGAAATCCTGCTCGAAGCGCAGGATGTTGCCGACCTCGGCGCCGCGCCAGCCATAGATCGACTGGTCGTCGTCGCCCACGCAGCAGATGTTGCGGTGGGCCTGCGCCAGAAGCCTGAGCCACAGATACTGGGACACGTTGGTGTCCTGGTATTCGTCCACCAGGATGTACTTGAAGCGGCTTTGATACTCCGCCAGCAGATCGGCGTTGCTCTTGAACAGGGTCAGGTTCAGCAGCAGCAGGTCGCCGAAATCGGCGGCATTCAGCGTGCGCAGCCGTTCCTGGTACTGGCGATAGATGTTCAGCGCCATGCCGTTGGCGAGCTCGCCGGCCTCGCCCGACGTCACCTGCTCGGGATTG
Organism: Rhodospirillaceae bacterium; assembly: GCA_023266845.1. Taxonomy (GTDB): domain Bacteria; phylum Pseudomonadota; class Alphaproteobacteria; order JAEULC01; family JAEULC01; genus JAEULC01. Next base: position 6,691 of record JAHFPH010000020.1, read on the forward strand.
AGCCCCCGGTCCTTCCAGCGCTGGATCACCGCCGACATCACGCGCGCCGGCCATTTCTTGTCGTCGATATCCTCGGCCGAGAGAATCTGCTTCAAGAGCCTGATCTGGTCGTCGGCGTCGAGGATGGTGAAATTGGTGCGCAGGCCGACCAACTCAGCGTGCCGGCGCAGGATGCGCGCGGCGATGGAATGGAACGTACCGAGCCACCAGCCCTCGACCGGCCGGGCGAGCAGGTGCTCGACCCGATGCTTCATTTCGTTGGCCGCCTTGTTGGTGAAAGTGACCGCCAGAATCTGCGCGGGCATGGCCCGGGCGGTGGCCAATAGATGCACCAGACGCGAGGTCAGCACGCGGGTCTTGCCCGTGCCCGCGCCGGCCAGCACCAGCACCGGCCCGTCCAACGCCTCGACGGCCTCGAGCTGGGCCGTGTTCAGGCCCCGGAGTTGCGGCGGCGCGGTCGTCGCAGCCGCGGCCTTGGCCGCGCCCAGGGAACTCACACTGTCGGTCATGCCCGAGATATAGACCGTATCGGGCCCCGTTTCACCCCCGCGATGCGGATCGGGTCAGCGCCCGTTCTTCTTGCGCCAGTCCGCGAAGGCCGCGAGGGTCTTTTCATCGGTCGCGGGATAAAGGCCCACGATCGACTGCCCGGCCTGCACCCGTTCCATCACGAAATCCTCGAACGCGGTCATTTCGTGCGCCTCTTCGGCGATCTCGTTGGCAAGGTGGGCAGGAATCACCACCACGCCCTCGTCGTCGCCCACCACGATGTCGCCGGGATAGACCGGCACGTCGCCGCAGCCCACCGGCACGTTCAAATCCACGGCGTGATGGCGGATCAGGTTGGTGGGCGCCGCCGGCCGCGCGTGATAGCTGGGCATCGCCAGCTCGGCGATGCCGGGCGAATCGCGGAACCCGCCATCGGTCACGATTCCCGCCGCGCCGCGCTGCATCAGCCGCGCCACCAGGATGCCGCCGGCCGAGGCCGCGCGCGGGTCGCCGCGCGAATCGATGACGAAGACATGGCCGGGCGGGCAAGCCTCGATGCCCTTGCGCTGGGGATGCGAGGGGTCCTTGAACACGTCCAGCTTGTCCAAATCCTCGCGCGCCGGGATGTAGCGTAGCGTATAGGCCTCGCCCACCATCTGCTTGCCGCCTGGATTGATGCGCCGCGGCCCCTGCATGAAGGTGTTGCGGAATCCGCGCTTGAACAGCGCGGTGGTCAGCGTCGCGGTGCTGACATGGCGCAGCTTTTCACGGTTTTGCGGCGTAAGGCGGGTCGCTTTTGTTTCGGTCATTGGTCCGGCTGTCCTCTCTTGCCCCGATGCCTAATCCTTGAACACGAAAAAGGCCGCCGCAACCAAACAGCCGAAGCCGGCGAGATGGTTCCAGCGGATCGACTCGCCGATATAGAAGATGGCGAACACGGCGAACACACTGAGCGTGATGATTTCCTGAACAGTCTTCAACTGCACCACGCTGAAGTCGCCGTAACCCCAGCGATTGGCCGGCACCATCAGGCAATACTCGAAAAACGCTATGCCCCAGCTCGCCAGGACCGCATGCCACAGCGGCACATGCGTGAATTTAAGATGCCCGTACCAGGCGAAGGTCATGAACACGTTCGAGGCGGTGAGCAAGGCTATGGTGTGCATCGGCTTAACATCTCCGTCGCACTGGGGCATTTGCAGTATGCCCGCGCCGTTGGCGCTGGTCTTGCATGATGCCGGGGGAGTGAATGGTACGGCCGGTTGCGCGGTGTTACGATGTAAGCGACCGGACCGTTTCGGATAGGGGTTTTCCATGGTTCGCCGTTTGATCGCTTCCGGCGTTTGCCTGTCCGCCCTGTTCTTGCTGGCTTTTTCGCCCGCGCGCGCCGAGGCGCCGAGCATGGACGAGCTTACCCAGGCCGTCGTCCGGGTGAAGACCTTCGTGCGCAGCGATTCGCGCACTGCCGCCACCTTGGGCACCGAGCGCGAGGGCACCGGCACGCTGATCGGCGGCGACGGGCTGGTCGTGACCATCGGCTATCTGATCCTCGAGGCCGACCGGGTCGAGCTGACCGCGGGCGGCAAGAAGGTCGCGGCCGAGATCGTGGGCTACGACTATGAAAGCGGCTTCGGCCTGGTGCGCGCGCTGACCAAGATCGCGGCCAAGCCGGTGAAGCTCGGCGATTCCTCGGGCGTGAAGGTCAAGGACCGCGTGCTGGCGGTCAACTTCAACGGCGCCGACAACGCGCGCGCGGCGCTTGTCGTGTCGCGGCGCGAATTCGCCGGCTATTGGGAATACATGCTGAACAGCGCCATCTTCACCGCGCCGCCGCTGATGGATTGGAGCGGTGCGGCGCTGATCGACGCCGAGGGGCGGCTGGTCGGCGTCGGCTCGCTGATCGTCAACGACCCGATGGACGGCGGCGATATCGGGCCGGGCAACATGTTCGTGCCGATCGACGAGTTGAAGCCGATCATGGCCGACCTGATGACCCAGGGGCGTCCGTCCACCCCGCCCCGGCCGTGGATCGGAATCAACTCCGAGGAAGTGCGCGGGCGGCTGTTCGTGTCGCGCGTCTCGCCCGGCACGCCGGCGGAAAAGGCGGGTCTCAAGAAGGGCGACATCATCCTGGGCGTGGGCGGCAAGCCGGTCGGCTCGCTCGCCGAGTTCTACAAGGCGATGTGGTCGTCCGGCCCGGCCGGCACGGATATCAGGCTCAACCTGCTGCAGGGCGTGGCCCCGTCCGAGGTGACGGTCAAATCGATGGACCGTTACAACTGGCTGAAGATGAATCGCAGCTATTGACGGCCGTTCCTATTTCGATTTCCGCTCCAGGCTGATCGCCCTGCCCGCCTCCGCCGGGCGCGGCAGGCGGTCGTGCGCCGCTTGCAGCGTTTTCAACCTCGCCATCGCGTCGGCCGGGATCGGCGCGGCGCGGCGCGTGTCCAGGTTCACGTGCAGCGCCATGATCTCGTTGGCCGCCGCAAGGTAGCCCTCGCGCGCGTGATGCATGTGATGCAGGAAGTGCAGGCGCTTGGCGTCGCGGCCCAGAAGATAGGTGGAAAAGCGCATCGGATCGCCGCCGACCAGCTCGCGGTGATAGACCACGTGCGTCTCGAGAACGAAGAGCGACCCGCGGGTGGCGCGCATATAGGCCGCGCCCAGCCCCACATGATCGAACAGCCTGTCGCTCGCGTGGTCGAACGCCAGCACGTAATAGGCTAGGTTCATATGCCCGTTATAGTCCAGCCATTCCGGCCGGACCGTTTCTTCATGCAGCGTCAGCGGACCGTTTCCATCCATGCGCGAACCCTATCATAGCCGCGTCGCCCGATGATCATCGGCATGCTGTCCCGGCTGGGCGCCCATGGCGCGCTGCTGCTGTTCGCGGGCGTGACGACGGGGCTGCTGCTGCCGCCCCTGGCGGCGCTCGCCTGGCCGCTGGTGTTGCCCGTGACCTTCGTCCTGTTCGTCGCCTCGGTGGTGCGGCTGGATATGCGGGTGGCGCTCGGCCATGCGCGCCGGCCGCTCAAAGCCGCGCTGATCGTGGCGGCGATATTGGCCGGCGCACCGCTGCTGGCGGCCGCCGCGCTGCAATTCCTTCCGGCGCCGCCGAGCCTCGCCCTGTCGGTGATCCTGATGGCGACGTCGACGCCGCTGCTGTCCTCGCCGGCCTTCGCGCTGCTGCTGGGGCTGGAGGCCGAGCTGGCGCTGATCGCGGTTCTGGGCGCGATGATCCTCGTGCCCCTGACCATGCCGGGCCTGGCGCTGGCGCTGCTGGGCCTCGACATAGATTTGTCACCGATTCAATTCATGGCCCGGCTCGCGGCGTTCGTGATCCTGGGGTTCGCCGTCGCGGCGCTGCTGCGTTGGCGCGTCGGCCTCAAATGGTTCACCGACAATTCGCGCGCGCTGGACGGTGTCAACGTGATCCTGCTGGTGATTTTCGCCGTCGGCGTGATGGACGGCGTAACCGTCAAGCTTCTGGCCGATCCGGCGCATGTCCTGTTGTTCGCCGCCACCGCGTTCGCCGCCAACGTGGTGTTGCAGGCCCTGGGCGCGGCCGTCTTCGCCCCGGCCGGCAGGCGCACGGCGCTGACCGTGGGGCTGATGTTCGGCTATCGCAACATGGCCCTGCCTTTGGCTGTTCTTGGGACCTCAGCCCCGCCCGATTTCGTGATGTACGTCGCGCTCGCACAACTGCCGATGTACATGCTGCCGGTCATGACCCTGCCGATCTATCGCCGCTTGCTGGGCCGGAACGCCGCAGATATGAGCAAGGCATGATCGAGCTGGACGACCTGAAGCCCGGGATAACGCTGCAGGGCCTGGCGGGGCTGGAGCGCGCCGCCTGATGCAGGACACGTTTGCACAGGCCCTTCAGGCAATGCGTGCCGGGCGGCCGGAGGAAGCTGCCGACTTGTCCCAGCGCGTCCTGGTGGCGGCGCCGGGACATATCGGCGCCCTCAATCTCCTGGCGCAGATCCGTTTCAAGGCCGGCGTTTTCGACGAGGCCGAGACGCTGCTGCGGCGCGCCGGCCCTGCCCGGCATAACCGAATGGGCACAGCTACCTCGACAATTGGTCGCTCAGTGTCGACATGCTAATTCTCTGACGCACCGCTTTGGTGGTACTGAAGGCGGCCCGCGTCAAGGCGGAGGAAGCGGTTTGAATCAAGACCCATTCATGCAGGCCGTAGGCGCGTTGCGTGCCGGCCGCGTCGCCGAGGCCGAGCGGCAATTTTTGCAAGTCTTGCAAACAGCGCCCGCGCATATCGGCGCGTTGAACATGCTGGCGCAAATCCGCTTCAAAGCCGGCGACCTCAACGAGGCCGAATCGCTGCTACGCCGCGCGGCGGCCGCCGATCCGCAACACCCCGACACGCATTACAATCTGGGACGGATTCTAGGCGCCAAGGGCAAGCGCAACGAAGAAATCGCGGCCTATCGCTCGGCGGTGGCCGCCAATCCGCGCCATGCCAACGCGCTTGCCCATCTGGCCGGCGCGTTGGCGACTTCCGTCCAGCCGACCGAGGCGCTGAAGACCGCGGACAAGGCGCTAGAGCTGGATGCGCGCCATCCCGTTGCGTTGAACAATCGCGGCACCGCGCTGTGGCAGCTCGGCCGGCGCGACGAAGCGATCCAGAGTCTGCGCCAAGCGACTGCTGTTGCGCCGGATTACGTGGCTGCGCACCGCAATTTGGGCCAATGCCTGCTGGCGCGCGGCATGGCCGAGGATGCCGTCACCGCCTTTCGCCGCGCGCTCGCGATAGATCCCCATGACCGCGGGGCGGAAGGCGACCTGGCCATGGCGATGCGCGACCTGCCGCCGCCTTGGCATTGTTCGATGCTGGCCGACACAAGCCGCAACGCGCTTTATCGCCAGGCCATCGAAGCGGCGATACGGCCCGGAACGCTGGCGCTGGACATCGGCACGGGCAGCGGCCTGTTGGCGATGATGGCGGCTCGCGGCGGCGCGGAGAAGGTCGTGGCCTGCGAAGCCGACCCGCAGCTTGCCGACGTCGCCAAGCAGATCGTCGCGCTGAACGGTTTTTCCGATCGGATTTCGGTCATCGCCCGTCGCTCGACCGACCTGAAACTGGGCGTCGATCTGCCGCGGCGGGCCGATCTGGTGCTGTCGGAGATTTTCAGCGCGGATCTGATCGGCGAGGGCGTCATCCCGACCATGCATCACGCCATAGCCGAACTCGCCGCGCCCGGGGCGCGCGTCATCCCGGCGCGCGCCCAGGTCTATGGAACGTTGGTAAATGTGCCGGAGCTGCGCATCACCAACCCGGTGGGGCGAGTCGACGGCTTCGACCTGTCCCCGTTCGAGCGGTTCCGCAACAAGGCCGAGGGGATGAATGTGTTTTTGCCGTCCGAGGAGCATGCGCTGCTGAGCGAGCCGACCGAGTTGTTCACGTTCGACTTCACCCGGCCGATCGAATTCGAGGGCGAACGGAGCGTGGCGTTCCGCGCCACGGCCGCCGGCGCGGTGCATGCCGTGGTGATGTGGTATCGGGTGGAGCTCGACGCCGAGCGCGCGGGTTCGACCAGGCCGGGCGGCGAGCTCAAGCACTGGGCAACGCCGCTGTTCTTCTTGGACAGGGACATCGCGGTCAAGCCCGGCCAAGAGGTCGCCATCGGCGTGCGGCACGACCGCATAACCTGGAGATTCAGCGCCGACGCTTGAGAGTCGCCTTCTTTTTTCGCTTGGCGGCTGGCTTGACGGCGGCGTCGGGAATCACCGCGTCGACATCGATCTCCATTAGGTATTCCGGTCGCGCCAGGCCCTTGACGATCAGGCCGGTCGAGACCGGATGGACGCCCTTGAGCCATTTGCCGACGACCGTATAGACCGGCTCGCGATAGGCGCGGTCGGTGAGATAGATCGTGATCTTGCAGATATGGTCGAGCTTCCCGCCCGCTTCCTCCAGCAAGGTTTTCACGCAGCGCATGGCGTTCTCGGCCTGGGCCGCCGGGTCGCCGATGCCGACGATCGAGCCGTCCAGCGCCATCGCTGTTTGCCCGCGCATGAAGATGCGGTTGCCCGCGCGCACCACCATGCTGAGGTCGTTGTCCAGCTTCTGGTCGGGATAGGCGTCGCGCGTGTTGAATTTTCGCAGGCGCAGATGGGCCACGTGCGGCTCTCCTAGCTCTTCATCACCCGGTCGGACAGGCCGGCGGCCTTGCGCACGAAATCCAGCGGCTTTTTCCAATCGAAATTGCGGAACACGGCGTTCAGATGCGCGAAGGGCGGCGACTGCGCGAACAGCTCGAACGTCACGCGATGCCCGGCATAGTCCGAGTTCATCAGGTCGCGCGCGAAGGCGAGCAGCTTGCGCCGGTCCTCGAACGTCCAGTTCTCGTTGACCGAATAGAACTTCTCCAGCCACTTGCCGGCCTCGGGCTCGGCGAACATGGCGCTGTCGGGCGTCACGCAGATCTGCCCGCCGCACAGCTCGCGCGCGATATGCACCATCGCCGGCAGGCGCGAGCAGGCATGCACGCGCCCGGTATAGAGCAGCGACTGGTTGGGCATCAGCAACCCGCCCGGGCTTTTCTCGGCCGTGGCGATGGCGGCGGTCAGGTGCGCGTTGATGGTCTCGCGGTAGCAGGCCAGCTCGGCCAGCTTTTCCTGCACCGCCTGCTGCTTTTCCAGCCCGGTCTGGCGCGCGTTATGCAGCGCCGCGCCGATCAGCATGTCGGCGATGTAGAGGATGCGCTGCACGAACGGAAACGCGCTGTAGCGGTGCAGGCACGAGCGGATATAGGCCGCGGCGCGGGTGTGGCGGTAGAACAGCACGTTCTCCCAAGGCACCAGCACGTTGTCGAATACCAGCAGCGTGTCGACCTCGTCGAACTTGTTGCTGAGGGGATAGTCGGTGGCCGGCCCGCGGCCCGCGAAGCCCGTGCGGCAGATATGCTTCAGGCCGGCCGCGTCCATCTCGCAGATGAAGCCCACGGCGTAATCCGACAGCTTGTCGTCGCCCCAATTGGCGATGGTCGGCTTGACGAACGCCTGGTTGGCGTAGGCCGCGGCGGTCTCGTATTTGGCGCCGCGCACCACGATGCCCTGGTCGGTCTCCTTCACGACATGCAGCAGCATGTCGGGGTCCTGGTCCTGCGGGCGCTTGGAGCGGTCGCCCTTGGGATCGGTGTTGGCCGAGACGTGGAACGTGTCGCTGCGAATCGTCTTGGCGATGTGGTGCTCGATGTTGTTGGCGAATTTCGGATCGACCTCGTTCAGCACGTCGCGCCCGTCGTACAGCGACCACATCTCGCCGATGGTCTCGTCGCCGACGCGGATCACCACCCCGCCGATCTCGTTCATCACCGCGTCCACCGCGCGGCGCTTGGCGTGCCAATCGTCCGCGATGTGCGGCAGCTTGTGAGCGGTGCAGTTCGGCTCGTTGGTGCCCGCGTCGCGGTACGACATCGTGTCGCGGTATTCGTCCTCGTGCGCCATGTCGTAGATGCGCGCGCGGATATCGACGATCGGCTTGAAGGCGGGATGGACCGTGACGTCCTTCACCTTCTCGCCGTTGATCCATACCTGCCGCCCGTCGCGGATCGACTCGCGGTATTCCCGCCCCGTTCGGATCATCCAAATCCCCCGTCTTGCCCGGCGGCTATTATAGCCTGCCCAGCCTTTCGATCAGCCGCCGGAAGAACGTCTCGTGGTCGATCTTGGCGATCACCGTGCAATTCGGCGACCCGAGCGGCGGGCGGCGCTTCGGCGCCCACCATTCGACCAGCGTATGCCCCGCTGTGAACTTGCCCTCGGTTTCGACCGCGACATGGCAGAACTTGCCCTGGAACAGCTCGGGCCACAGCACATAGGCGACCGCGCAGGGATCATGCAGCGGCCCGCCCTCGGTGCCATAGCGCTCGGAATCGTGCCGGTTGTAGAAATCGAGCCATGCGGCGACGGTGCGGCCGAGCGGCGTGCCGAGGTTGCGGATCGCCGCCACGCGCGCCGGCGTCGAGATCGCCTGATGCGTCACGTCCAGGCCCAGCATGGTCAGCGCCGCGCCGGATTTGAACACGATATCGGCTGCCTCGGGATCGACATGGATGTTGAATTCGGTGGCCGGCGTGACGTTGCCCAGCCCGATCGCCCCGCCCATCAGCACGATGCCCCTGAGGCGCTTCGCCAGGGTCGGTTCTTTTTTCAGCGCCAAGGCGATATTGGTGAGCGGCGCCACGGGGACCAGCGTCACCGCGCCGGCCGGCCGGGCCATCACCGCCTCGACGATGAAATCGGCGGCATGGCGCGGATCGAGCGCCAGCCGGGGATCGGGCAGCACGATGCCGTCGAGCCCGGTCTTGCCGTGGACCTCCTCGGCCGTCATCAGCGCGCGCTTCAGCGGCCGGTCGGCGCCGGCGAACACCGGCACGTCAGGCCGCCCGGCGAGTTCGCGCACCTTGCGCGCGTTGAGCGAGGTAAGGCTGAGCGGCACGTTGCCCGCGACCGTGGTTATGCCCAGCACCTCGAACTCCGGGCTGGCTAGGGCCAGCAGCACGGCGATGGCGTCGTCCTGGCCCGGATCGCAGTCGATGATGACGGAATGTTCGCTCACAAGGGCGCCATAGTAGTCAGGGACTTACGCCCTGTCGCCCCCTTCCCCCTGGACCCTTTTCCAGGCTATCGAATAGCGGCAAGAAGGGGGACTTCATGGATGCACGGCAGGTAAAGACCGCCGCCGACGCGCGCAAGATCGTCGAGCAGCGCGGCCTGAGCCACGTCAAGGTCGGCGCGGTCGATATCGACGGCATCGTGCGCGGCAAATACTTGGCGCGTGAAAAGTTCTTCTCGGCGCTGGAAAACGGCTTCGGCTTCTGCGACGTGGTGCTGGGCTGGGATTCGAACGACCAGCTGGTCGACAACCTGACCTATACCGGCTGGCACACCGCCTATCCCGACGCTCCGGTGCGCGTGCTGCCGCAGACCTGCCGCGACGTGCCGACCGAAGGCAATATGCTGATGTTCCTGAGCGAGTTCGCCGACAAGGCCGAGGCGGTGTGCCCGCGCGGCACGCTGCGCCGGGTGCTGAAGCGCGCCAAGGACATGGGGTTCTCGGTCTATTCGGCGTTCGAATACGAATTCTTCGTGTTCGCGGAAACGCCCGATAGCGTGCGCGCCAAGAATTACCGCGACCTCAGGCCCATCACGCCGGGCTATTTCGGCTACTCGGCGCTGCGCAGCTCGGTGCATGCCGATTTCTATCACGAGCTTTTGCAGCTCTGCGAAAAAATGGACATGCGGATCGAGGGCCTGCACACCGAAACCGGCCCGGGCGTGCTGGAAGCCGCGATCATGGTGGACGAGGCGATCAACGCCGCCGACAAGGCGATCCTGTTCAAGCTGTTCACCAAGGTGCTGGCGCAGAAACGCGGCTGGATGGCGACCTTCATGTCGAAATGGTCCAAGGACTGGCCCGGCCAGTCCGGCCATATCCACCTGTCGCTAAAGGACAAGAAGGGCAATTCGGCGTTCTTCGATCCGAAGGGCCCGCACAAGATGAGCAAGGCGATGCGGCATTTCATCGCCGGGCAGCAGAAGCTGATGCCCGAGTTCTTGGGCATGGTGGCGCAAACCATCAACGCCTATACGCGGCTGATCCCCGGCTTCTGGGCGCCGACCGACGCGACCTGGGGCGTGGAGAACCGCACCACCGCCTTGCGCGTGATCCCCGGCTCGGCCAAGTCGCAGCGCGTGGAGTACCGCATCGCCGCGGCCGACGCGAACCCGTACATCATCCTTGCCGCCGCTCTGGGTTCCGGCCTTTACGGCATCGAGCACAAGCTCGAGCCCGAGCCGATGGTGAAGGGCAATTCCTACGCGGTGAAGCACCCCGCGCGCCTGGCCTTGCCGCGCACTCTCTGGGATTCGGCCCAGGCGCTGAAGAAATCTAGGGCCGCGCGCGAGCTGTTCGGCGACGCGTTCGTCGAGCACTACGCCGCCACGCGCGAATGGGAAGAGCGCGAATACCGCCGCGCCATCACCGACTGGCAGATGCAGCGCTATTTCGAGATCATCTGAACCGGCCCGCCGGCGCACGCGAAAAACAAAGCCGGTGGCGGCCGCCTAAGGGAGGAAACATCCATGGCAATTCCCGGCGTCATGCGGCTCGCCGCCGCCGTGTCGTTCTTGGCCATCGCATCGAGCCCGCACGGGGCGATTGCGCAGCAGGCCCCCGCGCCCGCTTCGGCCGGCCAACCCGCCCCGGCGGTGATCGAGGACCTGGTCGCGGCCAACCGCATTCTGGCCGACCAGCAGGTCCTGGATGCCTATGGTCATGTGAGCATCCGCCATCCCGCCAATCCGCAGCGCTTCTTGATGGGGCGCAACCTGGCGCCGGCGTTGGTAAAGGCCGAGGACATCGTGGAGTACGACCTCGACGGCAATGCCGTCGGCGCGCCGGCCGGCTTCACGCATTTCCTGGAGCGCTTCATCCACGCTGAAATCTATCGGGCGCGCGCCGACGTGAACGCCGTCGTGCACAGCCATTCGCCGGCAATCATCCCCTTCGGCGTAACCCAGGCGCCGCTGAAGCCGATGTACCATATCGCCGCGTTCCTTTCGCCCAACGTGCCGGTGTTCGAGATCCGCAAGGCGGCGGGCGGCATGACCAACATGCTGATCGGCGACGGCAAGCTCGGCAAGTCGCTGGCCGAGGTGCTGGGGCCGAACAACGTGGTGCTGATGCGCGGGCACGGCAACGTGGTGGCGGCGCCGACGCTGCCGCTGGTGGTGTTCCGCGCGGTCTATACCGAGGTCAACGCGCGGCTGCAGGCCCAGGCGATCGCCATCGGCGGCCCGATCACGTTCCTGGATCCCGAGGAGGCCGAGAAGGCCAACAAGGTGCTGGACCAAATCCACGGCCGCGCCTGGGATTTGTGGAAGCGCAAAGTCATGGAACAGAAGCCGTGAACATTTTTTCCGGAGTAAGACAATGACCGATCCCGCGCGCAGGCTTATCGGCAATTGGAACTATCCGACTGTCATGCGTTTCGGCGTCGGGCGCATCAAGGAACTGGCCAAGGCCTGCAAGCAGCTCGGCATGAAGCGCCCGCTGCTGGTCACGGATATCGGGCTCAAGTCGAACCCGATGGTCTTAAACGCGATTAAGGCCAACGAGGCCGAGGGCGTGCCCACGGGCCTCTATGGCGAGGTCAAGGGCAACCCGGTCGGCAAGAACCTGGTCGACGGCATCGCGGCCTACAAAGCCGGCAAGCATGACGGCGTGATCGCCTTCGGTGGCGGCTCGGCGCTCGACACCGGCAAGGGCGTCGCCTTCATGGCCGGGCAAACGCATCCCTGGCTCGACTTCGCCGACTTCGACACCTGCATGAAGCTGGCCGACACGAAGGCCCTGCCGCCGGTTATCACCGTCGCCACCACCTCGGGCACCGGGTCCGAGGTCGGCCGCGCCGCGGTGTTCATCGACGAAGCGACCAAGACCAAGCGCATCATCTTCCATCCCGCGATGATGCCCAAAATATGCATCGCCGATCCGGCGCTGACCGTGGGCCTGCCGCCGAAGGTCACCGCCGCCACCGGCATGGATGCGCTGGCGCATTGCCTCGAGGCGCTATGCACCGATTTCTATCACCCCATGGCCGACGGCATCGCGATCGAAGGCATGCGGCTGGTGAAGGAATACCTGCCGGCCGCTTTCCGCGACGGCAAGAACCTTACGGCGCGCGCCAACATGATGTGCGCCGCCAGCATGGGCGCGACCGCGTTCCAGAAAGGCCTGGGCTCGATCCACGCGCTCAGCCATCCCGTGGGATCGCTGTACGACACGCATCACGGCCTGACCAACGCCGTATTCATGCCCTATGTGCTGGCGTTCAACCGCACGGCCATCGAGGACAAAATGTCGCGGCTGGCGGCCTATCTGAGCCTCAAGCAGCCCACGTTCCAGGCCGTGCTGGATTGGGTGGTCGAGTTGCGCCGCACACTGGAAATTCCGCACACGCTAGAAGCCCTGGGCGTGCCGCTGAACGAGATGGCGAAGCTGGCCGAAATGTCCGCCAAGGACCCCTGCGCCGCGGAAAACCCCGTGAAGATGGGCCCGCCCGAAATGCGCAAGGTGCTGGACGCCGCCGCCGCCGGCCGGCTCTGAGCGGGTGCAGCACGGACTCCTAGCGATTGCAGCATAGCTATCCACCGGCCTTTCGGGCTTCCGTTTGACTCGGGTGCAGGCGAAGCCTAGCCTTTGTGCATCGCCGGTCCGTGGACAGGCAAGTCCCGACAATGATCGACCACGGATGGGGCGAGGCGGCGTGTGGGCGCTGCTTCGCGGCTATGACGACCGGCGACGGGGAATGAACGTATAGAAACGCAGCGCGCCACGCGCGCCCGCGGACCGGCCCAAAGCGGACCGGCCGTCACGGCCGTTCGGATGCGATGGCGTTTCGTGACACCCGAGGAAAGGAACCCGATGTCCAAACATACGCAGTCCGCCGCCGCGCAACCCGGCTTTTCGATGCCGGATATCGAGCAGTTGTCGCGCCTGTACACCGGAGGCACCGAAAGCTGGCTTCAATCCGGCAATGCCATGATGAAGGCGATGAGCGAATTGAACGCCGAGATCCTCGGCTTCACCAGGCAACGGCTCGACGCCGGCGTCGCGGTCAGCCAATCGCTGGCGAAGTGCAAGTCGGTCCAGTCGGCATTCGAGATCCAGTTGGATTTCGCGCGCACCGAGGCGCAGATCTATCTGGATCAAGCGCGCAAGATGCTGGATATGGCGACGCAAGCCGCGAGCGAAGGCATCAAACCGCTGCGCGAGCACGGCATCAACGGCAACGGCGAGGCGCGCACGCACGCCAAGGCGAAGGAATAGCCCTCGCCCGCCTGCATTCGGGGAATTGAGGCGGGAGCGATGCGCTCCCGCAAGCGGTGTTTGCGTCAGTTGTCGACGGCAGACGGCTTGCGTTCGGGCAGCAATCGCATCAGGCGCGCGCGCCAGTTCTTGACCGGCCTGGGATCGAGAACCAAGCCCACGCGCACGACTTCGTCGCCGATCTTGTCCAACGCCACCAGCTCGACCGCGCCGACGCGCGCACGCGCGCCGCGGCCGATCTTGCGGCCCAGACGCTTTTTCATCGCCTCTTTCAGCGTCAGCTCGGCGTCGCCGGCTTGCAACGCGATGCCGTAAGTCTCGGCCAGCTCGTTCAGTTTCTGGTCGGCATCGAGCACGAAGTCGCCCGCGCTTTCGGGCAGGTCGGCGGCGGTCGAGGCGAAGCGGCGCGAGAACCAGCGGTCGACCGCCAGGTTGGACTCGGGCGGCGTCAAGACCAGCGCCAGGTCGCCGGCCTCCAGCCGCTCCAGCGTCGTGGGCGACAGCGCGTTCTCGCCGCGCAGAACGCTCACGATGCGCGCGCCGGCGGGCAGGTTCAACTCCGCCAGGTTCCGATCCGTCGCGCGGCTATGCGGCTTTACTTCGTAGGCGACCAGGTCGCGGTCCATGCGGTGGATCAGGTCCACGTCCAGGCGCGGCGCCGGCTCGGGCGCCGGCGGCAGCGCCACGCCCAAAAGGCGCGCCGCGAGCGGCATGGTCCAGCCCTGCACCGTCAGCGAAACCAGCACCACCACGAACGCGATCCCGAACAAGACGCGATCGGGATCGAGATGCGCCAGAAACGGGAACAGCGCCAGGAAGATCGGTACCGCGCCTCGCAACCCCACCCAGGACACGAACAGCTGCTCGCGCAAGGTGAACCCGAACGGCGCCAGCGACAGCAGAACCGCGGCCGGACGCGCCAGCAGCATCAGCACCAGCGCGATCAGCACGGCCGGAAGCGCCGTGGCGGGCAACGCGCTGGGCGTGACCAAAAGCCCCAGCAACAGGAACAGCCCGATCTGGCCCAGCCACGTCAAGCCGTCGAAAAACCGCCCGACGAGCTGCAGCGCCCGCACGCGCCGGTTGCCGAAAACGATGCCGGCGGCATAGACCGACAGGAAGCCGCTGCCGCCCAGCGTCTGCGCGCCGCCGAAGGCGAGCATGGCCAGCGCGAAGGCGAGGATCGGATATAGCCCGGCCGACATTTCCAGCCGGTTCATCAGCCAGACCAAAAGGAACCCACAACCCAGCCCCACGGCGAGGCCCAGGCCCATCTGCCGCGCGAATTCCAGCAGCACGCCCAGGCCCAGCGTGTCGATGTTCAGCCGCAGCAGGTCCACGAACACGACGGTCATGAACACGCCCATCGGATCGTTGGCGCCGGATTCGACCTCCAGCGTCGCCTTCAGCCGGTCGCTGAGGCCGATGCCGTGCTGGCTGAGCAACCCGAACACGGCGGCCGCGTCGGTCGAGGCGACGATCGAGCCGATGAGCCACGCGCGGCGCCATTCCGTCCCGAAACCCAGAATCAGGGCCTCCGCCACCACCCCGGCCGTCACCACCACGCCCAGGGTCGCCAGCGCCAGCGCCGGCCCCCAGGCTACGCGGATCGCGCTCATCGGCGTGCGCAGGCCGCCGTCGAACAGGATCACCGCCAGCGCGATGCTGCCGATCAGAAACGCGAACTCGGCGTCGTTGAAATCGATGCCGCCAGGGCCGTTCTCGCCGGCCAGCATGCCCAGCACCATGAACACCAGCAGCAGTGGCGCCCCGAAGCGGCGCGACACCAGCCCGGCGAAGATGCTGGCCAGCAGCAGAAGCGCGGCCACCACAAGCCAATGGAATTCGAAATGCATGCCGGTTTCTATCACATCGGCCGGCCGTCCTAGCCGGCAAAGTCGCGTCAGAAGCTGAAGTCGGGCGGCTCCCAGCCCGTCAGCCATTCCTTCAACGGCATGATCACCGGCTCATGGCCGTTGTCGAAGAAGGACGAGTCGACCGCCCACAGCTCGCCGCTTTCGGTCTCGGCCACCACCGGCGTCACGTGCGGCAGGATTTTGCCGAACAAAGTGCCGCGCCAGGCCACGGATTGCGCCTTGTGATGCTTGATCAGCCCGTCCCCCTCCATCAGCACCAGATAGGTGGTGGTGTTGACCGCCTCGTCCACGCAGTCCATCTGGCCGGGCAGCGAGATGGCATTCAACGTGCCGCCCTTGTCGCCCAGCGTCCCCGCCTGCCTTCCGGCCGAAACTTCCAGCTTGGCGATCGCTCTGGAGATGCGCGCGCGCTCGTCGGCGGCGTCCTTGACCTCGTCCTTGAACTGATCGCGGACCTCCTGCCATTCCTCGGGCGCGAGCTTCACCACGGTGCGGCTGGCGCAGCCGTAGTCGTGGCAGACCGTGAACTGCTCCAGCGTCGGCTTGGGATTGCCGCGCTCCTGGATCCAGCCGAAGGACGTGACGGAATTGGCCGCGGGCGTGCCGCAGGCGGCTAGGCCCAGCCCCAAGGCCGCCAACGCCCAGAATTTCATCGTCTTTGCAATAGGATCGGACACCGGACACCCCCGCCTACAAGACGAAAATACACGGTCTAGCCGGCATCTTCCAGCGACAACAGGCTGGCATTGCCGCCGGCGGCCGTGGTGTCGATGCTGAGCGTGCGCTCGGTGGCGAAACGATGCAGATACCGGGGCCCGCCGGCCTTGGGCCCCGTGCCCGACAGGCCCTCGCCGCCGAAGGGCTGCACCCCCACCACGGCGCCGATCATCGAGCGGTTGACATAGGTGTTGCCCACCCGGACGCGGTCGTGGATGTAGCGCACCGTCTCGTCGATCCGGCTGTGGATGCCCAGCGTCAGGCCGTAGCCCGTGGCGTTGACCTGCTCCAGCACGTTGTCCAATTTGTCGGTCTTGTAACGGATAACATGCAGGATCGGCCCGAACACCTCGCGCTCCAGCACCGACAGAAGCGGTATTTCCACCAGCATCGGCGCGAAGAACGTGCCGTGTTGCGTTTCGGGGCCCGCCTTGCAGCGCATCAGCAGCGTGCCCTCGCGCGCCATGCGCTGGGCGTGATCGTCGAGCGTCTTGCGCGCGTCGTCGTCGATCACCGGACCGACATCGGTGGCCAGCAGCCCGGGATCGCCCAGCGTCAATTCCTCCATCGCGCCGGACAGCATCGCAAGCAGCTTCGGCGCGATCTCCTCCTGCACGAACAGCACGCGCAGCGACGAGCAGCGCTGACCCGCCGAGCCGAAGGCGCTGAGCACCGCATCGGCCGTCACCTGCTCGGGCAGGGCCGAGGAGTCCACGATCATCGCGTTCTGCCCGCCGGTTTCGGCGATCAGCGGCACGATCGGCCCGGCGCGTCCGGCGAGCGTCTTGTTGATCAACCGCGCCACTTCGGTCGAGCCGGTGAAAGCCACGCCCCCGATGCGCGAATCGCGTGTCAGCGCCGCGCCCACCGCCTCGCCCGATCCCGGCAGCAGATGCAGCACGTCGCCCGGCACCCCCGCCCGATGCAACAGTTCCACCGCGCGCGCGGCGATCAGCGGCGTTTGCTCCGCCGGCTTGGCAGCCACGGCGTTGCCCGCGGCCAGCGCCGCAGCCACCTGGCCGGTGAAGATCGCGAGCGGAAAATTCCACGGGCTGATACAGGCGAACACGCCGCGACCGCGCAGCGCCAGGCGGTTGCTTTCGCCCGTGGGACCGGGCAGCGGCGTCACGGCCGCGAAATCCTCGCGCGCGCGCGCGGCGTAGTAGCGGCAGTAATCCGCCGCTTCGCGCAGCTCGGCCAGCGCGTCGGGAATCGTCTTGCCTGCCTCGCGCACGGCCAGCGCCATCAGCTCGGGCCCGGCGCGTTCCATCAGCTCGGCGGCGCGGTCGAGGCATTGGGCGCGCTGGCCGCCGCCGATCCGGTCCCAGTCGGGCTGCGCGCGCCGCGCGCGGTCCAGCGCCTCGTTAGCGACGGCGGCGTCGGCGAGCGAAACCTCGCCCACCGCGCGACGCCGGTCGGCGGGATCGGCGATTTTCTGCGCCTGCCCCGGCCGCATCACGCCGCCGATGATCGGCCCGGCGCGCCAGCCCGCGCGCGTCGCCGCGTCCATCGCCGCGGCCAGGGGAACGAGCGCGGCCGGATCGCTTAGATCGACGCCCGCGCTGTTCGGGCGTTCCGCGCCGTAAAGGTCGCGTGGCAGGGGAATGCGCGGATGCGGCTTTTGCGGCAGCCGCCCCAGCGCCGCCACCGGATCGGCGACGATGCCGTCGATCGGCGCCTTCTCGTCCACCAGGCGGTTCACGAACGAGGTATTCGCGCCGTTCTCCAGCAAGCGGCGAACCAGATAGGCCAGCAGCTCCTCGTGTCCGCCCACCGGCGCGTAGACGCGGCAGGGCAAGGCCAGCTTGTCGGCGCCCATGATTTCCTCGTACAGCGCCTCGCCCATGCCGTGCAGGCGCTGGAACTCCCAGTCCGTGCGCTTTCCCGCCAGCTCCAGAACCGTGGCCACGGTGTGCGCGTTGTGCGTGGCGAAGCACGGATAGAACGCCTGTGCATCGGCCAGCAGCGCGCGCGCGCAGGCGATATAGGAAACATCGGTCGAGACCTTGCGCGTGAACACGGGATAGCCGTCGAGACCGCGTTCCTGCGCGCGCTTGATCTCGCTGTCCCAATAGGCGCCCTTGACCAGCCGCACCATCAGCCGGCGCTTGTGCCGGCGCGCCATGCCGCCCAGAAAATCGATCAGCGCGACGCAGCGTTTCTGGTAGCCCTGGATCGCGAGCCCGAATCCGTCCCAGCCCGCGAGCGATCTGTCGCCCGAGACCGCCTCGACGATGTCGAGCGACAAATCCAGGCGGTCGGCCTCCTCCGCGTCCACCGTCAGGCCGATGCCGCCGTCGCGCGCGCGTTTCGCGAGCTCCAGCAGCCGGGGAGCAAGCTCGTCGAGCACGCGCCCGCGTTTGGCGTATTCGTAACGCGGGTGCAGCGCTGACAATTTCACCGAGATGTTCGGCGCGTGGTGGACCGATTTGGCGCCCCCATTGAACCTTTGGGCGGCGCGGCCGATGGCGTCGATCGCCGCGCGATACGACCCCATGTAGCGCGCCGCGTCGGCCGCCGTGCGCGCCGCTTCGCCCAGCATGTCGTAGGAATGGCGATAGCCCTGGCGCTCGGCCGCCTCGGCGCGCTCCAAAGCCTCGCCGATGCTGCGGCCCATGACGAATTGCCGTCCCAGGATGCGCATGGCCTGGGTCATCGCCGTGCGGATCACCGGCTCGCCGCTGCGCGTCAGCAGGCGCTTCATCACCTCGGTCCAATCCTCTTTGTCCGGCTCCGCGCCCACCAGCCTGCCGGTCAGCATCAGGGCCCAGGTCGAGGCGTTGACGAACAGGGAATCGCTGTGCCCGACATGGCGCTGCCAGTCCGCGCCGCCGATCTTGTCGCGGATCAGCCGGTCGGCCGTGTCGGCGTCGGGGATGCGCAGCAGCGCCTCGGCCAGGCACATCAGCACGATGCCCTCGCGCGACGACAGCGCGTATTCGTGCAGGAAGGCGTCGAGTCCGCCGGGCTTGGGCCGCGCGCGCACCGCCCGCACCAGGCGCCGCGCGGTCCCAGCGATGCGGTCCAGCGCCTCGGGCGGCAGGGCCGCGCGGTGCAGCAGGGTTTCGACCGTGCGCGTCTCGTCGGCGCGATTGAGCGCGCGCAACGCGACGCGAATCCTGTCCGGTTGGGGCGGCGGTTCTGCGAAGATCACCGGGACAGTATAGTACGGCCGGCATGCCGCCCAATCCCCGCCCGAAGCTGATCTACCTGGTCACCGAGGACTGGTATTTCCTGTCGCACCGCCTGCCGATGGCGCGCGCGGCGCGCGACGCCGGGTTCGAGGTGGTGGTGGCGACGCGCCTTGGCGACGGGCGCGCCGCCATCGAAGCCGAGGGGTTTCGCGTCGCGCCGCTGGATTGGAAGCGCGGCGGGTGGAACCCCTTCGCCGAGCTTTGCGCCGTGGCGGCGGTCCGCAATCTCTACCGGCGCGAACGCCCCGACATCGTGCATCACGTCGCCATGAAGCCGGTGCTCGAGGGAAGCCTGGCGGCCTGGCTGGCCGGCGTGCCGACGGCGGTCAACGCGCTGACCGGCCTCGGTTACCTGTTCACCGGCAAACAGGGCCTCGCGCGGGTGTTGGGTCCGGCGGTACGGTATGCGCTCAAGCTGCTGCTGGGGCGCGGACGGCGCTGGCGCCTGGTCATGCAGAACCCGGACGATCTCGATCTGCTGGTTTCGCGCGGCATCGTCGCGCGCGAGCGCGCCGTGCTGATCCCCGGCTCGGGCGTCGATCTCGCCAAGTTCTCTCCTTCGCCCGAGCCGCCGGGCACGCCCTCCGCCGCCCTGGTCGCGCGCATGCTGTGGGACAAGGGCGTAGGCGAATTGGTCGAGGCGGCGCGGATTTTGAAAAGCCGCGGCATCGCGGTCCGCGTTCGGCTGGTGGGTCCGCTGGACCAGGAAAACCCGGCGGCGATTCCGCGCGCGACCCTGGAGCAATGGGTTGCGGAAGGCGTCGCGGAATGGACGGGTCCGGTAAAGGACGTCGCGGGCCTGTGGCGCGAGACCTCCATCGCCGTGCTGCCCTCTTACCGCGAGGGGCTGCCCAAGGCGCTGCTGGAAGCGGCTTCATGCGGGCGGCCGATGATCGCGGCCGACGTGCCGGGCTGCCGCGAAATAGTCCGGCACGAGGAGACCGGGATTTTGGTTCCGCCGCGCGACCCAAAGGCGCTGGCCGAGGCCCTGGCGCGCCTCGCCGCGGATCAAGGTCTGCGCCGGCGCCTTGGTGCGGCGGCCCGGAAAACCGCCGAAAAACGCTTTTCCGACAAGGTGATCGCGGGCGCCACGGTTGAGTTGTACCGCGCATTATCGCGCCGGTAAGGATTTATCAATCTTTATGTCGCAAATTTGATTTAAGCACGGGGGGACTTGTCGGCTGGGGTGGCCGACCGGCCCGGCCGGCCAACCGGAAAGTATTCGATGTCATGATCCAGTTTTTGCAGCGCTTATCGCAGCTCTTCACCATCGTCACGGCGATGCTGATGTTCGCCGCGTTCGCCGCCTGGTCTTCCTGAGGCTAGATCCGCTTTTTCTTTCCCGGCTTTCTCTCCGCCAATTGCTTCAGGTGGCGTTGATGCGCCGCCTGGGCCGCCTCGTCGCTGCGATAGCGGAACACCGCCTCGCCGGTGGCTAGCCGCGCGCCCTTGCCGTCCAGCACTTCCGCGCGCGCGAAGAACAGGCTGCGCCCGCCGCCGGTGCGCCGTCCGATCGCGCGCAGCGTACCTTTGGTGGTGTTGGCGAGGAACGCCGTCGTGATCAGCAGGCTGGCCGTCAGCCGCGCATGCGTCGTCTTGGACTCGTAACTGCCCGCATAGCCGCAGGCCGCGTCGATCAGCGTCATCATCACCCCGCCATGCACCCGCCCGCTGCGGTTCAGGTGCTTCGGCTCGATCTTCAGGCGCAGCTCGGCGTAGTTCTTGCGCCAAATGGCGACGCGGAATCCCACGTGCCGACTGAACGTCGCCATCGGCGCGCTGACCGGACTTTTCCCCATTGAATCCCCGCCTCGCATCGAAAGGCCGGGAGTGTGTGGGCTGCTGCTTGCGCCGTCAATGCGCCGCGGGCTACCTATTCGTCGCGCCAACGAAGGGAGAAACGCATGCCCCACGACTGGATCGCCGTCGAGATCGAGGGTGGCGTCGCCACGCTGACCCTGCAAAACCCGCCGCTGAACCTGGTGACGCTGGGGTTGACGCGGGAGCTAAGCCAAAAACTGGACGCGCTCGCCGCCGACTCCAAGGCGCGCGTGCTGGTGGTGACGGGCAGCGGTGAAAAGGCGTTCTGCGCCGGCTCGGACATCTCGGAATTCCGCAACCTGACCGCGCCCGGCGAAGCGGTCGACAAGAAGATGCGGACGGAAAACGCGACCTATTCCAAGCTCGACGACTTTCCCAAGCCGACCATCGCGGCGGTCAACGGCCTGGCGTTCGGCGGCGGGCTGGAGCTCGCGGTGTGCTGCGATCTGATCGTGTGCGAGGAAGGCACGCGGCTCGCCTTGCCCGAGATCAAGCTGGGTGTGTTTCCGGGCAGCGGCGGCACGGTGCGCGTGACGCGGCGCATCGGCGAGGGCCGCGCCAAGGAGATGATCTTCCTGGGCGAACCGATCTCGGTCGAAACGGCGCTTGCCTGGGGCCTGATCAACCGCATCGCGCCCAAGGGCCAGGCATTGAAAGCGGCGCGCGAGCTGGCCGCCGTGCTGGCCGAGCGGCCGAACAAGGCGCTGCAGATCGCCAAGAAGGCCGTGGACATGGCGCTGGACATGACCGAGGACGAGGCCATCGCCGCGTCGCTGCCGCTCAGCGACCAAGCCTTCACCAGCCGGGACTGCAAGGAAGGCGTGCGCGCCTTCTTCGCCAAGGAAAAACCGCGCTTCACCCATTCCTGACGAGGACGCGATGGCTTTCTGCACGCTGAAAGACGGCGAGAAGCTTTACTATGAAACGCACGGCGATGGACCGCCCTTGGCGCTGGTGTCGGGCCTGGGCGGCACGCTGGCGTTCTGGAAGCCGCATGTCGCCGCTTTCGCCAGGCGTTTCCGCGTGGTGCTGCACGACCATCGCGGCACCGGCCAGAGCAGCCGCACGCGCATGGAATACTCGGTCGACCAGATGACCGGCGACCTGGTCCAGCTTTTGGATCTCCTGCGAATCCCCAGAGCGCATTTCGTCGGCCATTCGACCGGCGGCGCCATCGGCCAGACCATGGCGCTGGATCACCCCAAGCGCCTGGATCGCCTGGTGATCAGCGCGAGCTGGACCGCGGCCGACGAGTATTTCAACCGGCTGTTCGACTTCCGCTCCGAAGTGCTGCGCAAGTCGGGCGCGCTGCTTTATATGCAGGCGATGGGGTTGTTCGGGGCCGCGCCGGACTATCTGCGCGACCACGCGGCCGAATTCGACGCCGAGGAGCGCGCCGCCGCCGAGGCCATGACGCCGGAAATCGTGCTGTCGCGCATCGCCGCGATCCAGCGCTTCGACCGGCGCGAGGACCTGAAAAAGATCAAGACGCCGACGCTGGTGTTCGGCGTCGAGGACGACCATATCACTCCGGCCTATTACAGCCGCGCGCTGGCCAAGGCGATCCCGCGGGCGAAACTGGTCATGTTCCGGCATGGCGGGCATTTTTACCCGCGCGCGCATCCCAAGGAGTTTCAGAAGACGATTTTGCAATTTTTGACGGCGCGCTAGCAGTGGTGGCGGGTTTTCATACACATTCGTCATGACCGGGCTTGTCCCGGTTATCCACGTCGTCAGGTCAGAATATCAGTCCGACGTGGATGGCCGGGACAGGGCCGTTGGCCCGCCCGGCCATGACGGAATAAGAAAGTGACTTCGCTATTTCTTTGTTCGGCGAATATCGCGCGGCTTGGGGCGCGTTCCCGGGCGGTCGGATTTCTGCTGCTGGTTCAGGAAATCGATCAGCGCGTTGAGTCGTCCGGTCACCTGCTCGCGCACCGCCCTGGCGTCGCAACCCACCCAGTCGTAGAAGCCCTTGCCGGCGGGAAGCCCAATTTCGCCTCGCGCGACCATCGCCTGCACGTCGGGATTGGGCGTGTTGTCGTGCGCCAGCGCCGGCACGATGCCGCGCTGCGCGGTCGCGTGCACGGTGAGCCCGCTGATGTCCTTTTGCTGGAGCAACCCGGTGATGCACATGCGCGGACCAAGGGCGAGTCGCGCGACGTTGTCGACATCCTCGACCGTGCAGGCGCCCGACGAAACCAGATGATAGGCCTCGTGCAAAATGGCGTGCTGGATGCGGTTGAACAGAAAGCCTATGACCGGCGTGCGCATGACGATCGATTGCTTGCCGGTCTTGGCCATCGCCGCCGCCACGCGGTCGAGCGCACCGGAGCCGGTCTTCGGCCCGGCGATCACCTCGACCATCGGAAACACCTCGGCGGGCTGGAAATAATGCGCGCCCAGGAACCGCTCGGGATGTTTCATGCCGGCGAACAGCTTCACCAGATCGAGGCCCGAGGTGTTGGTGGCGATCAGCGTTGTCGCCGGATACGCCGCCTCAAGCCGCCTGTACAACTCGCGCTTAAGCTCCAATTCCTCGGGGATCGACTCGATCACCAGATCGGGCGCGTTTTTCGGCAGATCGGCCGTCGCGCGCACGCCCCTGGGCAGATCGCCGAGCGTGGCCGCCCGGCGGCTCAAGAGCCAGGTCTCGAACCCACCGGCGGCGAAGCTTTTGGCGATGCCCAGGCCCATCACGCCCGCGCCCGCTATCAACACGCTGCGGATCGACTTGGTTTTGTCGCTGCTTGAAACGGCCATATCGCTCCCCTCGTCACCCCTCGACATGCGCCGAATGCGGCCGGAACCCGCCGAAAACGCGGGCCGGCCGCCTTGAAGCGGCCTTGCAGGGGTGCGAAAATACCCAACATAAACAGTACAAGCCAGTACAGAGGGATGGAAGCGATGGGCCGGTTCAAGAGTTACGTCCCGGGCGGCGTCATTCCCGCGACGCTGCTGGCGTTCAACCAGGACCTGTCGATCGACGAGGCCGAAACGCGCCGGCATCTCAGGCACGTCGCGGGCGTGAAGGGCCTGTCGGCGATCACGGTCAACGGCCATTCCTCGGAAGTCCATGCCTGCAATTTCGACGAACAGCGCCGCGTGCTGGCGATCGCGTCCCACGAGGTCGGCGACAAGCTGCCGCTGATCAACGGCGTCTATGCCGATGGCAGCATCGAGGCGGCTCGCATCGCCAAAATGGCGCTGGAGGAAGGCGCCTCGGCCCTGCTGGTGTTCCCGCCCAACAGCATGTGCATGGGCGGACATTTGCGCCCGGAAATGGCGCTGGCGCATTTC
The DNA here is from genome assembly GCA_023266845.1 of Rhodospirillaceae bacterium. Lineage (GTDB taxonomy): Bacteria > Pseudomonadota > Alphaproteobacteria > JAEULC01 > JAEULC01 > JAEULC01. The sequence goes on from JAHFPH010000020.1 coordinate 30,947, forward strand.
AAGCGCATCGCGGACGCCACCGACCTGCCGATCATCCTTTTCCAATATCCGGCGTCGATGGGCTTGTGCTATCCGTTCGATACCCTGCTGAAGCTGTTCGAGCAGGTGCCGGCGATCCGCGCCATGAAGGATTGGTGCGCCGATCCGATGCTGCACGAAAAGCACATCCACACCCTGCAATCCCTGCCCCGGCCGGTGAACGTGCTGACCACGCACAGCTCGTGGCTGATGTCCTCCCTCGCCATGGGCGCGAACGGATTGCTGTCCGGCGCGGGCAGCGTGATCGCCGATCTGCAAGTCGCGCTGTTCCAGGCCGTGCAGGCGAAGGATTTGCGCCGCGCGCAAGGCATCAACGAGCGCATCTATCCGCTGCAGCAGGCGTTCTACGCACCGCCGTTCCTCGACATGCACAACCGCATGAAGGAATGCCTGGTCATGCTGGGCCGGCAGAAGCGCGCCGTGGTGCGCCCGCCGCTGATGAAACTCGGCGACGCCGAGTTGAAGCGCCTGAAGGACGCGCTCAGTCACGCGGCCCTGGGCGAAAACGGCGCCCTGCCCCAGGCCGCCGAGTGATGATCATCGTTCCATTCAATCTCAATTGACCCTCGTCCTTCGACAAGCTCAGGACGAGGATTCTGTTTTCCACCTCATCCTGAGCCTGTCGAAGGATGAGGCAGCCTGAACTCTGGGGACATCGTCTGCATGCTCGATCTCTTGAAAGGCACCCGCGTCGTCAGCTTCAATCATTTCCTGCTGGGGCCGATGGGCATCCAGGTGCTGGGCGATCTTGGCGCCGACGTGATCGCGGTCGAGCCGGCCGAAGGCGCGTGGCAGCGTCACTGGTTTCCCGCCAACAAGAACGCCGACGGCCAGTCGATGCTGTTCCTGTGCGCCAACCGCAACAAGCGCAGCGTGGCGCTGGACCTGAAATCGCCCAAGGCCAAGGAGATCGCGCTGAAACTGTGCCAGACCGCCGACGTGGTGGCGGAGAATTTTCGCCCCGGCGTGATGGAACGTCTGGGCCTGGGCTACGAAAAGCTGAAGGCGTTGAAGCCGTCGATCGTCTTCGCCTCGGCCTCGGGCTTCGGGCCGGATGGTCCCTATGTCGAGCGCCCGGGCCAGGATCTGATGATCCAGGCGATGTTCGGCCTGGCCAAGATCACCGGCTCGGTCGATACCGGCCCACGCACCGTGGGCGTGTCGGCCGCCGACCATCACGGCGCGATGGTGCTGGCGATGTCGATTCTGGCCGCGCTGGTGCGCCGCCTGCGCACCGGCCAGGGCTGCCGCGTGGACGTGAACCTGATGCAGGCGTCGCTGGACTTGCAGGGCGAATCCCTGACGACGTTCTACAATGGCGCCAAGTCGCCGAGCGAAGTGCCGCCGCGTTATGTCGGCGGCTGGTACTATCCCGCCCCTTACGGCATTTACCCGACCAAGGACGGGCACATGGCCGTCTCGCTCAACGATCACGCCGTGCTCGCCCAGGCGCTGGGCGAGCCGCGCATCGCCCAGTTCTCGAAGGAAGAGGCGTTCAGCGAACGCCGCGACGAGCTGGCGGCGCTGGTGGCGCAATGCACCGCCCGCAAGACCTGCGCGGAGTGGGAAGCGGTCATGACTCCGCTGAAGCTGTGGCATGCGCCAGTGCAGGGCTACGACGAAATCCTGGCCGATCCGCAGATCAAGCACAACAAGGCGATCGTGACGGCCAAAGGCGCTACCGGCGCGCCGCTTACCTTCGTCAATCACCCCGCGCGATACGACGGCAAGCCGGCCGAAGTGGCGCTGCCGCCGCAGAAGCTCGGCGCGCAAACGGCGGAAGTGCTGAAGGAACTGGGCATCGGCGAGACCGAGCAGGCCCAACTGGAAAAGGAAGGCGCGATCAGGCGCCAGGGCGCGTAACGACGCGTTCTGCGCTATGGTCGGCGCGATGTAGGGGGAACCATGAGCGATTTCCACGTCAAGATCGGCGACCGCGTGACGTTCTCCAAGACCATCGGCGAGTCCGACGTCTATATGTTCGCGGGCATCACCGGCGATCTGTCGGGCAACCACGTCAACGAGCAGTACATGAGCAAGTCGAAATACGGTCGGCGCATCGTGCACGGCGCGTTGCTGATCGGGTTCATGTCCACCGCCTCGACCCTGATCATCGAAAAAAGCGTCGGCAAGGGCATCGACGAGACGCCCGTGTCGCTGGGCTACGACCGCATCCGCTTCCTGGCCGCGGCGTTCATCGGCGACACGATCACCGTCAGCTACACGGTTGACGAGATCGACACGGTGAAGCGCCAGTCCAAATCCGCGATCGAGGTCAAGAACCAGAACGGCGAGCTGGTCGCCGTGGGCACGCATATCCTGCGCTGGGTCAAGAACCCGCCCGCCGCCAAAGCCGCGGAATAGCGGCGCGGCCATGCGCAAGATCGTCTCGGTGCGGAGCTGCACCGCTCGGGTGCCGCTGGACGTCGTCACGTCGTTTTCCACGCGCACGGTCAGCGCGCGCGACTACGCGCTGGTGCGCGTGCGCTCGAACGACGGCGTCGAAGGCATCGGCTTCTGCTATGCCGGCAGCAAGGCGGGGCAGCTGGTCACGCTGGCGGTGCGCGAGCTTCTCGCTCCGCTACTGATCGGCCAGGATCCGTTGCAGGTCGAGGGACTGTGGCAGCGCATGTACGGCGAATCGATCCTGCAGGGTCGCGCCGGCTCGGTGATGCGCGCGATCAGCATTCTCGACGGCGCGATCTGGGACTTGAACGCGCGCGCCGCCAAGCTGCCGCTCTACAAATACCTGGGCGCGACGCATACCGGTTCCGTGCCCGCCTACGCCAGCGGCGGCTATTACCTCAACGGCAAGACGCCGAAGAGGCTGGGCGAGGAGATGGCGGGCTACGTCGCTGAGGGTTTCAAGGCGGTGAAGATGAAAGTCGGCCGCCTGTCGCCCAGGGAGGAAGAGGCGCGCATCGCGGCGGCGCGCAAGGCGATCGGCCCGGACATCCACCTGATGCTCGACGCCAACAACGCCTGGTCCGATCTGCCGACGGCCTTGCGCTACATGGCGCGCTACGAGCCCTACGATCCCTATTGGATCGAGGAGCCGTTCAGCCCCGACGACATCGAGAACCACGCGCGGCTGGCCGAACGCACCAAGGTAATCGTGGCGACCGGCGAGATCGAGGCTGGGCGCTGGCGGTTCCTGGAGCTGCTGCGCCAGAAGGCCGCGCAAGTGCTGCAAACCGACGCCAATGTCTGCGGCGGGATCAGCGAGTTCCGCCGTATCGCCGCCCTAGCCGACGGCTTCGGCGTCACGATCTGCCCGCACTGGTTCCACGACCTGCACGTCCATCTGGTCGCGGCGATCCCGAATTGCCGCTATGTCGAATATTTCCCCGACGACCAGGTGCTGAATTTCCGCAATCTGGTGGACCGCCAGCTCAAAGTGAAGGACGGCGAGCTGCTGCTGCCCACGGGTCCGGGCCTAGGCTTCGACTTCGACGAGAAAGCCGTCAAACGCTGGGCCCTGGAAAAGTGGCAAGACACAAAATAGCCCGTGCCGTCCTGGTCACCGGATCGGGCAGCGGCATCGGCGCGGCGATAGTGCGCCGCCTGGCCGCGCCGGGCGTGGGTATCTTGATCCATGCGCGGCACAACCGCGCGGGATGCGAACGCGTCGCCAAGGAAGCCGCGTCAAAAGGCGCCAAGACGCGCATCGCGCTGGCCGATCTGGGCAAACCCGGCTCTGGCGAAAATCTGGTGAAAGCGGCGGCGAAGGCGTTCGGGCGTCTTGATGTGCTGATTTCCAATGCAGGGTTTCCCAGCCGCCGCGTGATCGGCGAGATGAAGCGCGACGAGCTCGACCGCATCTACGGCGTCATGCTGCGCGGGTTTTTCGATCTGGCGACCGCCTCCCTGCCCCATCTCAAGAAATCGCGCGACGGGCGCGTGGTCACGATCAGCTCGCACAACGCGCATGTCTTCCGCAGCGACTATCTGGTCTATCCGGGCTCGGGCGCGATCAAGGCCGGGGTCGAGGCGATGACCCGCGCCTTCGCGGTGCAGATGGCGCCCCTGGGCGTGACGGTCAACAGCGTCGTGCCCGGGCTGATCCGCAAACACGAGGGGCCGCAGTTTCTTAGCGAGCGCGAATGGCGCGAGCTGGCGAAGAAAATCCCGCTGGGCCGCGTGGGCCGTGCGGACGAGGTGGCGGCCCTGGTCGCGTTCCTGTGCTCGCGCGACGCGGGTTACATCACCGGCCAATGCATCCATATCAACGGCGGGTTCATCTGATGGCGATCAAGCATGTCTCGGTGATCGGCGCGGGGGCAGTGGGCGCGTCCACCGCCCTTTCCCTGCGCCGGGCGGGTTTTGAAGTCACGCTGATCGAGCGCGGCGAGCCGGGCATGGGCACGTCGTTCGGTAATGCCGGGTACCTGTCGACCAGCGGCGTGGTTCCGACCGCCACGCCCGGCATCCTGTGGCAGGTGCCCGGGCTGCTGATGGACCCGCTGGGGCCGCTGACCATCCGCTGGTCCTATTTGCCGAAAATGCTGCCCTGGCTGTGGAAGTTCGTGCGCGCCAGCACCCCGGCACGCGCCGAGGAAATCTCCAAGGCGCTGGCCGCCTTGCTGGCGCACGGCCACGATTGTTACCGCGAACTTCTGGGCGACGCCGATTTCGAGGAGATCGCGCCCCATCGCGGCATTCTCTACGTCTACGAGACCGACAAGGCGTTCGACGGCTCGAAATGGTCGAACGATCTGCGCGCGCGCCGCGGGGTCAAGTGGGACTATGTCCCGCGCGAGCAGATCAAGCAGTTGGAGCCGTCGCTGGCGCCGATTTTCCGCCATGCGATCCACATTCCGAACATGCGCCATCTGAAAGACCCGCTGCGCCTCACGCGCACGCTCGCCGCCAAATTCGCCGAGGCGGGCGGCGAGATTTTGCGCGCCGAAGTCACTTGCATCGAGCGCGAGGCTTCCGGCGCGCCTGCCGTCGTTACATCCGTGGGGCGGCGCGGGACGGACGCCGCGGTGATCGCCGGCGGCGCGTGGTCGCTGAGCCTGGCGCGGCAGGCCGGCATCGACGTGCCGCTGGACACCGAGCGCGGCTATCACGCGACCATCAAGCACCCGAACGTCGCGCCGCGCATGCCCGTGAGCTCGGGCGACCATCATTTCGGCGCCTCGCCGATGGAAATCGGCCTGCGCCTGGCTGGGACCGACGAGCTGGGCGGCCTCGACGCGCCGCCGAACTGGGAGCGCGCGCGCAAGCTGCTCGGCCACGGCGCGCGCATGTTCGAAGGGCTCGATACCGCTGGGGCGGATTTTTGGATGGGCTTCCGCCCCTCGATGCCCGACTCGCTGCCGGTGATCGGCCCGGTGCCGGGCAACGACCGCGTCTATCTCGCCTTCGGCCATGGGCATCTGGGCGTGACTTTCGGCGCGGTCACGGCGCGCCTGATAACCGACATGATCGCGGGCCGCGAACCGCTGGTCGACCCCGCGCCCTATCGCGCGGACCGGTTCTAGACCATGACAGGGGCCCGCCTGGGCGTCGATATCGGCGGCACGTTCACCGACGTGGCGCTGGAATCGCCCAAGGGCTGGTTCGCCACCAAGGTGCTGACCACGCCGCGCGCGCCCGAGCGGGCGGTGATCCAGGCCATCGGCCTGGTGCTGCAAGACGCCGGACTCGCCGCGCGCGACCTAGGCCTGGTGATCCACGGCACGACGCTCGCCACCAACGCCCTGATCGAGCGCAAGGGCGCG
>JAHFPH010000143.1 GCA_023266845.1 Rhodospirillaceae bacterium
GCGGGGCGCGATGGATATACGACCATCGCGGCGGGGCCGGAGCATCCGCCCTATGGCGAGTTCATCCCCGCGCCCGGCCATCAGCTCGGCTTCAACGACCTGAAGGTAATCGAGGTCAAGGCACTGATCGACGCGCTGGCGGGCAAATCGCCGGCCTATCCCGATTTTGCCGAGGCCGCCGCCGTGCAGGCCGTGATCGACGCGGGTCTGCGCGCGGCGAGCGAACGGCGCTGGGTGACGGTCGAGAAAATCTAGACGTGGCCGTGCGCGGCCGTTCAGCTCTGTCCGCCCGGGCTCCACACCGATGCCGCCTTCATGGCCGGATCGGCCAGCGCGGTTTGGATCAGGTAGATGGCGATGTCGGCCGGCTTCAGTTTCGCGATTTTCGGTTCGTTGCCCGCAAGGGTCTGCTTCACCAGCAGATGGTTGGCGACGCCCTCCATCCGCACCTTGAAGATGCCGCGCGCACCTTTGAGGCCCGGATAAAGCCCGGGATCGACCAGGCGCTCGCGCGCCGCCAGGCGCTTCACCGCGGTTTCCTCGTCGATGCCCTCGGCCTTCTCGGCCTTGATCAGCTTCCAGTCCGCGTGCCCGCCATGCTTCTCGGCGTTGAGTGCGTCGACCGCTTCCTGCGCCTTGCCCTCGCCGATACCCAGCTTGAACAGGTTCTTGGTCAGGCCGTGATCGGCGCCCCATTCCTGCTGGCCCTTGCTGGCGGCGACATATATGGTGCTCATGGCGGGCCTACTTGGTGCCGAACAGGCGGTCGCCGGCGTCGCCCAGGCCGGGCACGATATAGGCGTGCTCGTTCAGCTTCTCGTCGATCGCCGCGGTATAGACCTCGACATCGGGATGCTGGGCGATGAAATGCTCCATGCCTTCGGGCGCGGCCAGCAGGCAGACCAGGCGTATGGTCGCGGCGCCGGAATCTTTCAGGCGCTGGCAGGCCGCTGCGGCGGACTGGCCGGTCGCCAGCATCGGGTCCACCGCCACGGTCAGGCGTTCGCCAATGTCCTGCGGCACTTTCATGTAGTACTCCACCGGCACCAGCGTGTTGGGGTCGCGGTAAAGCCCGATATGGCCGACGCGGGCCGAGGGGATCAGGTCGAGGAACCCTTCGAGGATACCGTGGCCCGCGCGCAGGATCGACACCACGCACAGCTTCTTGCCGGCCAGCACCGGGGCTTCCATCGGCGCGATGGGCGTTTCGATATGCTCCGTGGTCAGCGGCAGGTCGCGCGTGACCTCATAGGCCAGCAGCACGGAAATCTCGCGCAGCAGCCGGCGGAACTCCGCCGTGGGCGTTTCCTTGCGCCGCATCAGCGTCAGCTTGTGTTGGACCAGCGGATGGCCCACGACATGCACGTTGGGATATTTCATGCGGTGCTTCCTCGCTGCGGCTAAAAGGTTGTGCCGTCGGTCGCGACCTTGATCGGCGGCGGTCCGCCGGGGCGTTTCTCGGCGGCGATCTTGCGCCCTGCGCTCCAGGTGCCGCCCTGTAGGATTTTGGCGAGCGGCAGCCGCGCGGCGTCGAGGTTCAGCAGGCGCCGGACCAGCGGCGCGATATCGTCGAGCAGCGTCACGGTTAGCGCGCGCCATTCCACCACCGCTTCCTCGCGCGGGTCGAGCGGCTTGTCCGCCGCCAGACCGCCCGCAGGCACGATCACGCCGGTATCGATGAACAGGCCGCCATTCCTGTATTCCGGCAATCCGGTCAGCTCGTCGAGGCCCGTAACGGTCGCGCCGGCCCATTCCAGGGGCTCGATCAGCGAATAGGCGAGCCATTGCGACAATTTATGGAACGGCACCAGCCCGTCGGTGGCGTCGCCCATGGGCCCGTGGTGGGCGCGCGCCAACCTGTGCCGCGCCACATCGCCGAGATTGAGCCCGTGGAACATCAGCCCGGACGGCCAAATCGGGCCCAGGGATTCCAACAGCACAACCAGCAGGTCATGCGCGCGCACGGTCTTCGACGCACGGACCAGATGAGCGATCAGCATACCGGGCCGCGCGGGATCGCCGAATATCTCGGGCCGCGCCTTCAGCGCCAGGCCCAGGCGGCGCAGCAACTCGGCGCGGCTTTCCAGGCCCACCAGCGGATTGTCGCGCGCGACCTGGAAGCCGTGCGCCAGCTTCGCTTGCGTCATTGCCTCCAGCGCCTCGGCGTCGACGCGGAACGGCCGGTGCTTGTCGCTGGAAAAAGCGCCGTCGTGGAACATGTGCAGGCTGGCCACGGCCAAGCCTTCGGATCGGGCGAGCGTGAGGCCCGTGCCTGGCTCCTTGTAACGCCAAGCTTCGCCCGCGCCCGCGTCCAGCAGCACGCTGACTACCGCCAGGTCGGCCGCCGCCACGGCGCGTTCCAGTGCGTCGCCCTTGATCTCGGCCAAGAGCGGTCCCCAGCGGTCCAGTCCCAGATCGAAATGCCGCCAACGGCTGTGATAGGGAATGGCGAGATCGGGATAGCTCTCGCGCATCACCCCGGCGACGTATGCCGCGGTGGCGTCCAGCTTGCTCAGGTCCAATCGCGCATGGGCGAGCTTGCCGGATTTCGCCGCCTCGAACAGCGCGCGGCAACGCGCCCGCACCGCCTCGGTCGAGCGCAGAAAGCGAACCGCTTCGGCGATGTTTACGGCCGGCAGGGCGGCGCTCATTCCTTTAAGGACCGCCCCTTGGCCTGGGCCAGCTCTTCCTTGCCCGGCACGCGCGCGGTGTGATAGCCGGCGGCTTTCTTGGCGTCCATTTCCACCCGGGCGTCGGCCGGGATCAACCCTTCGGGAATCTCCACGCGCTCGACCACCGCGATGCCGCTTTCGATCAGCGGCGCGAACTTCATGTCGCTCATCGACACGAAGCGGTCGATGCGCTTGACGCCCAGCCAGTGCAGCACGTCGGGCATCAATTGCTGGAAGCGCATGTCCTGCACGCCGGCCACGCATTCCGTGCGCTCGAAATAGGTCTCGGCGCGATCGCCGCCGGCCTGGCGCTTGCGCGCGTTGTAGACCAGGAACTTGGTCACCTCGCCCAGCGCGCGGCCTTCCTTGCGGTTGTAAACGATGATGCCGCAGCCGCCTTCCTGGGCCGTGCGCACGCACACCTCGATGCCGTGGGCCAGATACGGCCGGCAGGTGCAGATATCCGAGCCGAACACATCGGAACCGTTGCATTCGTCATGCACGCGGCAGGCGACCTTGCGCTTCGGGTCGGCGATCGCCGCGGGATCGCCGATCAGATACACCGTCATGCCGCCGATCGGCGGCAGGAACACGTGCAGGTCCGAGCGCGTCACCAGCTCGGGGAACATGCCGCCGCAATGCTCGAACAGCGAGCGGCGCAGGTCGGTTTCGGAAATGCCGAAGCGCTGGGCGATGCCGGGCAAATACCACACCGGCTCGATCGCCACCTTGGTCACGCGCACGTCGCCGCTGTCCACAAGCACCGCGCCGTCGGCCCTAAGCCGCCCGGCGACCATCGCGTCCTTGAATTCCGGCATGTTGATGCGCGCCTTGGTCACGGCGATGGTCGGGCGGATGTCCCAGCCCTGCTTCAGAAGCTCGGCGAAGGCCTCGCCCACCATGTGGCCCCAGGGATCGATCGAGACGATCTTGGCCGGGTCCATCCATTGCGGGTGCGGGCCGATCGGCTCGGCCGGGGCCGTGTCGCTCAGGTCCGGCTTGTGCAGCGGGCTCAGCTGCTTGGCCGCGATCGCCAGCGCCCGGTACAGGCCATAGGAGCCAGAATGCGTGCCAATGACGTTGCGCCGCGCCGGGTCGGTTGTGGTCGCGACGATCGGCCCGCGTTCGGCGGAAGTGGGCGCGCCCCAGTGGATCGGCAGGGGCTGGGTTTTCGCGCTGCCCGTGGGGTGCGACGTCAGGATGATGTGTTGCCGGCGCGGGGCTTTCTCTGGCGTTTCCATGAACCGCCTGTCTGCCTAGCCAAACGCCTATTTTCGCATCTCTAGGCCTGGGGAGCCAGCGCCATGCAAAGCGGCCCGGAGCTTGCCATACCTCAACGCAAAGCCTCTGGCAGCCGGGCTTGTGAGGGGCAGGGGGCCTCTATAGGCTTCGAAACCGGGGTGGGACTTTTAAGACGGGGAAAGTTTTGACTTGGTCGATCGTGGCGCGCGACGCGCGCACGGGCGCCTTCGGCGTTGCCGTGTCCACCAAGTTCTTCGCGGTGGGCGCGCTGTGCCCGCATGCGATGAGCGGCGTGGGCGCCTTGTCCACCCAGGCCCTGGTGAACCCGATGTACGGGCCGCGCGGCATGAAGCTGCTGGCCGAGGGAGTAGCAGCGCCGGATGTCGTGAAACGCCTAACCGAAGCCGACGCCGGCAGCATCATCCGCCAGCTGCACGCGGTCGACGCCAAGGGCCGCGTATCGGCGCATACCGGCACGGGCTGCATCGATTGGTGCGGGCACAAGCTCGGCGACGGGTTCTCGGTCGCCGGCAACATGCTGGCCGGGCCCCAGGTGGTCGAACGCACGGCCGAGACCTTCGCGGCGCGCGCCGATCTGCCCTTCGCCGAGCGCCTGGTGACGGCGCTGGAGGCGGGCGAGGCGGCGGGCGGCGACAAGCGCGGCAAGCAGTCCGCGGCGCTCAAAATCTTCACAACCGAGGACTATCCCGACTACGATCTGCGCGTGGACGACAATCCCGAACCGCTCAAGGAGTTGAAGCGCCTGCTGGCGGTGTTCCGGGCGGATTACGAAATGTTCCGCGAGGTGCTCCCGACCCGCGCCAACCCCACGGGCATCTACGACCGCGCGAAAATCGAGGAAGTGCGCGCGCGCCGCGGCAAGGGAAAAGCCTGACGATGGACATCGCCGGCACGGCACCGCTGCTCGAAGTCTCGGACCTCAGGACCTATTTCCACACCGAGGAAGGCACGGTCAAGGCGGTGGATGGCGTCAGCTTCTCGCTGCCGCGCGGGCGTACGCTGTGCCTGGTGGGGGAAAGCGGCTGCGGCAAGTCGGTCACGGCGCTGTCGATCATGGGGCTGGTCGCCAAGCCTCCGGGCGAAATCGCCTCGGGCCACGTGACGTTCGAGGGCCGTGACCTTTTGGCGATGTCGCGCGACCAGATGAACGAGCTGCGCGGCAACCGCATGGCGATGATCTTTCAGGAGCCGATGACCAGCCTTAACCCGGCCTTCACCGTGGGCGACCAGATCGCCGAGGGAATCCAGCGCCACAAGCGCGTCGGCGCGCGTGAGGCGCGCGCGCACGCGATCGAGATGCTGCGTCGCGTGCGCATTCCGGCGGCCGAGCAGCGCGTGGACGATTACCCGCATCGCCTGTCGGGCGGCATGCGCCAGCGCGCGATGATCGCGATGGCGCTGTCGCTCAATCCGCAGCTTCTGATCGCGGACGAGCCCACCACGGCGCTGGACGTCACCATCCAGGCGCAGATCCTCGATCTGCTGCGCGACCTGCGCGCCGAGTTCGGCATGTCGCTGCTGCTGATCACGCACGATTTGGGCGTGGTGGCCGAAATCGCCGACGAGGTGGCGGTGATGTATGCCGGGCATATCGTCGAGCGCACCGACGCGGCCACGCTGTTCCGCCGCCCCGGCCATCCCTATACGATCGGCTTGTTGGCCTCGATCCCGAAGCTGACCGAGGAACAGGACGAGCTGCCGGTGATCGAGGGCGTCGTGCCCAATCCGCTATCGCCGCCCCCGGGCTGCCGGTTCCATCCGCGCTGTCCCTTCGCCGACGCCAAATGCCGCGCCGAGGTGCCGGGCTTGAAGGAAATCGCGCCGGGCCACCAGGTCGCCTGCCACTACGCGCCGTTGGAAAAGCATGTCCTCTAGCGCACAACCGCTGCTCAACGTCCGCGGGCTGGTGAAGCATTTCTCCATGCGCAAGGGAATCCTGCAGCGCGAGGTCGGGCGCGTGCGCGCGGTCGACGGCGTCGACCTGACGCTCAAGGCAGGCGAGACCTTGGCGCTGGTCGGCGAAAGCGGCTGCGGCAAGTCCACGCTAGGGCGCCTGATCCTGCGGCTGATCGAGGCGACTTCGGGCGAAATCGAATTCGACGGGCAGGACGTGCGCAAGCTCGGCGGCAGCGATCTGCGCGCCATGCGCCGGCGCATGCAGATCATCTTCCAGGACCCCTATGCCTCGTTGAATCCCACCATGACCGTGGGCGAGATGATCGGCGAGCCGCTGATGCTGCATGGCCTGGCCGGCGGCGCGGCGGGGCGCAAAGCCCGCGTCGAGGAGCTGCTGGGGCTGGTCGGCCTGATGCCGCATCACATCAGGCGCTACCCGCACGAATTTTCCGGCGGCCAGCGCCAGCGCATCGGCATCGCCCGGGCGCTCGCGGTCGAACCCCGGCTGATCGTGGCGGACGAGCCGGTCTCGGCGCTCGACGTGTCGATCCAGGCCCAGGTCATCAACCTGCTGCGCGACTTGCAGCGGCGCTTCGGCTTGAGCTACATCCTCATTTCGCATGGCCTGGCGGTGGTGAAGCATATTTCGGACCGCGTGGCGGTGATGTATCTCGGCAAGATCGTGGAGATCGCCGACAAGCGCGCGCTGTTCCGCAACCCGCGCCACCCCTATACCCAGGCGCTGCTATCGGCCATTCCCGTGCCCGACCCCAAGGCCAAGCGCGCGCGCACCATCCTGCAGGGCGACGTGCCCAGCCCGCTCAAGCCGCCGTCGGGCTGCCGTTTTCATACGCGCTGCCAGTTCGCCGAGGCGCGCTGCCGCGTCGAGGAGCCGGTGCTGGAAAACGACGGCGCGGGCCATAGCACGTCCTGCCATTTTTGGCGGCAGATTCCGGCGGTCGAGCCGGTCAAGCCCGGGATCGACGCCGATCCGGTGCTGGTCAAGCTGCAGGCATTCTTCAAGCCCGAGGCGATGGCGGCGGGCCGTGCCGCCCGGCTTGCCAGCAACGGGGCCGGGGAATAGCATTCCGGGAAGATTGTTGATCTATCAACGATCCCTCTCGATACGGGGAAAACGGGGAGTTAAGGACATGGCGACGCGCATTTCGGTGTTGGCCGGGGCGGCGGTTCTGGTGCTGTCCACGGCTCTGTCCACGGGCGTATCCGCGCAGCAACTGCGCATCGGCCTGGCCGAGGATCCCGACCTTCTGGACCCGCATCAGGCCCGCACGTTCGTCGGGCGCATCGTGTTCACCGCGCTGTGCGACAAGCTGGTGGATATCGACGAAAACCTGAAGATCATCCCGCGCCTGGCGACGGAATGGACCATCACCGAGGACGGCAAGACCGTCACCATGAAGCTGCGCCAGGGCGTCACCTTCCACGACGGCGAGAAGTTCGACGCCGCGGCGGCGAAATACAACCTCGAGCGCGCGCTGAACCTGCCGGAATCGCGGCGCAAGAGCGAGATCGCCGCGATCGGCTCGGTCGACGTGGTCGACGACTACACCATCAAGCTGAACCTGAAAGAGCCGTCCTCGCCGCTGATGGCGCAGCTCTCCGACCGCGCCGGTATGATGGTTTCGCCCAAGGCGGCGAAGGAGCTGGGCGCGGGCCTCGCCAATAAGCCGGTCTGCTCCGGTCCGTTCAAATTCGTCGAGCGCGTGCAGAACGACCGCATCGTGCTGGAGAAGTTCCCCGGCTTCTGGAACAAGGACAAGATTTTCTTCGACAAGGTGACCTTTACCCCGATCCCCGACGCGACCGTGCGCCTGGCCAACGTGCAGTCCGGCCAGCTCGACATGCTGGAACGCCTGCTGCCGACCGACATTGCCAAGGTTAAGGGCGACGGCAAGCTGGTGCTGCAATCCATCGTCGGCCTGGGCTACGCCAGCTTCAGCCTCAACGTGGGCAAGACCCCGCGCGCGCAAACGCCGGTCGGCCAGGACCCGCGCGTGCGCGAGGCGATCGAGCTGGCGATCGACCGCAACGTCATCAACCAAGTGGTGTTCAACGGCGAGTTCGCGGTCGGCAACCAGCCCGTGCCGCCGAACAACGCTTACTACGCCAAGACCGTACCGGTGCCCAAGCGCGACGTCGCCAAGGCCAAGGCGCTGCTGGCGGCGGCCGGGCAGCCGAACCTGACGTTCGAAATGCAGGTGCCGACCGACACGCAGCAGCAGCAGGTGGCCCAGGTGATCCAGGGCATGCTGGCCGAGGCCGGCATCACCATGAAGATCGTGTCGATCGAATTCGCCACGGCGCTGAACAACCAGACCAAGCGCGACTACGTCACCTCGCTGATCGGCTGGTCGGGCCGGCCCGATCCCGACGGCAACATCCATATCTTCCTGAAGACCGGCGCGCCGCTCAACGAAACCGACTATT
>JAHFPH010000021.1 GCA_023266845.1 Rhodospirillaceae bacterium
GGACGAGGAAATCCCGGTCGACGACGTCCATGCCGGCGACCGGCTGCGCGTCAGGCCCGGCGACTCGGTGCCGGTGGACGGCGAGGTGATCGAGGGCCGCACGGCGATCGACGAGTCCACGGTGACCGGCGAGTCGATGCCGGTGGAGAAGGAGCCGGGATCGAAGGTGGTCGCGGGCACGCTCAACACCACCGGCTCGTTCGTGATGCGGGCGACGAAGGTCGGCGCCGACACCATGCTGTCGCGCATCGTGGCGCTGGTCGCCGAGGCGCAACGCAGCGTCGCGCCGATCCAGGGTCTTGCCGACAAGGTATCGGGCTGGTTCGTGCCGGCGGTCGTCGCTGTCGCCGCGCTGGCCTTCGCCGCATGGGGGGGCTGGGGGCCGGAGCCGCGCTTGGCTTACGGGCTGGTGGCGGCGGTGTCGGTGCTGATCATCGCCTGCCCCTGCGCGCTCGGCCTGGCGACGCCGATGTCGATCATGGTCGGGATCGGCCGCGGCGCCACGGCCGGCATCCTGATCCGCAATGCAGCCGCGCTGGAGCGGTTCGAGAAGGTCGACACCCTGGTTGTGGACAAGACGGGCACGCTGACCGAAGGCCGCCCGAAAGTGGTCGGCGTGGAGGTAGTGGGCGGCACGGCCGGCGACGAAGTATTGCGCCTCGCGGCCTCGGTCGAGCGCGGCAGCGAGCATCCTCTGGCCGCGGCGATCGTGAGTGCGGCCAAGAGTCGCGGCGTTGGCCTCGCCAAAGCCGAAGATTTCGTTTCGGTCACCGGAAAGGGCGTTCAAGCATCCGTCGAAGGCCGCCGCGTAGCCCTCGGAAATATAAAATTGATGCAGGACTTGAAAATCGACGCGGCGGGTCTTGGCGCGCGCGCCGACATTTTGCGCGGCGACGGCGCGACGGTGATGTTTGTGGCCCTCGACGGGCGCGCGGTGGGGCTGGTGGCCGTGGCCGACCCGATCAAGGCCACCACGCCCGGCGCGATCGCCCAGCTAAAGCGCGACCGCGTGCGCATGGTGATGCTGACCGGCGACAATCGCCGCACGGCCGAAGCGGTCGCGCGCAAGCTGGGCATCGACGAGATCGAGGCCGAAGTGCTGCCGGCCGACAAGCACGCCATCGTGAACCGCCTCAAAGGGCAGGGGCGGGTGGTGGCGATGGCCGGGGACGGCGTCAACGACGCGCCGGCCCTGGCCGCGGCCGACATCGGCGTGGCCATGGGCACGGGCACGGACATCGCCATCGAAAGCGCCGCCGTGACGCTGGTGAAGGGCGACCTGGCGGGGATCGCGCGGGCGCGGGCGCTCAGCCGCGCCACCATGCGCAATATCCGGCAGAATCTGTTCTTCGCCTTCGTCTACAACGCCCTCGGCGTGCCGGTGGCGGCGGGCGCGTTCTACCCGGCCTTCGGGGTGCTGTTGAGCCCGGCCATCGCCGCGCTGGCGATGGCCTTGAGCTCGGTTTCCGTGATCGGCAACGCGCTGCGCCTGCGCCGGGTGAAGCTGGCAGCTTGAGGCCCGGGCGCTTCGCAGTTGGGCGGTTTCCACGCGGCGGAAACTGATCTGGATCAAGGCGCTATGCCTCGGGATAGCGGAAACTCCTTCAATCGTAAGCAGGAGAGCGCATGGAACGAGGAACCAAGATCAACCTGTGGTACGTGCTTCTTGCCCTGTTCGGGGTGATTTTTCTGCGCGATCTTTGGGTCGCGCAGCAGCACATCGAGCCGATCCCCTACAGCGAATTCCAAAGCCTGCTGGCGGCCAACAAGATCGACGAGATCGTGATCGGCGAAACCCGCATTTCCGGCACGTTCAAGCAGCCGGAGGAGGGCCGCAAGACCCATTTCGTGACCACGCGCGTCGAGCCGGGGCTGGCGGAGCTTCTGGCCAAGAACAACGTGAAGTTTTCGGCGCAAACCGAATCCGGCGTGATGAAGACGTTGCTGGCCTGGCTGCTGCCGGCCATAGGCTTCTGGCTGGTGTGGATGTTCCTGGTCCGTCCGATGGCCGAGCGCCAGGCCGGCGGGCTTATGTCGATCGGCAAGAGCCGCGCGAAGATCTATCTGGAGAAGGACACCAAGGTCACCTTTGCCGACGTCGCCGGCGTCGACGAGGCGAAGGACGAGCTGAAAGAGGTCGTCGGTTTCCTCAAGGCGCCCGACAAATACGGCCGGCTGGGCGCGCGAATTCCGAAAGGCGTGCTGTTGGTGGGGCCGCCGGGCACCGGCAAGACGCTGCTTGCCCGCGCGGTGGCTGGCGAGGCGGGGGTTCCGTTCTTCTCGATTAGCGGCTCCGAGTTCGTGGAGATGTTCGTCGGTGTCGGCGCGGCGCGCGTGCGCGACCTGTTCGAGCAGGCGCGCAAGCACGCGCCCTGCATCATCTTCATCGACGAGCTCGACGCGCTCGGCCGGGCGCGCGGGACCTTCAACCTTGGCGGCCACGACGAGAAGGAACAGACCCTCAACCAGTTGCTGGCGGAGCTCGACGGCTTCGATCCGAGCGGCGGCATCGTGCTGCTGGCCGCGACCAACCGGCCCGAGATCCTCGATCCGGCGCTGCTGAGGGCGGGGCGCTTCGACCGGCAGGTGCTGGTCGATCGTCCCGACAAGAAGGGCCGCACCGATATTTTGAAGGTGCATCTGCGCAAAGTGCGCCTGGCGCCCGAGCTCGACCCCGAACAGGTGGCCGCGCTGACGCCCGGTTTCACCGGCGCCGATTTGGCGAACCTGGTCAACGAGGCGGCCCTGCTCGCCACCCGCCGCGGCGCGGAGGCGGTCGGCCAGGAGGATTTCACGCAGGCGATCGAACGCATCGTCGCGGGCCTGGAAAAGAAGAATCGAATCCTCAATCCGCACGAGCGCGAGGTGATCGCCCACCATGAAATGGGCCACGCCATCATGGCGCTGGCCATACCCGGCTCGGACCCCGTGCAGAAGGTGTCGATCATCCCGCGCGGCGTATCCGCCCTCGGCTACACAATCCAGCGCCCGACCGAGGACCGTTTCCTGATGTCCAGGGCCGAATTGGAAAACAAGATCGCCGTGCTTCTGGGCGGGCGCGCCGCTGAGAGCGTTATCTTCGCCGAGCCGTCGACCGGCGCCGCGGACGACCTGCAAAAGGTGACCGAGATCGCGCGCAGCATCGTCGCCCGCTTCGGGATGACCAGCGAAATGGGCCAGATCGTGTACGAGGCGGAAACAAGCCCGTTCCTGCCGTCGGCCGGTCCGCTGTCGTGGCAACAGCGCCGCTACAGCGAGTCGACCGCGACCGAGATCGACAAGGCGGTGCGCGGCATCGTCGAAAAGGAGTTCGGCCGCGCGGCGGCCCTTTTGAAGCGCAACCGCGTCATCCTCGAACGCGGCGCAAGGGAGTTGTTGGCGCGTGAGACGCTCGGCGCGGACGAGCTTGCGCGCGTCACGGTGGGATTACAGGCCGATATCCCCCATGCGAAGGCCGGATGACGGCCGCGACGCCGGACGCAACCCGCGCCGCTTCGCGGATGTCGTTGCGGCGATGGACGGCGACGCGCAGGTATTTGGGAACGATCGCAGCAGGCAACATGGTGTGGGAGGCCGCGCATCTGCCGCTATATTCGTTATGGGTCAAGGCCAAGCCGGCAGCTCTGGCCTACACGGTGCTGCATTGCGTGCTTGGCGACGTGTTGATCGCCGCCAGCGCGCTTGCGATCGCCATTGCCACGATCGGCCGCGGAGCGTGGACATCCGCCGCCGGTTCATACCGCGCGGTTGCGTGCTTGGCCGTTGCGTTCGGCCTTGGCTACACGGTGTTCAGCGAATGGCTGAACGTGACCGTACGGCAAGGCTGGGCCTATTCGCCCTGGATGCCTCTGGTCCCGCCGTTCGGCACCGGGCTTTCGCCGCTTTTGCAATGGGTTGTCGTGCCTTTGTTGGCTTTCTGGTTCGCCGGCCGGCGACCGGCCGGCTGAGTGGGCACGCCGCACAACCTTCCACCTAGGGGAAACTGATCTGGATCAAGGCGTTGACTAAAAATTCGGGCCATCTTCGCAAAATAACCTGGAGGAGTTGGCCATGAAGACATTGACCCCGATCGCCTTGGTTCTTGGCCTCGCCCTGGCAGGCACACCAAGCACGGCGCAGCAGAGCGCCGATCCGCATGCGCATCAGGCACCGCCGCCGGCTGCGGGCAAGCACTTGTCGACGCCAAATGTGCCGAGCCCCGGTATGGGCGGCATGATGGGCGGGCAGGGCATGAACATGATGCAGGACGGCCCCGGCATGCAGGGCATGCAGATGGGGCCGGGCAAGCACGTCGAAGGGCGGTTGGCGTTCCTGCGCGCCGAGATCGGCATCAGCGAGGTTCAGACCCCGGCGTGGAATTCCTTCGCCGACGCGGTGCGCAAGGCCAGTAAAGACATGATGATGGCGATGCCGATGATGGCGCCCAAAGCCGCGAAGGGCGACTGGCTCGGCAACCTGGAACGGCACGAAAAGATGATGGCGTCGCATATCGAAAGCCTGCACGCGATCCGCGCCAGCGCCGAGCCGCTCTACGCCGCCCTTAGCGAGGATCAGAAGCGCATTGCCAACGAACTGATGGCAGGACCGATGGGTCCGATGGGCGGCATGAGCCAGATGATGCGGATGTAGGAGGGGCAACAAGATGGACGCGATCACAGGTGTTCTCTGGCGGCACCGCGCCGCGATCGCGGCGGCGGTGTTCGTGGGTGCGGCGGCCTATCTGCTGTGGAGCGAGCACCGGCCGCATGTGCTGGGGGTGTTGCCGTACCTTTTGCTGTTGGCGTGCCCGTTGATGCACGTTTTCATGCATGGCGGACACGGCGGCCACGGCCACGATCACGACCGCGGCGGGGACAAGAAGCCATGAGCGAACTCGTGCCGGCCTATGGATTGTGGCTCCTTGCGGCGATCAACGCGGCGGTGTTCATTCTGTTCGCCTTCAGCTTCACCAAGCCCCAGTCGCTGCGCGATTGGCGGTCCTTCGGCGCGTATTCCGCGTTCATTGTGGCGCTGTTCGCGGAGATGTACGGATTCCCGCTGACGATCTATCTGCTGTCGGGCTGGATTCAGACGCGCTACCCGCAACTCGATCTGCTGAGTCACGACGCCGGGCATTTGTGGTCCACGCTGTTCGGTTGGCAGGGCGATCCGCATCTGAGCCCGGCGCACATTTTCAGCAACGTATTGATCGCGGCTGGGTTTGTGCTGATAGCGTTAGCCTGGCCGGTGCTGCACGAGGCCCAACGCGCCGGGCGGCTGGCCGTCGCTGGGCCTTACGCGTGGGTGCGCCATCCGCAATATGCCGGGTTTATCGCTATCCTGACCGGCTTCATGCTGCAATGGCCGACGCTGCTGACGTTGGCGATGTATCCGCCGCTGGTCGCGATGTATGTCATTCTTGCGCGACGTGAAGAGCGAGAGGCCCTAAAACAGTTCGGTGACGCTTACAGACGTTATGCAGTTGCAGTCCCCGCATGGATTCCAGTTAGACGTCCGCAAGTCGGCCCAGCCTAAGATTCTTTGCCACTTGCGGCCGATATTTCTGTAGCAGTTTTAGAACCCAACTAAAAAATCAAGTTGATTCCAACCTTAGGGTATCCGACTTACTCAAGCGGCTATTGGGCCGAGCGGGAAGACACTGCACGGATGATTTACATCAATGTATCAAGCCCCTAGGACCGGGCATTATCCAATGGTTTGGCGCCGCGCGCCGGAGCTTGGATGGTGTGTGCGGCACCGATCCGCCAGAAACTCCGATGCGAAACGTGGAATGAACGTGGCATCAAGCGTACTGAATAGCGAAGGTGGCAAAGCGCTGCCGCCCGTCGTACGCGCCCTGCCGAAGTCGATCTACGGCTACGTTTGGCGCGTTACCGGCCGGCATCAATTCTTCGTCTGCGCGCTGTCGATCGTCGTCTTCCTGATGAGCGCGATACCGCTGGAGCTGCAGCGTCGCATCGTGAACGACGTGATCCGTGCCGACGATTTCACGGCGCTGACCGCCTTGTGCGCGGCCTATGCCGTCGTCGCGCTCGCCATGGGGGCGATAAAACTGGGCTTCAACATCTATCGCGGCTACGTCGGAGAAAAAGCGACGCGGGAACTGCGCCGCAACATATATTCGTTGACAAGCGCCCTGCCGAGCGGCGACCACACGGCCGAAGTGGAAGGCGTGGAAATCGCCATGGTGGTTTCCGAGGTCGAGCCGGTCGGCAGTTTTGTGGGCATCAGCATATCCGAACCGTTGCTGCAGGGTGGCCTGTTGCTGACCATATTCTCCTACATGGCGTTTCTTCAGCCCTGGCTTGCGCTCGTCGCCATTGCGCTGTTTTCTCCGCAACTCGTGTTCGTGCCTCTGATGCAGGCGGCGGTCAACCGTCGTGTTGCGGAACGTATCCAGGTCATGCGCCACATAAGCACAGGCCTGATCGAAGAAAACGGCCGTCGTCATCTTGGCGGCCCTGGCGCGCCGGACCTGTCGTTCGAATGGCGCATCCGGCACGTATTCGGGTTGAATATGCGCATCTTCGGCTGGAAATACTCGATGAACTTCCTGATGAATCTGCTTTATCATAGCGGGGTCGTCGGCATATTGCTGGTTGGCGGCTGGTTCGTCATGTCCGGGGACACCCAGGTGGGCACGGTTATCGCCTTCATCTCGGGGCTGGCCCAAGTGAACGAACCCTGGGGCGATCTGGTCAACTACTTCCGCGAAAGCACCACCGCCCAGACGAAGTACCGGATGATCGAAAACGTATTCGGCGGCAAAGCCGGTCGTAACGTTCCGACGTGACGCGATGCGCCGGGCGCTGGGCGTGACGTTGCTTGTCGGCTACGGCCTCGGTGTCATCATCGGGGCCGGCATTTACGTCTTGGTCGGAACGGTGATCGCGGTCGCCGGCCCGTTCGCGTTGCTGTCTTTTCTGCTGGCCGGGTTGCTCGCCGCGCTGGTCGCGGCCTGTTACGGCGAGCTGGCGGCGCGGTTTCCCGACGCGGCCGGGGCTGCGGCCTATGTGAAAGAGGCGTTCGGGTCCGACCGGCTGTCGCTGATCGTGGGGCTGGCGACCGGCGCGGTCGTGCTGGTGGCCACCGCCGCGTTGGCGCGTGGCAGCGCCGGCTATGCCCAGTATTTCGTCGACCTGCCCGCGCCCGCGATCGCGGCGGCGCTGTGCATTGCCGCCACGCTGGTGGCATGTGCGGGCGTGCGCGAGAGCGTATCGATCGCCGGGCTGATGTCGGTCATCGAGATTGCCGGCCTGCTGCTGGTCGTTGCCGCGGGTTGGGTAAACCTGCCGTCGCTTTCCGCATCGCTGGCGTCGGCGCCGCAGCTGCTGGCTGCCTTCGATCCGGGTGGCGTGGCGGCCGGCACGTTTCTGGCTTTCTTCGCCTATATCGGATTCGAGAACATGGCGAATATGGCGGAAGAGACGCATGATTTCGAGCGCACCATGCCGCGCGCCATGCTGATCAGCCTGGCCTTGAGCACCACCCTTTATCTTCTGGTCGTCGCCGTTGCGCTTGCCGTCCCGCCCACCGGCGATTCGCAGACGCCCCTACTGGCGATCGGAGAGAAAGCAGGATGGTATTCGCCGGGATTATTCGCGGCGATCGCGTTGATCGCCGTATCCAACGGCGTATTGATCGAGATCCTGATGTTGTCGCGGCTGCTCTATGGCATGGCGCGCCGCGGCTGGCTGCCCGGACGGTTCGGCGCGCTAAATGCCCGCACCGCCGCGCCGATGGCGGCGACCGTGGCGTCGGGGGCGGGGGTGCTTTTGCTGGCGATCGCATGGGACGTCGCGTTGCTGGCCTCGGCGGCGAGCGCGTTCACCCTGTTGATCTTCGCCACGGTCAGTGCGGCATTGTGGCGCATCCAAGGGCGCCTGCCGCGCCAACGCGGATTCCGGGTTCCGCGTTTCGTTCCGCGTTTGGCCGTCGTGCTTTGCCTCGGCCTTGCCCTAATCCAACTCGCCGTCAGCCGCTGATTTCCGGCGCCCCATCGGCCGAGGCGCGCAGAAAGCAAAAGGCCCCGCGCGCAGGATCGCGGGGCCCATGCTTGTGCGCCGATGGCGCCGCGGTCACCCCGCCTTGATGTCGATCTTCTTGGTCTTCGATTCGGCGCCGGCCGGTTTCGGCAGGACAACCTTGAGTACGCCCTTGGCGAAGGTGGCGTTGACCTTTCCGGCATCCACGCCCGCGGGCAGCTGCAGCGACCGCAGGAACGAGCCGTAACTGCGCTCGCTCATGTAATAGTCCTTCTTGGATTCCTCCTTCTGCGCCTTCTTCTCGCCCTTGATGGTCAGCATGTCATTGTCAAGCGTGACCTGGATGTCCTTTTCGTCGACGCCCGGCAATTCAGCTTCCACTTCAATCGCCTTGTCCGTTTCTTTCACGTCCATCGACGGCGCAAGCAGATGCGCGCCATTGCCGTTGCTAGGCGCCAGATAGCCGCCCATCGTGGTATCGAACAGGCGGTTCATCTCGCGCTGGAAGGCTTGGAAAGGATCGTCATTGCGGGCGGCCTCGGCTCTCCGGCCGAGTGGGATCATCGAGCGAAACATGGTCAACCCTCCATCAAAAATCGATTTTCGTATTTATGCTATTCGCGCCCACGTGGCGGGCCTTGATCTGGGTCAAATCCCGGCCTCGGCCGCGCGGGGGTGCGGCATTTCGCCCCGATTGACCTAGATCAATGAGCGCGCGCGGTCCTGGCGAGAGTTTGAAGCGTGGCGGCAAAGGGAGCGCCTGCGGGCGCGGCAAGCGGCGTTTATTACTGAGGAGGAAACCATGACAAAGCACTCCACTAACGGCCAAAGTTCCATTCCGGCGGCGCCCTGGGATGCGTTAACGGCATGGAACGGGCCGATAATGGCGGTCTTCGGCCAGGCTGGCGAGGCTTATGCCAAGGGCTGCATCGAGTGGCAGCAGGAATTGGCGCGCTTCATCGGCGAGCGGCTGGGAGAGGACCAGCGCGCCCAGCAGTCCTTCAGCAAGTGCCGCTCGTTCAGCGATGTCGCGAATGTACAGCAGAGCTGGGCATTGACGGCGGCGAAAGCCTATGCGGAAGGAGCCAGCAACCTGACTCAAATCATGTCGCGATGCGCGCAACAGGGAATCACGCCACTGTCGGATGCCGGTTCCAAGCCGCCGAACGGGGGCAAATAACCGTTACCGTGGTATCTCCACGATGCCCTATCGCATCAACGCGACGCTGCCGCCGCCCGTCAGGCGCCACCTGCCTATCCGCGCCCAGACTATCTACCGCGAGGCGTTCAACCACGCCTGGTCGAGCTATGGGCGCAATCCGCGGCGCGAGGAAATTGCGCATCGCGTCGCTTGGGTTGCGGTGGAAAAGAACTACCGGAAGGCTGGTGATGTCTGGATATCAACGATCAGGATGCCGCCACGGCCGGCGGGCCGCTAGGGTTCACGTCGCCGGCTTGGTTTCGACGGGAATGGCCGCGAGCTTCTCGTAAACCCGCACCATCCGCCTGAGCGGCCACCAGTCGTACAAGAAAATCTGCAGCGGCCGCCACATCGCCACCCAGCCCGCGATCACAAGACCCTCGGCCACGACGCTTTGCATCGTTCCGCCGGCAGGCGTCAGCAGAACCGCGCGCAAGCCCAGGCACACGGCTAGGAATGAAAGCCCGATCAATAACGACAGCCGTCCTTGGCGCAATAAAAAACGCAGATCGCGGCCGGCCGCGCCGCGGCGGTAGGCGAAGTAACTGTGGATCGAAGTTTCAAGATTTCCCGAATGCGCCTTTATCTCGGCGGCCGGCAGGTGAATTACCATCTTCAGCGGCGTGGTCAGGTGAAACTCGCGCGCCGCGCCGACGATATAGTCCTCAGCATCCGCGTCCAGGTCCTTCTCGTGAAACGGCGAGGGGTCGAACGAATTGAACAGCTGCTGCACACGGGCGAGGTTGATTTCGATCAGCCGCACCCCGTTTTCCTGCCGATAGCGCTCCGCGACGTCGGGCATCGGCGCGGCATGCCACCGGCTCCCGGGATCGGTATGGCGCGTCGGCCGCACAGACCTGCCCTCGTCAATGGGACATCAGCACGGGAAGGGTCATGTGCTGCAACAGATGGCGCGTCACGCCGCCCAGGGTGAATTCGCGCAGGCGCGAATGGCCGTAGGCGCCCATGACCAAAAGATCGGCGCCCAGATCCGCCGCGCGAGCTAAAATTATGTCGCCCACGTCGATATCGCCGGCCGTTGTCGAGGAAACCTCGGCCTTAACGCCATGCCGCGCCAGATGCCGGGCAATGTCGGCGCCGGCGATATGCGGGGCTCCGCCACGGTCGGGATTGACCTCCATCACCGTGACCGACTTCGCGCGTATGAGGATCGGCAGCGCGTCGTGCACGGCGCGGGTCGATTCGCGCGTGCGGTTCCAGGCGACCAAAACGCGATCGCCGACCGTGTCGAACTTTCCATAGCGGGGAACGATCAGCGCGGGCCGCCCGGCGCCCATCACGATCGCCTCGGGCAATTCGTCGGCGTCCAAGGGCTCGTCGTTTTCGGCGCCGCTTTGGCTCACCACCGCCAGATCGGCATAGCGGCAGTGCAGCAGCGTCGTGTCGATCATGTCGCCGCGCGCCGCGCGCCATTCCATGTCCTGGCCAGTCCGTCGCTTGGCCGCGTCGACCGCCTGTTTCGCTTTCTCGGTCTGTTGGCTCTGAAATTCCTCCTGCCATTCGATCAATGACGGCGACATGGCAAGGCCGCCGTCCATCGGTATGAAAGGCGGCACGCTTACATGCAAAGCCGCAAGATGGGTCTTGTGCGCGGCTGCAAGCGTGGCGGCGACGTCGAACCGGGTAATGGCGGATTTATTGGCGTCGGCATAGACCAGGATATCCTTGTAGGTCATTTTGAACTCCTGCACGGATCGCTGAGAGAATTGATGGGAGATAAAGTGTAATCTCGTCTGAATCCGCCCCGAACGCCTTGACGCAGATCAACACTTCGGGGGTTTCGCCAGCATATAGGTCGCGGCGATGGTCCATGGCACTGCGAACCCGCGCGAATCCGCCTCGGCATTCTGGATGGATCCGCTGCCCGCCCAACTCACCGCCCTCGGCAGTTCAGCCGGGGGGCTCAGCGCCGTCGAGGCTGAGTCGCGGTTGCAGCGGTTTGGCCCGAACGCGTTGCGGCCCACACGACGCTTTTCTTTCGTCATTCGGGTGGCGCACCGGTTTCGCAATCCCCTCATTCTCATTCTGCTTGCTGCCGCCATCGTATCGGCCGCGACAGGCGATACAGCCAGCTTCGCGATTATCGTATTGATCGTCGCTATCGGCGTGTTGCTGGACAGCGTGCAGGAGCACCGCGCCGAAAACGCGGTCGCGCGATTGAAAGCTTCGGTTGCATTGATGGAGCGCGTATTGCGCGATGGCGCGGCGGTCGAGATTCCGGCCGAACGGATCGTGCCCGGCGACGTGGTGCTGCTGGCCGCGGGTGATCTAGTGCCGGCGGACGGGCGCTTGATCGAGACGCGTGATTTTTTCGTCAACGAGGCACAGCTGACTGGGGAGCCGTATCCACGCGAAAAGCGCGTCGATGCAACGCCCACCACCGGTGATGCAACCGCGGCCATCAACGCCGTTTTTATGGGTAGTTCGGTTATCAGCGGTTCCGCCAAGCTTCTGGTGATCGCCACGGGATCGCGCACCGAGTTAGGAAAGGTGGCGGGCGGGCTCGCCGCCGAGCCGCCGCCGGCTGCGCTCGAGCGCGGGACCTACCGCTTCGGCATCTTGATCATGCGGCTCACCGTGCTGCTGTCGCTGATCGCGTTATTCGTGAATCTGCTCAACCACCGGCCGTTGATCGATTCGTTTCTGTTCGCCCTGGCGCTGGCGGTGGGCCTGACGCCCGAGCTTTTGCCCATGGTGGTTTCGGTGACGCTCGCTCGCGGCGCGCTGCGCATGGCGGCGCAGCGTGTCATCGTCAAGCGCCTGGCATCGATCCATGACCTAGGCGCGATGGACATCCTGTGCACCGACAAAACCGGCACACTGACCGAAGCGCGCATCCGCTTGGTACGCGAGGTCTCGCTGACCGGCAAGGATAGCGACGGCGTCTTGAAACTCGCCTGGTTGAACAGTCATTTCGAGACGGGCCTCAGAAGCCCGCTCGACCGGGCGATCCTTGAAGCCGTGCCCGACGCTACGGACGGATGGCGCAAGATCGACGAGGTGCCGTTCGGCTTCGAGCGCCGGCGGGTCTCGATGCTGCTCGACCGCGGCGGCGAACGGCGGTTGATCGTCAAGGGCGCGCCGGAAGACCTGTTCGAACATTGCGACCGGTATGAGCCGGACGATGGCGGCATACCTCGGCCGTTCGATGCGGCGGCCCACGCCCAGGCGCGTCAGGTATTCGATGCCATGAGCGCCGACGGCTATCGGCTGCTCGCCGTCGCCTGGCGAGACATGGACGGCGCCCGGTCCCATGTGGACGCCGGCGATGAAGCGTCCTTGGTTTTCGCTGGGTTTGTGGCATTCGTCGATCCGCCGAAAGCCGACGCGTCGGCGGCGATCGACGCGCTGAAGCGATGCGGCATCCTCATCAAAGTGCTGACGGGCGACAATGAACTGGTGACGCGGCATGTCTGCAAAGAACTTGGGATCGACGCAGCCACCATGCTGACAGGCGCCGAAGTTGCCGCACTAAGCGACGACGCGCTATCAGTATGTGCGGAAAAGACCACGCTGTTCTGTCGCGTCACACCTTCCCAGAAGACGCGCATTCTGCTCGCCCTGAAACAGCGCGGTCACACGGTCGGCTTTCTGGGCGACGGCATTAACGACGCACCGTCCCTGCATATGGCGGATGTGGGCATTTCCGTGGACGGTGCTGTGGACGTGGCCAAGGATGCCGCCGACATGATCCTGTTGGAGAAGGATCTGAAGGTGCTGGAGCAAGGCGTGCGCGAGGGAAGACGCACCTTCGGCAACATCATGAAATACGTCATGATGGCGACCAGCTCGAATTTCGGAAACATGTTCTCTATGGCGGGAGCTTCACTGTTGCTTTCATTCTTGCCCATGCTTCCCATCCAGATTCTGCTGAACAATCTGATGTACGACGTATCGGAGGTTGCGATACCGTTCGACGACGTCGATCCTGAAACGTTGGCGACGCCGTCGCATTGGGACATCGGCTTCATTCGCGATTTCATGCTCGTGCTGGGGCCGGTCAGCTCGTTGTTCGATTTTCTCACCTTCGGACTATTGCTGTGGGGGTTTGGCGCGGACGAATCGCTGTTTCAGACCGGATGGTTCATCGAATCCCTGGCGACGCAAGTGCTCATCGTCTTCGTCATTCGCACGCAGGGCAATCCGTTGGCCAGCCGACCGCATTTGCTGCTCGCCGCGACATCGCTTTTGGTGGTGGCGGCCGGCGTGGTGTTGCCGTTTACGCCGGTCGGTCGATGGTTCGGCTTCGTGCAGCCCCCGGCGGGTTTCCTCGCTGCTCTTGCCGGCATGACTCTGTGCTATCTGGCGCTGGCTCAGCTGGTGAAGCGCTGGTTCTATTCTCGGTATGCGTGGCCCGGCACGCGGCGCTAGATACGCGACCGCGCAGCTGGTGGCTCGGCTATCGGCGAGGCAAGCTCAGGATATAGCTGATTGCATCGTCGATTTCGCGCCGCGTCAGTGAGAAATCCGGCATGGACGCGTGCGGCACCTGCAAAAATGCACGCAAGTCGCCCTCGCCAATCGTCGGCTTGCGGGCGATGGCGGCGAAAGTAGGTACGCCATCGACGCTGGGCTGCGCTTGCTGCTCGGCGACGATGTGGCAACGCGCGCAGACGCGTTGAGCAAGCGCGCGACCCGCGTCCGCGTCTCCCGTACGGCTCTGCGCGAAGGCAGGCGGGGCGATCAGAAGCAGACAGGTCGCGGCAAGAGGAAATCGCATCCGGGACCTCGGGTTCTTGGTTGTTGTGCCTGACGAATTCAATCTAGCGCGAATGGCTCTTGCTGGGTTTGATTCAGGTCAATGTGCTTCCACGACAAGGCTGACAGACTCAACGTATGCAGCCATTGGACCGCATCGCTACGAATAAATCGCAGGCCCACCGCGCACGGCCGCCCGAGCGTTCCGGTGCGGCGAGCAACGTGATTGTCCTGCCGGCGCCGCAGCCCGGCGCCGTGGATCCGCTTTCGCCGGACGATGAGGCGGAGCAGCGCGGGTTTCCCATCGATCGCAGCGTCCATGCCTGGCAGGCGCAATTCACCGGCGGCTTGTCGCCGGCCGCCGTGCTGCAGGCCTTCGCCGATTGGAGCATCCATCTGCTGAACGCGCCGGGAAAGCAGGCCGACCTGGTGCGCAAGGCGTTCCGCAAATGGCTGCGTTTCGGCAACTATGCCGCGCGCGCGCCATTCAAGCCCGGCACGCCGCCGGCGATCGAGCCGTTGCAAGGCGACCACCGCTTCTTGGGTCCGGACTGGCAAACCCTGCCGTTCTCGCTGATCTGGCAGGGTTTCCTTTTCACGCAGCAATGGTGGCACAACGCCACCACGGGGATACGCGGGGTCGATCCGCGGCATGCCAATATCGTCCATTTCGCCATGCGCCAGTATCTGGACGCCGTTTCGCCGGCCAATTTTCCGCTCACCAATCCCGAAGTGCTGCGCGCGACGATCGAGCAGGGCGGGCAAAATCTGCAACGGGGCTGGCAGAACTGGCTCGACGACACCGAGCGCGCGGTGCTTGGGCGCCCGCCGGTCGGCGCGGAGGCATTCCAAGTCGGGCGCAACGTGGCGGCGACGCCGGGCAAGGTCGTCTACCGCAACCGCCTGATGGAGCTGATCCAATACGCGCCGACAACCGACGCCGTGCATGCCGAACCGGTGCTTATCGTGCCGGCATGGATCATGAAGTACTACATCTTGGACCTGTCGCAGGCGAACAGCTTGGTGCGCTATCTGGTCGGCCGCGGCCACACCGTGTTCATGATCTCGTGGAAAAACCCTACCGAGGACGATCGCGACCTGGGGATGGATGACTATCTGGAACTGGGCCCGCTGAAGGCGCTGGAAGTGGTGCGCGCGATCGTGCCCGGCGCGCCAAAGGTCCACGCCGTCGGGTATTGCCTGGGCGGCACGCTGCTGGCGATCGCCGCCGCGCGGCTGGCGCGCGCCTGCCATGAATGCCTGAAGACCGTCACCCTTTTGGCTGCCCAGACGGACTTCACGGATGCGGGCGAGTTGATGTTGTTCATCAGCGACAGCCAGGTGACGTGGCTTGAGGACATGATGTGGGACAAGGGTTATCTGGACACCAAGCAGATGGCCGGCGCATTCCAGCTATTGCGATCGAACGACCTGGTCTGGTCGACGATGGTGCGGCAGTATCTGTTGGGCGAGCGTCCGGCGATGACCGACCTGATGGCATGGAACGCCGACGCCACGCGCATGCCGCAGCGCATGCATTCCGAATATCTGCGCAGGCTCTTCCTCGACAATTACCTGGCCGAAGGGCGCTATCGCGCGCGTGGAGAGCCGGCATCGCTTGCGGACATCAAAGTGCCTATCTTTGCCGTATCGACGGCGCGCGACCATATCGCGCCCTGGCGTTCGGTCTACAAGATCACTTGGCTTGCGACCTCGGACGTGACTTTCGTGCTGGCAAGCGGCGGCCACAACGCCGGCATCGTCAGCGAACCGGGCGAAAACGGGCCCGACCGTCCGGACCGCGGGTATCATATCGGTGCGATCACTCGCGACGACTACCATCTCGACCCCGATACCTGGTATTCGCGCGCCACGTGGCATGACGGATCGTGGTGGCCCGCCTGGGCGGCATGGATCGAGGCGTGGTCTGGCGAACGCTCGGCTCCTCCACCGATGGGATCGGCGGGCAAGGGCTATCCTGTGCTCGCCGACGCGCCCGGAAGCTATGTCCTGGCGCGCTGATCGCCCGCGCACCGTGTTGACCTAAATCAATGTTCTCCCATCCCCGCTCGGTTAGGAATGTTTCGATGACAATTGAGCCTAGGGGAGATTCGGCCATGCGCGCACGTGAGATCATGACAAAGCGGGTACGGACCGTGAAAGCCGAAACCCCGGTCCGCGATATCGCGCGGTTAATGCTCAAGCAGCGCATCAGCGCGTTGCCCGTCGTTGACGCGAAGCGGCGAGTGCTTGGAATCGTAAGCGAAGGCGATTTGCTGCGGCGTCCGGAATCCGGCACCGCGCCCCGACGTTCCTGGTGGCTCGATTTGCTGACCGACGCGTCGTCGAGCGCCCGTGAGTACGCGAAAAGCCGCGGCCGGTGCGCGCGCGACGTGATGACGCGCACCGTCGTATCGGTCACGCCTGAAACAGATGCGGCGGATATCGCCGACGTTCTGGAGAAATGGAAGATCAAGCGCGTTCCGGTGGTGCGCGGGGAGAAGCTGGTGGGCATCGTCAGCCGGCGCGACCTGCTTCCTGCTGTTGCGCAGGGACGCCGGCGCGGCGGAAAGGTCACCGATGCCGCTATCGGCGACGCCTTGCGGCGCGAGATCGGTCGGAACGCGTGGGCGAGCAGTGCCTTGGTAAATTTCACGGTCACGAAGGGTGTTGTGGAGCTGTTGGGGTTGGTACGCAGCATCGACGAGCGCGATGCGTTGCGCGTCATGGCTGAAGCCGCGCCCGGCGTGCGCGCAGTGAAAAACCGGCTGCGGCTGCAGCCCGTCTACGCCATGTCGGTTTGAACGCTGGGCAAGCATCGGCGGCAAAAAGGGTTGACTATGGAACAACGGCATCTCATCGATATCGTGCATGACCAGCATCCACTGGTGCTACCGCCCGGCGCCACGGTGCAGGAAGCCTGCCGCCGTATGCAGAAGCAAAAGGTGGGCGCGGTGCTGATTACCGAAGACAAAGACCGCTTAGTCGGGATTTTCACCGGCCGCGACGCGGTTGGACGCGTGCTGGCCGCGGGCCGCGACCCAATCAAGACTAAGCTAGCCGAAGTGATGACGCCGAAGCCGGACTGCCTGCCGCCAGGCAAGACAGCGATCGAGGCCTTGCGGCAAATGGCCGATGGCAACTATCGCCACCTTCCGGTGGTCGAGAAGGGCAAGCTGATCGGCGTGATTTCGCGCGGCGATTTCCGCGCGGTCGAGGAAGCGCGTTTGGACGAAGAGACCGGTTTATGGCAGCGAATATAGTGTAGAGTTGCCGCGACGCTCCGAACCGCAGCGCCGCACCGCCTTTTCGCTGCAGGTTTCAGCAAATGTCGGTCCGCAATCTCGACGCTATTTTCCGTCCCAAGTCCATTGCGTTGATCGGCGCCAGCACGAACGCGAATTCCGTAGGCTTCGTGACCGCGCGGAACCTCCTGGTCGGCGGTTTCGACGGTCCGATTATGCCGGTTAACCCAAAGCACGCCTCGGTCGCCGGAATGCTCGCCTATCCCGATGTCGCAAGCCTGCCGGTCGTGCCCGACCTAGCGGTGATTTGCACCCCACCACAGACAGTGCCGGGGTTGATCGCTCAACTCGCCAAGCGCGGCACGCGCGGCGTCGTCGTCGTTACCGCCGGCTTCAAGGAGCTGGGTAGCGCCGAAGGCCGCGCGCTGGAGCAGGCCGCGCTCGACGCGGCGCGACCGCACCTGATGCGCATCATCGGGCCCAATTGCCTGGGCGTCGTGTCTACGCCTGTCGGCCTGAATGCCTCTTTCGCCCATATCGGCGCGCGCAAGGGTAGCGTCGCCTTCGTTTCACAGTCCGGCGCCATGGCGACGACTGTTCTGGACTGGGCGTCGGCGCGCGGAATCGGCTTCTCGCACCTCGTATCCCTGGGCGATATGTCGGACGTCGATTTCGGCGACATGCTGGATTTCCTGGCGCTGGACACCGATACCAGCGCCATCCTGCTGTACGTGGAAGCGGTCACCCACGCGCGCAAGTTCATGTCGGCGGCGCGCGCGGCATCGCGCCTGAAGCCGGTGATTGCGATCAAAGCCGGGCGGCACGCCGCCGCCGCAAAGGCCGCCGCGTCGCATACCGGCGCGCTTGCCGGAGCGGACGCCGTATATGATGCCGCGTTCCAGCGCGCCGGCATCCTTAGGGTGCTGAGCCTGGAAGAAGTGTTCGACGCGCTGGAGACTCTGGCGACCGGCACCAAGGTCGCGGGTGATCGACTGGCCATTCTCACGAACGGCGGCGGCATCGGCGTCTTGGCCACTGACGCTTTGCTCGATCAAGGCGGGCGCTTGGCGGAGCTTTCCCTTGCGACGATGTCGAAGCTCGACGCGGCGTTGCCGCGCACCTGGTCGCATGGAAATCCGATCGACATCATCGGCGATGCGCCGGGAAGCCGCTACGCCGATGCGCTGACGGCGCTTCTCGATGCGCCCGAAGTCGACGCGGTTCTCACGCTCAATTGTCCCACGGCCATCGCGTCGAGCGCCGACGCCGCAAAGGCCGTAATCGACGCAGCCGCAAAGAAGCAGGGCCCAGTTCTCACAAGCTGGCTCGGCTCCGAAACCGCCAGCGACGCGCGGCGCCTGTTCGCGGTAGCGCGAATTCCCACCTTTGAAACGCCGGACGAAGCCATTCACGGCTTCATGCACCTGGTCCGCCGCCGCCGCGGCCAGGAAATGCTGATGCAGGTGCCGCCCTCGATGGCGGAAGAAATCGCCCCAAAGGTCGTCCAAGCGCGAAAGATCGTGGATGCCGCGGTGACGGCCGGCCGAGAATGGCTTGGCGAGCCCGAGGTGCGGGAACTCCTGTCATGCTATCGCATTCCTACGGTCCGCTCCGCGATTGCGTGTACGCCAGCGGACGCGGCGGCCAAGGCCACGGAGTTCGGCGGCCGGGTCGCGCTCAAGATCTTTTCGCCTGACATCACGCACAAGTCCGATGTTGGCGGCGTGGCGCTGGATCTGGACGGCCCCGAGGCGGTGCAGGCCGCAGCGGAGGCGATGCGCGCGCGCGTCGTGAAAGCCGTGCCTAGCGCCCAGCTCGATGGTTTTGTCGTTCAGGAAATGATCCATCGGCCGGCCGCTTACGAGTTAATCGTGGGCATGGCAACCGATGCGCAGTTCGGTCCCTTTTTGCTGTTCGGGCATGGCGGAACTGCGGTGGAAGTGATCGGTGACAAGGCGCTGGCGCTACCGCCATTGAACTCGCTCTTGGCGCACGAGCTGATCTCGCGCACCCGCATTTACCACCAGCTCAAGGGCTATCGCGACCGTCCGCCGGCCGCGCTCGACGCGATCGCGCTCACCCTGGTCAAGCTGTCGCAACTCACCTGCGATCTCGATGAAGTCGCCGAGCTGGATATCAATCCACTCTTGGCCGACGTTGCGGGCGTGATTGCGCTCGACGCGCGTATTCGCGTCGTGAAGCCGGCTGCTAGCGGCCGCCGCGGCAACCGTTTAGCGATCTCTGCCTATCCGAAGGAGCTGGAGCGTACCGAGTCGATTCCCGGCCTTGGTTCGGCACTGCTACGGCCCATCCGACCGGAAGATGGGCCCGCGATCAGTCGCCTGTTCGAAAGGTTGGCGCCCGAAGACGTGCGCCTTCGCTTCTTCGCGCCGATGCGTGCACTTTCGGTCGATCAGCTCGCGCGCCTGACGCAGATCGATTACGACCGCGAAATGGCTTTTGTCCTGGAGGTTCTATCAACTGCGCAGCATGACATCGTCGCGGTCGTGCGCTTAGCTGCCGATCCGGACAACCGCCGGGCGGAATTCGCCGCTAGCGTGCGCAGTGACCTGAAGGGCCGCGGCATCGGGGGGCTGATGATGCGGCGTCTGATCGACTATGCGCGCCAGCGCGGCATCGGCGAAATTTTCGGCGAAATCCTGCAGGAAAACACACTGATGATCTCGCTGTGCCGGGAGCTTGGGTTCACCTTGGCGACGATGCCGGAGTCGCAGGAAATCCTGATCGCGACGCTGAAACCTTAACCGCGCGGCCGGTCGCCTGCCGGGCCGGCGCCGCCGCGCTGATATAGGTCAATGCGGCGGTCCGCGGCACGGGTTAACATTTTCAATTCGTTTAATGGTTGGACCGTGCCCATGGAAGAAAAGCTTCAGCCGCGCCTATTAACCCGGGAATCGGTCGTTCAGGCTTTTCCGCTGGTGTGCAACGTGCTGCCCCAGGTCACGCTCAAGCAATGGGTCGGTTTCGCCCGGCCGCATATAATGGTGGGCTGGCAGACCATGCCGCGGGGGCTGATGACGGTTCAGAACGACGACGGCTACATCCTCGGCCTATTCTCGTTCGAGGTGCGCGGCGACCTGACCGAGACCCGCATCCTGTGGGTCAACAATATTATCGTCCCGAACATCCCGGGGCGCGACGTGGTCTGGGCCACTCTTGTCGGCGCGATCGACGGGTTGGCGAAGACGAACCGCTGCCACGCGGTTCGGGCGGGGCTTGCCGACACGCTGGTACGCGCCGGCAGCGACCGCCGCTGGGTCACGACATCGCTGGAAGAGGCCGGCTATTCATTCGACGGTGTGCAGGGATTCAGGCGTCTCGAAGCCGAGCGGCGGTGACCGGGATCAGGCCGCATCAGCGAACCGACGCGACCCGGAAGGTTCGTTGCACCCCGTCATGCTCGGTGATCGACACGTATTCCCTAGCCCGGAACGTATGGCGGTCGAATTTAAAAATCGGCTCGTCATCCTCGGTCTCGTTGGGGACATAGGAGAACGCCCAATTCTTGCCGCGCGTGTGGATCAGCACGCCCTTTTCCTCGGGCTCGGCGCCCCAGAAGCGGCGGACGGTGCAGTTCTTGCGCGCCGCCTTCCAGCCCGCAGGATCGAAATGGCCCTCGTGGTCGAGTGGCGCCGTAAACTCGTAGCCATGTATGGCGCTGCCCTCTGGAAAGTCGTGGCAACGGGCGAGCTCAAGTCTGATCTTACGCATGGTCATGGGGCGAAGCTCCCTGTGCAGGGTCGGAACGGAACGCGAAACTGCAATTCATGAAGCGCGAGGAATCGGGCCGCGGCATTGATCTGGGTCAAGCCTACGGGTACAGGTGCGGCGCGCTTTACGGGCGCAGGGCTGCCGTGCTTAAACCTTGGCGATGAGGAACAAGAAAAAGATTCGCGGCGCAAAGCCGGTGCGCAGCCAAAGCGGCAGTAAGAAACCCGACAAAAGCCAGCGCATCATGCAAGCACGCCCGCCCAAACCGGCGTCAGCGACGGGTGCATCGACGATGACACTGCGCGACGAACTCAGGAGGAGCGAAGAGCGCTTCCGCTCGCTGGTCGAGACGGCAGCGATGCCGATTCTTCTGCTTTCGCCCACGCTCGTTGTCCTAGAACTCAATCTCGAGGCGGAGCGGCTCTATGGCCGCCCAAGGGACCAGGTTATCGGGCGGGATTATTTCCGGGCCCTGGGCCGCAATACGGAGGGTGGCTTCACGCGCGCCGGCCTTGGGCAGGCCCTGGCGGGCCGCCCTGTGCGCGGCATCGAAGCGCGTACCAGGTCGCCAGACGGCCAAATGCGGGTGCTGCTATGGAGCGCGACCCGGCTATTGGGCGCGGACGGCCGGTCGCTCGGCGCGATCGCGGTCGCGCAGGACATAACGGAACGCCAACTGGTCGAACAGGCGTTGCGCGAGCGCGAGGCGCGGATGAGTTCGGTCATCTCGACCGCGCCCGACGCCATCATCACCATCGATGATCGCGGGCTGATCCAGTCCTTCAGCAACGCGGCCGAGAAGCTGTTCGGCTACTCGGCCGGCGAGGTTATCGGCCGAAATGTCAGCATGCTGATGCCCTCACCGCACCGCGAGCAGCACGATGCTTACTTAGATCGCTACCACCGTACCGGCGAGAAGCGGATCATCGGCATCGGCCGCCGGGTCGAGGCCCAGCGCAGGGATGGTACCGTGTTTCCGGTCGAGCTTGCGGTCGGCGAGGTGAAGTTCGGCGACGTCCACATCTTCACCGGCTTCATCCGCGACATCAGCGCCCGCGCTAAAATGGAGCAGGAACTGCATCAGGCGCAGAAGATGGAGGCGATCGGGCAGCTCACCGGCGGTTTGGCGCACGATTTCAACAACCTGCTCACGGTCATCACCGGCAACCTCGAGATGCTGGAGCGGCGGCTTGGGAACGCGGAAGACCGCGAGGTATTGAAAGAGGCGCAGGAAGCGGCCGAGCTTGGCGCCAAACTGTCGAACCGGCTACTGGCTTTCGGCCGGCGCCAGCCGCTGAATCCCCAGCCGATCGACCTGAGCGCGCTTGCCGCCGGAATGACCGAGCTTTTGCGCCGCACCCTGGGTGAGCCGATCAAGATCGAAACCAGGTTGGCCAAGAACCTGCGCATGACCGTCGCCGACCCCGGGCAGGTGGAGAATGCGCTGCTGAATCTGGCGATCAACGCGCGCGACGCCATGCCCGATGGCGGCCGGCTAATCATCGAAACCGCCGAGGCAGAGATCGAGCGCCAATACACGACCGACCGCGGTGACATCGCTCCCGGCCTATACGTCGCCCTGACGATCACCGACACCGGCGTCGGCATGTCGCCGGAGGTGCTTGAGCGCGCCTTCGAGCCGTTCTTCACCACCAAGGGGCCGGGCCTGGGCAGCGGCCTGGGCCTGAGCATGGTCTATGGCTTCGTCAAGCAATCCGGCGGGCATGTACGGCTTTACAGCGAGCCGGGCCTGGGCACGACGGTGCGCATATATTTGCCCGCGCGTGAGGATCGTGTCGGGAAATCGGATCGCGCGGTTGCCAGCCGCGCCGCCGGATCTGCGCAAGGCGAGACGATCCTGGTCGTCGAGGACGACCGGCAGGTGCGCAAGGTGTCGGTGCGCCGGCTCAAGCACCTCGGGTACAAGGTGATCGAAACGTCGGACGGCTCGACGGCGCTGGCGGCGATCGACCGCGGCGAGCCGGTGGATCTCCTGTTCACCGATGTCGTAATGTCGGGCGGCATGACCGGGATCGACCTGGCGCGCGAGGCCCGCCGACGGCGGCCGGAACTCAGGGTGCTGTTCACTTCGGGCTACGCGCATCCTGCGGTCGTCGAGGGCGGAATGCTGACGGAGAACGCGGGCTGGCTCGCCAAGCCCTATAGCACCGACATCCTGGCGTCGAAGCTGCGCGGGCTGCTCGACCGTTAGGCGGACGGCTTACGTTTCAGCGGCCGGTCACCGCGACGGCGAAGATATAGCCGGCCCCCCGAACCGTCTTGATCAACTCGGGCTGCTTCGGGTCACGCTCGATTTTCTTGCGCAGACGGACGACCTGCGCGTCGATTGCCCGGTCGTTGACGGCCCAGGCGCGGCCCTTCACCAGATCCATGAGTTGGTCGCGGTTCAGCACGCGATTGGCGCTGCGGGCAAAGGCGCATAGCAGCTCGTATTCGCCCGTGGTCAGGGACACCGGTTTCCCGTCGGCGCTCCGCAGTTCGCGTTTAAGCATGTCGAGCCGCCATCCCTGAAACGCCAGCACGTCGCCGGCGGTTTTCGCCGCCGTCGCCGCGACCGGCGCTTCCGCCGTGGCGGAAGCGGGCTCGACCCTGCGCAGCACGGTGCGGATGCGCGCCAGCACTTCGCGCAGATGAAACGGCTTGGCGATGTAATCGTCTGCGCCTGCCTCGAGCCCGGCTACGCGGTCGATCAGGTCGCCCTTGCCTGTCAGCATGATGACCGGCGTTTTCGATCGTTGCCGGATATAACGCGCGAGCGTCAACCCATCCTCGCCCGGCATCACCAGGTCGAGCAGCACCAGGTCGGCGGGGTGCTTTTCCAGAATGCCGCGCATGCCGGCGCCGTCCGCGGCTTCGCTGACGGCGAAGCCTTCCTCGGTCAGATAGCGCCGCAGCATCGCGCGCACGCGCTGATCGTCGTCGACCACGAGAATATGGGTTTTTT
Organism: Rhodospirillaceae bacterium; assembly: GCA_023266845.1. Classification (GTDB taxonomy): domain Bacteria; phylum Pseudomonadota; class Alphaproteobacteria; order JAEULC01; family JAEULC01; genus JAEULC01. The sequence continues at coordinate 23,848 of JAHFPH010000021.1, forward strand.
TCATCATTTCAGCGGTTTAGGCCGGTGCAACCGAACAGTCGGTGTGTCACAAAGCGTCACATTTGGTCGCTGATTGATACCAAATACCAGGCGCTTTGGCATTAAGCCGCGACATTGCCCCCTTAAATAGCACGGTGACCGGACGGTAATCGCCGGCGCAAGGGAAAGGGGATCAAGCCATGTACGCGCACGCTGCCTCGACCGCCGTTGCGAAGATCGATTTGGGCGGGCTTGCCATTTGCCATGGGTTGGAGCAACGCGCGCGAAGCCACGTTGCCGCGATCGCTACCATTCAGCAGGCGCACGAAGGCGCAACCGTGTTCTGCGAGGGCGACCGGGCCGACAACGTGTATGAAGTCGCCTCGGGAATGCTGCGGCTGTACAAGGCGCTGCCTGATGGCCGCCGGCAGATCACCGGTTTCCTGTCGGCGGGCGGCCTTCTCGGCCTGTCGCACAACGATCTCTACCTATACACAGCCGAGGCGATCACCGAGGTGAATCTGCGCCGCTATCCGCGCGCCCGGTTCGAGCGTCTGGTCGACGAAGTGCCGGGTTTGGCGCGCCGACTCCTGACCGCGACGTCCGACGAATTGCGCGCGGCACAGGACCAGATGCTGCTGCTCGGCCGCAAAACCGCAATGGAAAAGATCGCCAGCTTCCTTTTGATGATGGACGATTTACACCGCGACGGCGGCGATGCGGACATTGTCCGCTTGCCGATGCGCCGCAACGACGTCGCCGACTACCTCGGCCTGACGATTGAAACCGTCAGCCGCACTCTGGCGAAGTTGAAACGCGATCGGACCATTGCTCTGCCGACGCACGACAGTATCGATCTATGCGACCGCGATCGGCTCGAGGAGTTGGCGGCGGGCGACGGCGGCATGGATTCCTGAGGTCTCTGAGAAGGAACCGGAGGGGTCAGATGGCGAAGCGCGAACGAAGCGCGGTTTCGGCCGGCATGCGGATGGCGAGCTCCGGCAACGGCGCAGGCAAGTCCACTGATCGCGGACGGCCACGCGCGCTGGTGGTCGAGGCCGACCCGGGCACGCAACGGGTGTGCCGCGAGGCGCTTGAATCCTGCCGCTTCGTCGTCGATGCGGTTGACAGCGGTGTCACGGCGCTCAACGTGGCGCGCCTGAACCCGCCAGCGATCATCCTGATGGACATGCAGTTGCGCGATGCCCTGGGTGCCGACGTCATCGGTTGGCTCAGATCCAACCCGGCGCTCAAGTCGACCCCAATCATCGCGATCAGCGCCGTGGGCGAAAATACCGCCAACTTGAGCGCCAATGGCGCCGTGGCGCTGCTGCGCAAACCCATTTCCGCCGCCATGATCGAAGACGCGGTCCGCAAGGCCCTGGGGTGAAGAAATGGCCGCGTCGACGCATTGCCATTTCGTTTGCTCAACCCCTCCTCAAGCGGGAATTGATCCAAATAATGGCCGATTGAGGCGGAAAGGCTGTTTTCTGTAACTTCGGACAATCGGGAGTTTCATGGCCGTCAAATCCAACAAGCCCCTGCGCAGCGCGACCGGGCGCGAAGTACGGCAAATTCTCGGCGAGCTCGACGCCGACATGGTCAGCGCGATCCTGGCCACGGGCATTACGGTGGACGAGCTCGTCCAGGTGCATGAGTGGGTGGATGCCGACCCGATCATCCGTTCGCAGCTTCGTCATGGCGTCCAAGGCAGCGTAAGGACGGTTTGCGAGATGTTGGACGAGGCAGAATCGGAAGAAGCGGGATAGAACCGGGCCAGCCAGCGGTTCGCCGTCAGCCCTTGATTCAACACACATGTCGGATTACGGAGTTTTTCATGCCGCACTATCATGCCGTCGTTTGGCTCGACCACGCCGAAGCCCGCGTGTTTCAATTCAACGCGGCGGAAACCGAGTCGAATACCGTCCATGCGCATGCCAGCCAGCACGGCGCGGCGCATGGCAGCCCCCGTGTGCACCATAAATCGGGCGTAATCGGAGCTGGAAAAGTCCAGGAGGAGCCCGATTTCTTCAATCGTGTCGCCGCGGCGTTGCAAGGCGCCGGAGAAGTGCTGATTGCCGGACCAGGCCAGGCAAAGATGGAGTTCGTCAAGCACCTCGCCAAACATGAAAAGACGCTCAGCGGGAAAGTTATGGCGGTCGAGGCGATGGACCACGCTACCGATGGCCAGATCGTCGCGCATGCGCGCGACTATTTCGCGCGCAGCGATCGGATGCGACCTCAGATTGGTTAGGCCGCATCTCGGCGCCAGAATAAGTTTTCCGATCTTTCCGGCGGCTTGATCCAAATCAACGTGCTAGGCCGCATGGCTGGCCATAATGCCTAAGTTCAGCGCAGTGCCAGTACCCGCGCGGAGTCAACGATGCAAGCACAAGCATTCGTTTCTCGCGATCAGAATATAGCCCTGGGCATGAGCACGGCGGCCTTCACCGCGTGCTTCGCGGTATGGACGATCTTTTCGATCATCGGCGTGCAGATCAAACGCGACCTGGGACTGAATGATACTGAATTCGGCCTTTTGGTCGGCACGCCTATCCTGACCGGATCGTTGATCCGTCTTGCGCTGGGGATCTGGACCGACCAGTACGGCGGGCGTCTGGTCTATGCCGCAGTGATGGTTTCCGCCGCGGTTGCGACATGGCTTTTGTCCTGGGCCTACAGCTATCCGACTTTCCTGATCGCTGCGCTGGGCGTGGGGGTCGCGGGCGGGTCCTTCGCGGTCGGCATCGCCTATGTCTCGAAGTGGTATCCCAGGGAAAAGCAGGGCACGGCGCTGGGCATATTCGGCGCGGGCAATGTCGGCGCGGCGGTGACCAAGTTCGCGGCGCCCTTCGTCATGGTCGCCTTCGGCTGGAAGGCGGTGGCGCAGGTCTGGGCCGTCGGCCTGTTGATCATGGCGATCGTGTTCTATTTCGGCACCAAGGACGATCCGTCTCTGGCAGAACGCAAGAAACATAAGCGCGCGCCCGAACCGTTCATGGCCCAGCTTGCACCGCTGGCGAAGCTGCAGGTTTGGCGCTTCTCGCTTTACTACTTCTTCGTGTTCGGCGGCTTTGTCGCGCTGGCGCTGTGGCTGCCGCGTTACTACGTCGGCGTCTACGGGCTGGAGATCACCGCGGCCGGCATGCTGGCCGCGGCCTATTCGATTCCCGGCTCGCTGTTCCGCGTTCTCGGCGGCACCCTGTCCGATAAATATGGCGCGCGGCGGGTGATGTACTGGACCTTTATCGGTTCGGTGATCTGCACCTTTCTGCTGTCGTATCCCGCCACCCAATACATCGTGAAAGGCATCCGCGGGCCGATCGAGTTCACCATTGCCATCGGTTTCGTGCCGTTCACGATGCTGACCTTCGCGCTTGGCTTCTTCATGTCCCTCGGCAAGGCGGCCGTGTACAAGCACATCCCGGTCTACTACCCGAACCACGTCGGCTCGGTTGGCGGCGTGGTCGGGCTGATCGGCGGGCTCGGCGGCTTCATTCTGCCGATCGCGTTCGGCGCGATGAACGATCTGGTCGGCGTGTGGACCAGCTGTTTCATGCTGTTGTTCGTGATCGTCTCCGCGTCGCTGCTTTGGATGCACTTCTCGATCCTCTACATAGAGAAGCGCCGCATTCCCGAACTCGCGGGTCCCAAGTATCTGCCCGAGATCGACATCCTTGGTCCGGTGCTGCCGCCACATCCCGACGCCAGAGAGCCTGTGCCCGGAACCGCGCGGCGCGCGGCCTGAAACCGAGGAACACGCCCATGACCACCCGCACCTCCAACGACGACAGCGCCGCCTCGGCCGGTGGCGTTTGGCTCAAGCGCTGGGAACCCGAGGACGCCGAATTCTGGGAGCAGTCCGGCAAGGCGCTGGCATGGCGAACACTATGGATCACGACCGCCAATCTCATCCTCGCGTTCGTCGTGTGGTTCGTGGTGAGCGCGCTCGTGGTGCGTCTGCCGGGCATCGGCTTCCAACTGACCGGCAGCCAATTGTTCTGGCTGACCGCGATGCCAGGCCTTGCCGGCGGCAGCTTGCGGATCATCCACACCTTCCTGGTGCCGCTCTACGGCACCCGGAACGTCGTGGCGGTTTCCACCTTCAGCCTGCTGATCCCGGCGGTCGGCTGGGTTTACGCGGTGCAGGACCCGGCGACGCCATACTGGATCCTGCTGCTGCTGTCTTTTTGCGCCGGGTTGGGCGGTGGCAACTTTTCATCGTTCATGCCTTCCACCAGCCTGTTCTTTCCAAAGCGCTTGCAAGGCACGGCGCTGGCGATCCAGGCGGGCATCGGCAATTTCGGCGTCAGCGTGGTGCAGTTTCTGACGCCCTGGTTGATCGGCTTCGCCGTGTTCGGATCGCTGATCGGCGAGCCCGAGACCTTCACCAAGGGCGGCGTTAAATCGGAAATCTGGCTGCAGAACGCGGCCGCCGTCTATGTTCCGCTGATCATGGTCTGCGCCGTGCTGGCCTGGATGTTCCTGCGCAGCGTGCCGGTGCGCGCGAATTTCCGCGAGCAGGTCGATATTTTCAAGATGAAGCACGCGTTCTTCATGACGCTGCTCTACATCATGACGTTCGGCTCGTTCTCGGGGCTGTCGGCGACGTTTCCGCTGTTGATCCGCCAGCTCTATGGCCAGCTGCCGGGCGCGCCCGATCCGCTGACCTTCGCCTTCCTGGGGCCGCTGGTCGGTTCTGTTGTGCGGGTCTTGGCTGGCCCGGTATCCGACCGTTTCGGCGGCGCGCGGGTGACGCAGATCGCCGGTATCGGCATGGTGGCATGCGCCATCGGCGTGACGTTTTTCACGCATCCCGCTTCGATGACTGAGTTTCCGTATTTCATCGGTTTCATGCTGGGCCTGTTCTTCTTTTCCGGCGTCGGGAATGCCTCGACCTTCAAACAGATGCCCATGCTGTTCCCGCCGCGCCAGGCGGGCGGCGTGATTGGCTGGACCGGTGCTATGGCCGCCTATGGCCCGTTCGCGGTCAGCATCATGCTGGGCTACTCGATCGATTTCTTCGGCACGCCGAATGCCTTCTTCTATTGGGCCGTGTTCTTCTTCACGGTTTGCGTCGCCATCAACTGGTGGTACTACGCCCGTAAAGGCGCTGAAGCGCCGTGTTGATCGCGCGGCAAGTTAGTAGCGGAGCAATGTAATGAGCCATTTTCTCGACCGCCTGCTGTTCTTTCGCAAGAACATCGACTCGTTCTCGGGCGGCCACGGCACGGTCACCAACGAGGATCGCACCTGGGAAGACGGTTATCGCAATCGCTGGGCACATGACCGCATCGTCCGATCGACGCACGGCGTCAACTGCACCGGCTCGTGCTCATGGAAGATCTACGTCAAAGGCGGCATCGTGACGTGGGAGACGCAACAGACCGACTATCCGCGCACACGGCCCGACCTGCCCAATCACGAGCCGCGCGGCTGTTCACGCGGCGCCAGCTATTCCTGGTATCTCTACAGTGCGAACCGCATAAAGTACCCGATGGTGCGGGGCCGGCTGCTGAAGTTGTGGCGCGCGGCCAAGGCCGTACACAAGAATCCGGTGCTGGCCTGGAAATCGATCGTCGAGGACCCGGACCAGGTCAAGCACTACAAGTCGATTCGCGGCCGCGGCGGCTTGGTGCGCGTCGCCTGGGACGAGGCGAACGAGATTGTCGCCGCCGCCAACATACACACGATCAAAACTCACGGCCCCGACCGCGTAATCGGCTTCTCGCCGATCCCCGCCATGTCGATGGTCTCTTACGCCGCGGGCTCGCGCTACCTGTCGCTGATCGGCGGAGTTTGCATGAGCTTCTACGACTGGTACTGCGACCTGCCCCCCAGCTCGCCACAGACATGGGGCGAGCAGACCGACGTGCCGGAATCGGCCGACTGGTACAACTCGGGCTTCATCATGATGTGGGGCTCGAACGTTCCGCAAACGCGCACGCCCGACGCTCATTTCATGACCGAGGTGCGCTACAAGGGCACCAAGGTCGTCACGGTTACGCCGGACTACAGCGAGGCGTCGAAATTCGCCGATCTGTGGCTGGCGCCAAAGCAAGGCACCGACGCGGCGCTGGCGATGGCCATCGGCCACGTGATCCTGAAGGAATACCACCTCGCCGGCAAAAGCCCGTATTTCGAGAATTACTGCCGCCAGTACACCGACATGCCGATGCTGGTAAAGCTCGTCGAGCGTGATGGGCGATATGTGCCCGACCGTTTCCTGCGCGCGGCTGATTTCGAAAACAACCTGGGCGAGGCCAACAACCCGGACTGGAAGACCGTCGCCATCGACGAAATCACCGGCAAACCGGTTGTGCCACGCGGCTCGGTCGGTTTCCGCTGGGGCGAACAGGGTAAGTGGAACCTGGAGGCCAAGGCGAGCGAAGGGTCCGGGATCAAGCCGCGCCTGACGCTGATCAACGCACGCGATCATGCGCTACCCGTGGCGTTCCCCTATTTCGGCGGGCGAGAGCATCCGCATTTCACGGCCTCGGCGCGCGGCGATGTGCTTGTACGCAACGTGCCGGCGATGCGCGTGAAGCTGAAGGACGGCGAGGTGCTTATCGCCACGGTATTCGACCTGCTCGTCGCCAACTATGGCATCGACCGCGGCCTGGGCGGCGGCGACGTGGCATCGTCGTTCCACGACGACGTGCCCTACACGCCGGCATGGCAGGAAAAGATCACCGGCGTCTCGCGCGACAAGGTGATCGCCGTGGCGCTGGACTTCGCCGACAACGCCGACAAGACGCAAGGACGCTCGATGGTGATTCTCGGCGCGGCGGTGAACCACTGGTACCACGGCGACATGATCTATCGCGGTATCATCAACATGCTGGTGATGTGCGGCTGCATCGGCAAGTCCGGGGGCGGCTGGTCGCACTACGTAGGCCAGGAGAAATTGCGCCCGCAAACCGGTTGGACGCCGCTGGCATTCGCGCTGGACTGGAGCCGGCCGCCGCGGCAGATGAACAGCACGTCGTTCTTCTACGCGCATACCTCGCAGTGGCGCCATGAAAAACTGGGCGTCGACGAAATCCTCTCGCCCCTGGTCGACAAGGGCAAAATGCAGGGCAGCCTGATCGATTTCAACGTCCGATCCGAGCGCATGGGATGGCTGCCCTCAGCGCCGCAGCTCGCGGTCAATCCGCTCAACATCACGCGCGAGGCGATCGCCGCCGGCAAGGAGTCGGCGCCCTATGCGACCGCGGCGCTGAAGGCGGGATCGCTGCATATGTCCTGCGAAGACCCCGACAACCCCGTTAACTTTCCACGCAACATGTTTGTATGGCGCTCGAATCTGCTGGGTTCCAGCGGCAAGGGCCACGAGTATTTTCTGAAGTATTTGCTCGGCGCGCAGCACGGCGTGCAGGGCAAGGACCTGGGCGAGGAGGGCGGACAGAAGCCGACTGAGGTCAAGTGGCGCGACCAGGCGCCGGAAGGAAAGCTCGACCTGCTGGTCACGCTCGATTTCCGCATGTCCACGACCTGCATGTACTCGGACATCGTGCTGCCGACGGCGACCTGGTACGAGAAGCACGATCTGAACACCTCCGACATGCACCCGTTCATCCATCCGCTTTCCGCGGCGGTGGACCCGGCCTGGCAGGCGCGCAGCGACTGGGAAATATTCAAGGGCATCGCGCGCAAATTCTCCGAGCTTTGTAGCGGCCATCTCGGCGTCGAAAAGGACCTGGTGCTGACACCGATCATGCATGACTCGCCCGGCGAGCTGGCGCAGCCCTATGCGCCCAGGGACTGGAAGAAGGGCGAATGCGAGCCGATACCCGGCAAGACCATGCCGGCGATGACGGTGGTCGAACGCGACTACCCAAACACCTACAAGAAGTTCACCGCGCTGGGGCCGCTGATGACCAAGCTCGGCAATGGCGGCAAGGGCATCGGCTGGAACACGGATACCGAGGTCACGGCGCTGGGCGAGCTGAATTACCTCGTGACCGACGACGGCGTCAGCAAGGGCTTGCCGAGGATCGAAACCGATATCGACGCGGCGGAGGTCATATTGATGCTGGCGCCCGAGACGAACGGGCACGTGGCGGTGAAGGCCTGGGAGGCCCTGGGCAAGCAGACCGGGCGCGATCACAAGCACTTGGCCGAAACGCGTGAGGACGAAAAGCTGCGTTTCCGCGACCTGCAGGCGCAGCCGCGCAAGATCATCTCGTCGCCGACCTGGAGCGGAATCGAATCCGAGCATGTCAGCTATAACGCCGGCTACACCAACGTGCACGAGCTGATCCCCTGGCGCACGCTCACGGGCCGCCAGCAGCTCTACCAGGATCATCCCTGGATGCTGGCGTTCGGCGAGGGCTTATGCGTCTATCGCCCGCCCATCGACACCAAAACGATCGCGCCGATGCTGGACAAGCGCGGCAACGGCAACCCCGAACTGGTATTGAACTTCATCACCCCGCACCAGAAATGGGGCATCCACAGCACCTATACCGACAACCTGCTGATGCTCACCCTGTCGCGCGGCGGGCCGATCGTGTGGCTGAGCGAGATCGACGCCAAGAAGATCGGGATCGAGGACAACGACTGGGTCGAGGTCTTCAACGTCAACGGTGCGCTGGTCGCCCGCGCCGTGGTCAGCCAGCGCGTGCCGGAAGGCATGGTGATGATGTACCACGCTCAGGAAAAGATCGTGAACGTGCCGGGCAGCGAGATTACGCACACCCGCGGTGGCATCCACAACTCGGTCACCCGGACCTGTTTAAAGCCCACCCACATGATCGGCGGCTACGCGCAGCAGAGTTACGGCTTCAACTACCACGGCACGGTCGGCACGAACCGCGACGAGTTCGTGATCGTGCGCAAGATGGCCACGGTTGACTGGCTGGACGCGCCGCTGGTGCAAGCCCCGGCCCAGGCTGCCGAGTAGGAGATTGACATGAAAGTCCGCGCGCAAATTGCCATGGTCCTGAACCTCGACAAGTGCATCGGGTGCCACACCTGCTCGGTCACCTGCAAGAACGTGTGGACCAGCCGCGAAGGCGTGGAATACGCGTGGTTCAACAACGTCGAAACCAAGCCCGGCATCGGCTATCCCAAAAATTGGGAGGACCAGGACAAATGGCGGGGCGGCTGGCGGCGCACGGCGTCGGGCCGCATCCAGCCGCGCATCGGTGGCAAGTGGCGCGTGCTGGCGAATATCTTCGCCAATCCGCAAATGCCCGAGATCGACGACTACTACGAGCCGTTCACCTTCGATTACGAACATCTGCAAAGCGCGCCCGAGAGCCAGGCAATGCCCGTGGCGCGGCCGGTTTCGCTGATCACCGGCCAGCGCATGGAAAAGATCGAGTGGGGCCCGAACTGGGAGGAGATTTTGGGCACGGAATTTGCCAAGCGCTCGAAGGACAAAAACTTCGACAACGTGCAGAAAGAGATCTATGGGCAGTTCGAGAACACCTTCATGTTCTACCTGCCGCGGCTGTGCGAGCATTGCCTAAACCCGTCCTGCGTGGCGTCCTGTCCGTCCGGGTCGATCTACAAACGCGAGGAAGACGGCGTCGTCCTGATCGACCAGGATAAATGCCGCGGCTGGCGCATGTGCGTCAGCGCCTGTCCTTACAAGAAAATTTACTACAACTGGCAATCAGGCAAAGCCGAGAAATGCACCTTCTGCTACCCGCGCATCGAAGCGGGCGAGCCGACAGTGTGCTCGGAGACCTGTGTCGGGCGCATCCGGTATCTCGGCGTGCTGCTCTACGACGCCGACCGCATCGAAGAGGCGGCGAGCGTCCAGAATGAAAAGGACCTGTACCCGGCGCAGCTCGGCATTTTCCTCAATCCCTACGATCCCGCCGTGATCGAGCAGGCGCTGAAGGACGGCGTGCCCCAGGCCTGGCTCGACGCGGCGCAGCGTTCGCCCGCCTACAAGATGGCCATCGACTGGAAGGTGGCGTTTCCGCTGCACCCGGAATTCCGCACCCTGCCGATGGTCTGGTACGTGCCGCCGTTGTCGCCGATCCAGGCTGCGGCCGATGCGGGCAAGGTCGGCTTCGATGGCGCGCTACCCGACGTGCGCAAGCTGCGCATTCCCGTGCGCTACCTGGCAAACCTGCTGACGGCCGGTGACGAGGAAGCCGTGATCGGGGGTCTTGAGCGGCTGATGGCGATGCGCGTGCATATGCGCGCGCGCCACGTCGAAGGGCGAGTGGACACCGCCGTCCTCGACCGCGTGGGGCTGACACAGGCGCAAGTCGACGAAATGTACCGCTACATGGCGATCGCCAACTACGAGGACCGCTACGTGATTCCGTCGACCCACCGCGAATATGCCGAGAACACTTACGACTTGAAAGGGAGCTGCGGCTTCAGCTTTGGCAATGGCTGCTCCGATGGCGCCAGTACCGCCAGCCTGTTCAGTCCGCACAAAGGCGCCAAGACGAAGGAGACGGTATGATGCAGCGGACGCTCAAAGCACTGGCTGCGCTGCTGGCCTATCCGCAGCAGCCGCTGATCGACACGATGCCGGAGATCAGCGGCGAAGTCGGCCGCTCGGATAGTCTATCGACCGCTGTGCGCGCCGGGCTGACCCGCCTGGGTACGTTGCTATATGGTGGCGATCTGATCGACGCTCAGGAGCGCTACGTGGCGCTGTTCGACCGCACACGCTCGCTGTCGCTGCATCTGTTCGAGCATGTCCACGGCGACTCGCGCGAGCGCGGGCCGGCGATGGTCGATCTGTTGTCGGTCTATAGCCACCACGGACTGGAAATCGCCGACAACGAACTGCCGGACTATCTTCCGCTCTATCTCGAGTATGCGTCGACCCTGGATGCGGAAGCGGCACGGGCTGCGCTAGACGACGTGGCGCAGATCCTCCGGCCTATCCGTGACCGGCTGGTCAAGCGCCATTCGCCCTATGCGCCTGTGTTTGACGCCATATTGATCCTTGCCGGCGCCTGGGTCCCGGCCGGCGAGGGCGCGGGCGATCCCGAGGAGGACGATCCCGCGGCGCTCGACCGCGCCTGGGAAGAGGCGGCCGTGATGTTCGGGCCCGATGCGGCGCCGGACAGGAACCAGGGCTGCGGCCGCGCCGAGACGATCCTCGCGCGCATGAACGTGCAATGAAAGTGGAATGAACATGCGTGCATATATTCACGAATTCGTCTTCGGCATCTACCCCTATATCTGCGCGACGGTATTTCTGGTCGGCAGCCTGGTCCGCTTCGACCGCGAGCAGTACACGTGGCGCAGCGGGTCAAGCCAGCTCTTGCGCAAGCGCCAGCTGCGCTGGGGCAGCAACCTGTTTCATGTCGGCATCCTGTTCCTGTTCTTCGGCCACACTGTCGGCATGCTGACGCCGCATTGGGCGTACGCGTGGCTGATCTCCTCCGGTGGCAAGCAGATCATGGCTATGGTCAGCGGTGGCATCGCCGGCCTGCTGTGCTTCGTCGGTCTCAGCATGCTGCTGCATCGCCGGCTGGTCGACCCGCGCATTCGCGTGACCAGCAGCAACATGGATATCGCGATCCTGGGCATTCTTTGGGTGCAACTTACGCTCGGCCTGGTCACCATTCCCTTCTCAAGCCAGCATCTCGACGGTTCGACCATGGTTCTGCTGGCGGAATGGGCGCAGCACATCGTCACGCTCAGGCCCGATGCCGCCGATTTGGTGGTGGGCGTACCGTGGATCTTCAAGCTGCACATGGCGTTGGGCATGACGATCTTCCTGCTGTTCCCATTCAGTCGCCTGGTGCATATCTGGAGCGCGCCGATCGGCTACATCTTCCGCCCATACCAGGTCGTGCGCGCGCGTGGCAATGCGCGCATGTACAGGGCAGGTCACTGATGGCTTGCGGTTGCAGCGATCGCCCGGCAGTCGCTCCCATCGACCGCGTTGCGGTCAATGGCGTCGAGATCGCCGAGCAGGCGATTCTCGCCGAGATGCAGAACCATCCGGCCGGCAGCGCCGGCCAGGCGGCGCGCCTGGCGGCCGAGGCGCTGGCCGTGCGCGAATTGCTCTTGCAGGAGGCGCGGCGTCTTGGCATCAGCACGGACGCCGAGTTCGACGAGACGCCGGAGGAAGCCACGATCCGCGGGCTGATCGAGCGCGAAGTGGCCGCGCCCACCGCAGGCGAGACGATTTGCCGGCGTTACTACGACGACAACCGCGATCGCTTCCGCTCACCCGAGGCGTTGGAGACCGAGCATATCCTTTACGCTGCCGCGCCGGGCGACGCGGCGGCGCGTCTGGCGGCGAAAGCGCGGGCGCAATCGGCGCTGGAATGCGTGCTGGGCAAACCCGCGCTGTTCGGCAAGATAGCGCGCGAGGAATCCGACTGCCCATCACGCGAGCACGATGGGCGGATGGGCGCGGTGCAGCGCGGCGACGCCGACCCCGTATTCGAGACCTATCTGATGAGCTTGGCCGAAGGCGAGATCTGCCCGCAGCTCGTCGAAACCAAATATGGCTTCCACGTCATCCGCCTCAACCGCAAGCTTTCCGGCCGCGAGCTGCCCTTCGAGCACGTCAAGCCGCGCATCGCGGAGTTTCTAGAGGACTCGGCCTGGCGCAGCGCAGTGCGGCAATATGTTTCGATTCTCACCGGGCGCGCGGAGATCGAGGGTGTGACGCTCGCCGCCGCCGGATCGCCGCTGGTGCAGTAGATGCTTACCTGTCCTGTTACCGGCGTGAAAATCGGACAAATCGCTGAACACCCCGTTC
>JAHFPH010000022.1:0-18981 GCA_023266845.1 Rhodospirillaceae bacterium
CCTGGGCAAGACCGGTAAGATGTTCGTCACCGAGCATTTCGGCGTGGCGCCCGACATCCTGGTGCTGGGCAAGGCATTGGGCGGCGGCATGCTGCCGATCGCGGCCATGCTGGCGCGCGCGGAGCTGGACGTGGCCGCCGACCGCGCCTTCGGGCACTACACGCACGAGAAGAATCCGGTGACGGCCGCCGCCGCGCTGGCGACGATCGAAATCATCGAAAGCGAGGGCTTGGTCGAGAATGCCCGCGTGCAGGGCGAACGCGCGCTGGAACGGCTGCGAGAGATAAAAGCAAAGCGGTCCATGATCGGCGATGTGCGCGGGCGGGGGTTGTGCCTGGGGATCGAGCTGGTGCACGGCGTCGGCGACAAGACGCCGGCCAGCGACGCTGCCGACCGGGTGATGTACCGCGCCCTGGACAAGGGCCTGAATTTCAAGCTGACGCAGGGCAACGTGATAACGCTGACGCCGCCGATGACCGTAACGGCCGAGCAAATGGACGCCGCCCTGACGATCATCGATGATTGTCTGGGGGAGGAAGAGCGCGCTGCTTAGAATGTGCGTTGACGCCGGACTGTAACGAGAATCGGCGAAAATCGCCGCTCATTTGGTTTGAAAACCGAGGATTGGGCAAAAAAGAGAAGGCACGATGACGACAGTGAGGGGACCAGGGCGTTTCGTTCTGGGGGCAATGGCGGGGGCTCTGGCGCTGGGCCTGACGGTAGCGCCGGCCGCGGCGCAAAAGCTGGTGCTCTATACCGCCTGTCTGTACCGAAAACCCCATCCGTATTGATCGGTGGATGTGGCCGGCTGTGTGTACCAAATACTACGTTCGCGCATAGGCGTAGCTCAAGGCGAGACGCTGACAGTCTCGAAATCCGCCGGCATCGTGATCTCGATGACCGTGTAGTCGTCCGAATACTCGATCACGCGATGGCAAGAAGCTGCACGGCGAACATGCGCCCTTCCACAAAATCGCCAACGGCATGCTCGGCATCGAAACGCGGCTGCCGTTGCTGTTCTCCGAGGGTGTGATGAAGGGCCGCATCGACTTGTCGCGCTTCGTGGCGCTGTCGGCCACCAATGCCGCCAAGATCTACGGGCTCTACCCGCGCAAGGGTACGCTGGCAATCGGCGCCGATGCCGACATCGCGATCTGGGACCCGAAGCGCGAGGTGACGATCACGAAATCGATTCTGCACGACCGCACGGACTACACGCCCTACGAAGGCATGAAGGTCGCGGGCTGGCCGGTAACAACGCTGTCGCGCGGCGAGGCCGTGTGGGACGGCGGAAAGGTTCTGGGGCGGCCAGGGCGCGGTCAATTCCTCGCCCGAAGCCGTTTTCCGGCGACGGCGGGTGCCGAACACCATGCCCGCGCATAGATATGGCGGCCGAAGCCGTCGGGCTTGGTCGCAGTAGGCCACACAAGCCTGGAGCATTCGGCGCGCCTAGCCATCTTGCGGTGCGGTATGATCGGCTGCTGGCGCAGGCCGAATTCTCGGGGTGAAGGTGGCTGACCGCCGACACTCGCGCACGGATAACCTATCTCGGCCGTCCTTAGGGCGTGAACTCATAAACGGGCGTTGATAGCAGCCCCGAATGTCCGCTTCAGGGCTGAAAGCGAACATCCGTCACATGTCGCGGAATGTCGCAGAAGTGCCACTTTCGGACATTCGACGAAGAAAGTGGCTGCAAATCTTGGTTTGGCTATAAGGTTATCCTGCTGGATGACTCTTCACTGCCTGCGCGACTTCCCGGTCAACTGCTATTCGCGCCAATATAATATACAGTCTGCGTTTAACCCTCGGCCTATGCCGATGCGCGCTTTGGTTCGACCGCAAACGGGCTGCGCCCGAGCCACGTCTGCATTTTACTCGCGATGTCCCGATCTCCCGTTAGTGCGACTTTCTCGCTCTCTTTCTCAACAGTCGTGAGCCCCATCCAGATCGCTGTCATCGTGCGGAGATCGGTCGAGACATAAAGATCGACTTCAAATCCCGGATCGGACCGGCAAAGATCCACGTCGCCATGCGGTTCGACGACCAGCCACCAGGACCGCTTCGATACCGGTAGCTCATGGTACAAAAACTGTATCACCGTGCGCCCGTCGGGCAGCGGAGACGGATTCAGATTGCGCCGCATGTCCCACATGAGCAATGACGGATCGAGATTCTTGAGAGACTGCTTCGCCTCGACCCATTTCTGCCCCCAGAAGCCCATCGCCTCGACAACGGGGCGCAGGTCTTTGCCGGACTCGGTCATGTGGTATTCGAAGACGCCCTTTGCCGGCTTGAGCTCCCTGCGCTCGATGACGCCGGCCGCTTCAAGCTCCTTAAGCCGTTGCGACAAAAGCGTCGGGGACATCTTTGGAACACCGCGGCGCAGATCGTTGAAGCGCGTCGAGCCCGCGAGCAATTCACGAAGCAGCAGCATGGTCCAGCGCGTGCACAGCAACTCGGCGGCCATGGCGACGGGACAGAACTGCTTGTATCCGGGTTGCGTCATTTGTCGGTCTTTCAATGGATTGCGGCGAGACCATAGGCAGTAATCCGTCGCGCAACCAGTACAGACTCTGTACCGGCCCGCTACAGTTCCTGGACTGGCGCGTTCCGGCGGTTTCCTGCCAGGTTGTGGTCAGGCCAAGCAAAGGAGATCGACATGACTGACAAACACACCGGCACCTGCTTCTGCGGGGCCGTGGCGCTTGAGGTAACAGGCGCGCCCGAGGCGATGGGCTACTGCCATTGCAGTTCCTGCCGATCCTGGTCGGCAGGGCCGGTGAATGCCTTCACGTTGTGGAAGCCCGAGAACGTGAAAGTGACCAGGGGAGCGCAGTTTCTCGGCCGGTTCAAGAAGACGGCCATGAGCGACCGGCAGTTCTGCACCAAATGCGGCGGGCATCTCATGACCGACCATCCGACACTCGGCTTGACCGACGTTTATGCGGCGACGATCCCGAGTATCAAATTCACACCGGGCGTGCACGTGAACTACGCCGAAACGGTGCTGCGGATGAAGGACGGGCTGCCGAAGCTCAAGGACTTCCCGGCGGAACTCGGCGGGTCTGGCGTGGCGTTGCCAGAGTAGCAACCGGCCCGTGCGCCGCCGCGCCGCGGCTCTCCGTCTATGGCCCATGGATTGGCGCCCCTCCTTGGATAAGGCGTTTTCAATCGTAGGCATTCACCATCCCACTGATGAGATTTGCGGACAGAAGCGCCGCATTGTCGACCGCACGAATACGCGTGGCGGAAACCAGGCGAGATGGAATCGCATGCAGCCACTCCTCCAGCTTCCGCCGCGCCGCGTCGGCTTCTTCCAGCGATACCGCCTCAAAGGCAATCTTGGCGCCGGGTCCAAACCGGCCTAGCGGCGATACGTCGGCCGAGATGACGGTGGCAATTTTCGGGTAGCCGCCCGTGGTCTGGCGGTCCGCCAACAGCACGATCGGCCGCTGATGCCCCGGCACCTGAATCGCGCCCGGCGCAATGCCGTCGGACACGATGTTGTAGCCCTTGGCATGCTCGATCGGCGGCCCGTCCAGGCGCATGCCCATGCGGTCGCAGTCGCGGGTGATGGTGTACGTGCTTTCCAGGAACGCGCGGATGCCGGCCGGCGTAAAATAATCATCCTGCGGGCCCAGCACTACGCGGACCCGAGGCGGAAGCCCCGGCTCGGGTTCAGGCAGCATCACGTCTTCACGGTCGGCGACCTCGCCGCACCTCAGCTTCAACACATCGCCGGCGCGGAGCGGGCGGCCTTCCACGCCGCCGATACCCGCGCGTACATAAGTCGCGTGGCTTCCCAGTACAGGCTTGATGTCGAAGCCGCCTTCGACCGCCAGATACCCCACGGTGCTGCCGACCAACGGCCCGATGCGGAATTGCTGCCCGCGCCCCAGCACCACGCTTTGCCGCGCCGGCACCCGGTCGCGCCCGATCTCGATGCTGGAAGTTCCACCAACCAGCGCCACACGCGTGCTCGGTACCGTGACTTCGATCGTGGAGCCCTGGTAGGCGAACTCAAGACAAGCGGTGCCCGGAGCGTTGCCGACAATCGCATTCGCCACGCGCAAGCCCACCTGATCTAGAGCGCCAGACACGGGTACGCCAAAGCGCTGATACCCCTGCCGTCCCAAGTCCTGCAGCGTTGTCATCACGCCCGGCGCGACGATCCGCAACCCAACGTTCATGCCGCGGCTTCCATCCGCCATGTACCGGCATTGGCGCGCCGCTCTAAACGATCGAACTCGTCTGCTGAAATTGGGTCGAAGCGCACTTGGTCGCCGGCCGCCAAGAGCGCGGGAGGATCGCCACGGACGTCCCATAGCGGTGCGGGCGTGCGGCCCAGCAGGCTCCAGCCACCCGGGCTTTCCAGCGTGTAAATTGCCGTCATCGCCATGGCGATCGCCACCGACCCGCGCGCGACTTTCAGGCGGGGGTTCTCGCGGCGCGGCAGTTCCAAGGCCTTCGGTAGATCGCCCATATAGGGATAGCCGGGCAGAAAGCCGATCATGTAGACGTTGTAGTCGACGGCGCTGTGGGCTTCGATCACCTGCTTCGGCGTCATGCCCGTGCGATGCGCCACCTCTTTCAGATCCGGGCCATGCGCGCCGCCATAGCAAAGCGGAATGCGCCAGCGCCGCCCCGCGTGCTGCTTGCCGACCAAACCCTTCATTAGGCATTCCAGCCGCGTGCGCAATTCCTTGTGCCGGATGGTCAGCGGGTCGTATTGCACAAGCAGCGAGCGAAATGTCGGTACCGCCTCGATCACGCCGGAGATTTCCGCGGCCACCACGCGGTGGTATAGGGCTAGAACCTCGGCATTGATCCGCCGATCCACGGCATTGCCGAATTCCACGATCAGCGCCGTATCGCCGCTCACGAGAAAGCGCGGGGCGCCGCTATTTTTCCGTTCTGCCATCGTAGCTTCGCGCACGGTACCTATCGCCGCCGATCATACAGTCATCCTATAAATAGGACCATTGATTCCGTGATCCTATAAATAGTACCGTTTATTCCGCGCGTCCTGCCGCCATCCATGAAGGATCAGACATGAGCATCAAAATCAATCTGAACGCCGACATCGCCGAGGGCTGGGGAGCTTATGATATCGGCAACGACATGGCGCTGATCAACATCATCAAATCGGCCAACGTGGCTTGCGGCTTTCACGCCGGCGACCCCAACACGATGCATCGTTTCGTGACGAAGGCGAAGGAGGTCGGCTGCTCGGTCGGTGCGCATCCCGGCTTCAACGACCTATGGGGCTTTGGCCGGCGTCAGATCAAGATGAAGCCGAACGACCTGGAATATATGATCGCCTATCAGATCGGCGCGTTGCAGGCGATGTGCTGCTATGCCGGTCTGAAAGTGACGCATCTGAAGCCACATGGGGCACTGAGTAACATGGCCGCCGAAGACGACGGTTACGCCATGGCGATCGGCCGTGCCATCAAGACGGTCGATCCCGACATCATCTACGTTGCGCTGAGCAATTCCGAGATGGAGCGCGCCGCCCTTAAGTTGAACCTGCCGCTGGCGCGCGAAGGCTTTGCCGACCGTCAATACGACGACAACGGCAACCTGGCTTCGCGCTCGATCCCCGGCACGGTCTACAAGGACCCGAATATCGCCGCCGAGCAGACCCTACGCATGGTGGTCGACGGCGAGGTCAAGACCCGCGGCGGCAAGGTGCTGAAGGTCAAGGTCGATACGATCTGCATACACGGCGATGAGCCGACTGCGGTGAATGTGGCGCGCGAAGTGCGCAACCGTCTTGAAGCCGCGGGTGTTCAGGTGGTGCCGTTGCCCGAAATGCCGCTGACCAACTGAAATGACTCGCCGGCATTCGCATCGCAGGCATGTCGGTCTGAGCATAGCCGTATAGATCACGATGGCTGGCGGGTAGCGGTCTAGCCAGCCATGTTCTTTTTCAGCTTGGGGATGATATCGGTCGCGATCGCTTCGACCTGCTCCTTCTCGTACTTATAGGGGACGAAAATGATGCGGTCGATTCCCGTGGCGATGTGCTTTTCCAGTTGTTCCACGCATTCTTCGGGCGTGCCCATTATCGCGCTTTCCATGGTCGATTCCGACCACGAGGCGTAATCCCATTCCGTCTGCAGCCAATGCTTCATCGGGCCTTCGATCTTGGCGCGCGGACCGACGCAGATCGGCAACTGGTTGGTCGAGGTCAGTTCGTCCGGATTGCGCCCGGCTTCGATGGCGAAGCCGCGGACCTTCTCCCAGGTTCGTGCGAAGCTTTCCGCCGTGTAGTAATAGGTCAGCCATCCATCGCCCTTGGTCGCCGCGCGTTTCAGCACCGCGTCCACATAGCCGCCGATCAACAGCAGCGGGCGCGGCTTCTGCACGGGCTTGGGATACATCACCGCCCCACGCAGGTTATAGGGCGGGTACTCACCGTCCACTTTCGGTTCGGTCCACAGCCGGTTGATGATTTCCAGGCTCTGCTCCATGACCTTGCCGCGCTTGGTGAAGTCGACGCCCAAAGAGTCGAACTCGCGTTTGTACCAGCCCACCGCCGCGCCTACGATCAGCCTTCCGTTCGAGATGTGGTCGATCGTCGCAAGCTCCTTGGCCAGGATCACCGGGTTGCGGGTGGGCATCACCAAGATTCCGGTGCCCAGCTTGATCCTGCTGGTACGGGCGGCGACGGCAGTCAGGATCAGCAGCGGCTCGTGGATCGGGAAACTCGGATCCACGCCCAGCAGGACGTGGTCCCAGGCCCATAGCGACTCGTAGCCGAGTTCTTCCATTCGCACGCCGTAATCGACCAACGCCCGCGCGTCGGGCATTTCCGGATAGCGCGTGAAGTTGCGCATGGCGATGCCGAACGCGGTTTGCTTGCCGGTCATCGATGCGGTCCCTTAAGGATTGTTCAAGCGGTGTACAGGCGCTGGGGGTCGAGATCGCGCAGCACGTCGAGCTCGGCCCGCATCGGCGGCTCGGTGTGCTCCAGATTCTTGTCCGCCAGCAGATTGAAGCCGGTATTCTGCTGCACCTGGGCCAGTTCCACGCCTGGATGCAACGCCAGCACCTTCATTTCACGCCTTTCGTCGTCGAAGCCCATGACCGCGAGGTCGGTGACGACACGCCACATGCCGCCGGTGGGCAGGCCGCGCTGCTCGCGCGACTTGCCGCCCTTGATCCAGCCGGGCGAGGTAATGAAATCGACGTCGGGCACGAAGCGCCGCTTTTCGTGCTTCATCGCCACGATCATCTGCGTCAACGACGAGATGTCGTTGCCACCGCCCGTGCCGGGCAAGCGGATCGTCGGATTGTCCGTGCTGCCGATGAAGGACGAGTTCAGATTGCCGAAGCGGTCGATCTGCGCCCCGCCCATGAAACCTACGTCCACATACCCGCGCTGCAACAGCAGCAGCACGTCGGCGATCGGTAGCACCATGTTGGCGCGGCGGGTGCAGCGCTGCTCGTTGGTCGAGGGCGGCAGCTGGCCGGGCACGATGAACGGGCCGATCACCCCGCCTTCAAACAGGATGGTCAACTTCGGCGCGTGGCTGCGCTGGGCGAGCGTGGCGGCGAGCAGCGGGATGCCGACACCGGCGAACACCACCTGCCCATCCCTCAGCAGCCGGGCGGCCATTACCGCCAGCAACTCGGAGGCGGTATAGGGTTTCGCCGCGCCTTCCTTAGTCATTGAATACGCTCCGGCCGCGGCGCGCGGCATCCAACACCTCAGACATGCCGATCTTGTTCAAATAGTCCGGCCAGCCCTTGGCCTCGTAGTAGTACTCACCCAGATACGCCGCCATGGCTTTCACCACGTCGCCCTTGTTGCGTTCGGCGTATTTATCCAGGTGGTCGAAAAACGGTTCGTACATGCCGTAGCACTCATGCGGCGCACAGCCGAACGGCACCTCCACCACGGCGTCCACGGTAAAGAAGGGAATGCGCGTCTGGTCGGGCGTGCGGCGGATCTGGTCGTTGGTGATAATGCGCTCGGTGGTCAGGATCACCCTCTTGGCCGCCATGGCGATATCGATGTCCATGAACTGCAGCCCATCCATCTGCGCGTTGCCGTAAGGATCGGCACGCTGCACATGGATCAGCGCTACGTCGGGATTGAGCGCGGGCAGCAGCAGCAGATCTTCGCCGGTGAAGGGGCAGGTGATTTTCTTTACCTCGCTGTCGCGCATGCGGCCGACGTCGGAGCCGAGCATTGAGCGCGTCGGCATGAAAGGTATGCCCATGGCGCCGGCGCGAAAACGCATGCCGAGCGACATGTGGCTCCATTCGTCGAAGCGCGCCAGTTTCTTTTCGGTGTAATGGCGCATCACGCGCGACACGCCCCATACGATGCCTTGGCTGAACCAGCTCGTGACGATGTGGTTGCAGGCGCCCGAGGCGAGCATGATCTCGCCCTCGGATGAAGTGATCGAGCGCGAGACCGACAGGTTCTTGCGCCGGGCGCGCACCAGCGCCCAGATCATCGCCATGGGGGTGCGCGACAGCGTGCAACCGCCCAGCGCCACATGGTCGCCATCGTTCACCAGCGTGACCGCCTCTTCCAGCGTCATCACCTTTTCGCGCAGGCCCCGGTCGCGCTCCGCCGTCTCCTTGCGCAGTTGCAGATAGGGTTTCACCAGAGGCGCCTTGGGTTGTGCTGCCACGTCTCTCGCTCCTTCAGGCGGCTCGGGCCAGGCCGGTATCGCGGTTGACGGCTTCGATCATCTCGTCCCACACCGGCAACAGATCGCGCAGGTCCTTCCAGAAATCCTGGCGCTTGCGTTTGTCGAAATCCTTCAGCGCGATCCCCTGCTGCTCCACCCAGGTGAAATAGCCCAGGTTGAAGATGCGCTCGCGGTCGCGCCGCGTGGCGTCCAGCACATGCTCGGTATCGGCGCCGGCTAGATGGCGCCCGTAAATCTCGGCTGCCAACTCCGACGTCAGCGCGCCGGAGTTGTGCCTGCGCTTCAAGTAACGGTCGAGCTCGCTGCGATACATCGCAGCGCCGTCGGTCGCTACCGTCACGATCACGTCGTTCGCGCCGAGGCTGTATTGCTTGGCCATCTTAATGGCGCCCAGTACGTTGGCGATGCTGGACAGGCCGAACAGGCCAAGATCGCGCAGCACGCGTACGGACACGCCGGCGCGCTGCGCCAGGAATTTATGGCCGACATCGGTATTGAACACGGCGTAGAGCCCGTCGGTCGCCTGGTCGCTGACCCCGATCACCACGTCGGTGTTCATCACGTTGTGGATCAGCGGCACGTGCTTGTCGCCGATGCCTTGGATGTTGTGCTCGCCATAGCCATTCATCAGCAGCGTCGGGCATTCCAGCGCCTCGACCACCGCGATGCGCGCGCCATGCTTTTCCTTCAGGTAGTCGCCCGCGCCCAGCGTGCCGGCCGATCCGCTGGCGGCGACATACCCGGCCAGCCGGCCCATTCCGGGCAGGGATTCAAAAATTCGCTCTAGCGCCGCGCCGGTACAGCGGTAGTGTACGAGGTAATTGCCGAACTCGCTGAACTGGTTGACGATCTCGTTTGCCGGGTCGCGCTCAAGCTCGGCGCATTTATCATAGATCTCCTTGACGTTCGACTCGGTGCCGGGCGTACGGATGATGTCCTCGGCAGCCGTCACCCATTGCTCCAACCAGTCGAAGCGCTCCTGGCTCATGCCCGCAGGCAGCACCGCCACGCCGCGGCAGCCCAGGATGCGCGAGATGGCCACCCCACCCCGGCAATAGTTGCCGGTAGACGGCCAGATCGCACGCTGGCGCGTCGGATCGAACCGGCCCGCCGCCAGACGCGGCGCGAGGCAGGCATAGGCCGCCAGCACCTTGTGCGCATGGATCATCGGGAACAGCGCGCCGAAGGCAACGACGATGCGCGTCTCCACCCCCACCAGCTCACGCGGCAATTCGATATGCAGCGGCACCTGCGCGATGCTTTTGTGCGACGGGTCGTTAAACCAATGCACGCGATAAAGGTTGAGCGGATGCGGCGCGTCAGGATCGACCGAGGCCAGGGCCTGGCGGATTGCGGCCGGAATGCGCGCAGGATCGGCCAGCTCGGCGAAGGTGGGAAGGCGCACACCTTTTTCCTTCAGGCGCTGCACCGCGCGCCGGCGCACATCCTTGTCCTGAACGTTGGTCGGGAAATCGAACGGGTTCATTGCTGCCCAATGCCCGCCAGTCCCCGGCGTCGCGGGCAAGTTATTCCATTATACTAAACTTAATACCAGTTTGGTATGGCATGGTGGAAAACCGTTGTCCAGACACGGTGAGGAACATCGGAATTCAACCCGCTCCGTTAGCCTGCTGGGGTCACCTGTCCCTGCCGGGAACTATATCTGCTGGAGCAGGGCGGGTAGGAGCTACTGTCCATTCCGGCTATTGCCGAAGAGGACAAGAAGTACCGGATAGGCGCTGGGCAAGTGTATTGCCGCAAGGCTAGTGAATTGCCTCACCCGGAGCGCCTTGGACAAGAAGAACTTGACGAATTTGCGCCGCCTGCCGTCATTCCGAACAAAACGATTGTAACGACGGGCTCGCCGATCTGGCTGGAAAAGCGCACGGCAGGCTTTCCAGAATTGTGCTGTGCGTACCGGAAATGCCATCCGGATTGACTCAGTGATGGATTCGGCTAGCGTCAGCAACGACGCTTGCTTTGATTCGCCTGTTCCTGGCCGTCTTGACCTCGCCATTCAGATCAAAGATGTCGCTCGAGGCGGAGAACGCCGCCATCGATCTGTTCGTGGTTCCGACCATCGGCTTTAGTCTCCTTTACGGCCTGATCATCGGCGGCTTGGCCCGGCGCCGCCTTGTCTGGATCAATGTCGCGCCTAACCCCGACCGCAAGTGGATTGCGCAGCAGGTGGTCGAGGCCTTTCCTTGGGAAGATGCTCCACGATACCTCGTGCGTGATCGCGATGGGGTCCACGGCTCGGGATATCGAAAGTGGCTCCGCACGATGGGGGGCGCGACCATCCGACCGCGCCAAGATCGCCGTGGCAGAACCCATTTGCGGAACAGGTGATCGGCTCGATCCGGCGCGAGTGCCTGGACCATGTCGTGGTCATGGGTGCATCGCACCTGTGCCAACTCTTGAAGGCCTATGCAGGCTACTACAACCAAGCCCGGACCCACTGGCCGTTGAGCAAAGATTGCCCGATCCATCGCCCGGTCCAGTCAGCCGGTATGATCACATCATCGCCAATTCTCGGCGGCCTTCATCACATCTACGCTCGGACGTAATTATCGGTACACACAACGGTCGTAGATATTCTCGCAGTTGGTACTATCGTGCGCGAATCTGCCGCTCTCAAACTTCATGATCGAAAGGGAGATAGACGCTGGCTCAGCAAAGCGGCGTTGCGTTGGCTTTGTCCCGCGTCCGGAGTTGCCATGGAGGCCAGTTGAGTTTCCGGCTTTCACGGCCACAAGCCCGATGTGCCGGATCGGGCCAGCCTGCGATGATAATCGGCGCGATCGGTGGTAGGATTCCCGCGCGGCAATCGATTGCGTGCCGCGGCGGGACGGATTCATGGACGGCCTCGTTTTTTTCGGCATTCTGCTCGTCGTGTTCCTTGGCCTGGTCGTGCCAATTCTCGCCGTTTCCGCCTTCGCGGCCGCGCGGCGACAGGCGAGCGCGATTCAGCGAATTGGCGACGACCTGCGCGGCGCGCTCCAGGCGATAGGCTCGCTGGAGGGTGAATTGCGGGCGGGTCGCCGACCGGACTCGCCGCCCGCAGCGCAGCCCCAGGAACCGCCCCCAGAATCGCCCCAGGGTCAACGCCAGGAGCAACCCCAAGAACCGTCCAGGGAACAGTCTCAAGCACCGCCTACGGGGCCGGGTCCCTGGTCGCCGGTATTGCCATCCGCCGCCGCAAGCGCGCCGCCGGCGGGCGCTACCGCTGCGCGGGCGCGGGGCTCGCGGCTCGACAATTTCGAGCGGCAGGTGACGTCGCGCTGGTTCGTCTGGCTGGGCGCGGCGACATTGGGGCTTGCCGGCGTGTTTCTGGTGCGCGAGGCAGCGGAGCGCGGCTGGCTTGGGCCGGGCACTCGGGTGACGCTGGGATTTATCACCGGGCTTGCGCTGGTTGCCGCGGGCGAATGGGTGCGCCGGCGATTTCCGGCTTCGGCCGAAAAGGGCGGCGCGGGCTATGTGCCGCCGGCTTTATCCTGCGGCGGGTTCCTGTGCTGCTACAGCAGTCTTTACGCCGCCGGGCAGTTGTTTGATTTCCTGTCGCCGCCCGCGACTTTCGCGGTGATGGCGGCGGTTTCGGCCGCCGCCGCGGTGGTTTCGATTCTGCACGGGCCGTTCCTGGCGTTGCTCGGCGCGCTCGGCGGATTCCTGACCCCCGCGCTGATCGCCACGGACCACCCGAGCGGCTGGGCGCTGTTCGGCTATCTGTTTGCGCTGGTGCTGGGCGGCCTCGCGATGGCGCGGCTGCAAGCCTGGCTGTGGATGGCGTGGATTGCGTTCGCCGGCGCGGCGATCTGGTCGATCGCCTGGTTCGAGCCGCTGGGGGCGCCGGAGACCGCGCCGCTTGGCCTGTTCATCGTCGCCGTTGCCTCGGCTTACGTTTTCACCGCCGCCTGGTACGAGCAGGCGTTCCTGCGGCCGGGCGTCTCGCCGGGAACGGGCTGGAGCGATCCGTGGCGGCTGGCGCTCACCGCTGGGGCCGTCATGGCGGTACTGGGCTTCGTGCTGGCGCGCGTCGACGACTACGGCGCGGTGAGTCTAGTCGCGCTCGCGGCATTGGGCGGCGTGCTGGTGTATGGCGGGCGGCTGCACGCGCCGCTCGATCCGCTGGCCCCAGTGGCTGCGGCCGTGACGATCGCCACCCTGTCCTTGTGGCATCTGCCGCAGATCGTAGGGCCGCAATCGCCGATCATGTGGGAAAGCAGCGGCCTGGGCGTGGCATGGGACCCGGTTCTGCCGCCCGCGGCGACGACGTTCCTGACGGCGGTCATCGCCTTCGCCGCCGCCTACGCCGCCGCCGGCTTCGCGGCGTTATGGGGCGCGAACCGGCCGATGTTGTGGGCGGCGGTTTCCACTGCGACGCCGTTGCTGCTGCTGATCGCGGCCTGTTGGCGGATCGCGCGGTTCGAGCTCGATTTGTGGTGGGCGTCGGCGGCGTTGGCGACCGGCTTCGTCGCGCTGGCGATGGCGGGGCGGCTAGCGCGCTATCGCCACTCGCCCGGCTACGCGAACGCGCTTGCGATCTATGCCGCCGCGGTGACCGCCGCCGTCACCCTAGCGCTGGCGATGTCGTTGCGCGACGCGTGGCTGTCGGTGGCGATATCGCTGGAGCTGCCGGCGCTCGCCTGGATCCATCGCCGCCTGCCCGTGCCGGTGCTGCGCCTTCTGACCGGCGCGGCCGCGGCGGTGCTGTGCGCGCGGCTGGCCTTCAACCCCAACGTGCTTGCCTATGCGCATGCGGGATTCGCGGGCGAGCATTGGCCGATCTACGGCTACGGCGTGCCGACCGTTGCGTCCTATCTGGCGTGGCGGACCTTCGCCCGCGAGCCGCAGGAATGGCTGGACAGCGTGCTACGCGCCCTAACCTTCGGTTTCGCCGCGCTGTTGCTGGCGTTCGAATACCGGGCGGTGCTGGCGATGTCCGGCGGGTCTATCGGGGGCGCGCTCCAGGAAAGCGCCTGCTTCGAGATCGGCTGGCTGGCGCTGGCGGCGGGACTGACCGGATCGCCGATCCAGGGCGATGCGCGGGTCAAATCGACGCGCCGGGCGCTGCTTGGGCTCGCGGTAGTTCTCGCCGTCGCGACCGGCCTCGGTCACTTCAACCCGGTCTGGAGCTCGACGAAAACCGGCGGCCTGCCGATTTTCAACGTGCTGCTGCTGGCCTATGCCGCGCCGGCGGCGCTGTTCCTCGCTGTTGCCCGCGCCGCGCGTCCGGCCGAGCATCCCAGCGTGACGTTCTCCACCGCGGGCTTCGCCCTGCTGCTGGGATTTGCCTATGTCACGCTGGAGACAAGGCACGCGTTCCGCGGCGCCGATTTGCGCGCGGGTGTTTCGTCCGACGCTGAGTCCTATGCCTATTCGGCGGTGTGGCTGGTCTATGCCGGCGTGCTGCTCGCCGGCGGATTGTGGGCGAAAAGCCAGGCCCTGCGCTGCGGCTCGCTGGTCGTGGTCATGGCGGCGGTGCTGAAAGTGTTCGTCGTCGACATGGACGTGCTGACCGGCCTGTGGCGCGTTGCGTCGTTCTTCGGCTTGGGATTGTGCCTGGTCGGTATCGGGCTTTTGTATCAGCGCCTGGTCTTCACCGGCGCCAAGAGCGACGCGGAGACGCCGGCAGCAGCCCATTCGACATGATCAGGGAAATGAATTCATCGATCAGTGAGGTGCTCTTTCGAAGCGGACGAGGTTTTCGGTACATACAGCGGAGCTGATCGTCGCCGGCCAGCCCGTGCAAAATGACGGCCGTTGCGATGCGTCTGCCAAGCGCGGCTTCGGCGAGGCCGAGCAAGCCGCGCAGGAGACGGCAGGCGCGATCCAGCACCTCGGGGCGTATCGGCACATCGCGCGGCGATGCTGGCTTTGCCGGCCGCGCATTGTCAATGCGGGGGAATGAAGCTACGCTCATTGGTACAACGCCAACGATAGCCGGGGTATACGACGCGACAAGCCGGCGGCAAGAAGAAACTCCAACCCCTTTAGGGAGGGATCGAATGAAATCTCCGTTCCACGCCACGCGGCGGGGCCTACTGTCGGCCGCCGCTGCGCTCGGCCTCGCGGCGGCGCTGCCGTTCGCGGCCCAGGCGCAGATCGAACTGAAGGTAGGCTACATGAAGCATCCGATCCAGGACGCTTCGCTCGACATGATGGAAAAATGGGCGAAGGCCAACAATGTCACGTTCACGCGCGTGCCGATGGCCTACAACGTGTTCATGGAAAAGGTCACGGCTACGCTGACCTCGGGCAACGACCAGTTCGACATCATCTGGCACAACGACGACTGGGGCCAGCTCTGGGAGAAGTGGGTTGAGACCACGGACGACGTGAAGGGCATCGAGAACGTCGACAAGTGGCCGCTACTGGCGTTCTGGAACGCCCAGAACAAGCTGACCGTCGTGCCGATGGTGCATACTGTGGGCACGTTCTTCTATCGCACCGATCTGGTGAAGCCCGAGGAGGTGCCGAAGACCTTCGCCGAGCTGGTCTCCGTCAGCCAGCGCCTGCAGAAGGAAGGCAAGGTCAAGTGGGGTTATGTCGGCGGCATGTCGATGAACAACACCTGGTTCGCCCAGTGGTGGACCATGTGGGCGAACAACTGCGACATCTTCCATCCCATGCTCGAGCGCGACAACGCGAAGCTGAAGGCCGCCGGGTTTAAGCCGGCGATCACCGAACCCTGCCATCGTGAGATCGTCGAGTTCTGGTGGGACGCGATCAACACGCACAAGATCAGCCCACCGGGCATGACGGCCTATGGCCGCAACGAGGCCAACGCCCTGTTCATGGCGGGCGAGGCGGCGTTCACGCTGGTCGATTCGACGCATTACGGCGAGTTCAACGATCCGGCGCGCTCCAAGATCGTGGGCAAGATCGGCATGGCGCCGTTCCCGATGGGACCGCGTCTGAAGCAGCCTACCTCGTGGAATGAGATCTGGGGCTGGGGTATTCCCAAGGGCTCGCCGCCGGAGAAGAAAAAGGTCGCCAAGGAAATGCTGGCGGCGATGTTGGCCGACGAGGCGGGCCAGATCGAAATGTGGAAGAAGACCGGCGGCCCGCCGCCCAACATCAAGGTTTGGCCGAAGATCGCGGCCACGGACCCGATGTTCAAGCAGTTGCTCCATGCCGTGTTTGAGCAGAAGCCGATCACCCACTCGGCTTATTACTTCGCCGAATGGCCGGCCGTGCATAAGGCGTATTCGGACGTGGTGATCAAGGCGCTATCCGGCAAGCGCGAGGACATCGCCAAGACGCTCGAAGAAGGCGCACCATCGCTGACCAAAGCGGCGATGAACTGAGGCTGCGCGACCGTCCGCGCGGCTTCCGGGGCGACCGGCAGCCGCGCGGGCGGCGCTTTTCCCGCTTCTAGCGTCCATCCTGTCGCAGGCCACCGTGACGATCTCCGAAGCCGAGCTCGACCGCCCTCGCAAGCCCAGCCTGTTCGGCGAGCGGCAGCGCTTCATGCTGCTGCTGATCCTGCCGGCGGCGTTCGGCCTGGCTTTCTTCCAGATCCTGCCGATCCTGACCGGCGCCAACGCCAGCTTCCGCGACTGGTCGCTGCACGACCCGAAGATGACCTGGGTCGGCCTCAAGCACTATTTCTACGTCCTTAGCGACGACGGGTTCCTGAAGGTCGTCCTGCCCAACACGCTGGTGTTCATGGCGGTCAGCGTCGCCGTGTCGCTGCTGCTGGGGCTGTGCCTAGCGGCGATCCTGAACCGCAAATTCGCCGGACGCGCCGTGCTGCAGACGATCCTGCTGCTGCCGCTGATGGTGGCGCCCGTGGTGGCGGCGATCATGATCCGCTGGATGTTCAACGACCAGTTCGGCGTCGTGAACGCCGCGCTGGAGGCGGTAGGCCTGTCTGGCCAGCCTTGGCTGGCGCAGCGCTGGTCGGCCTTCGCCGTCATCCTGATGGCCGATATCTGGCTGTGGACGCCGTGGTTCGCGCTGCTGCTGCTGGCGGGCCTGCAAAGCCTGCCGCGCGAGCCGTTCGAGGCCGCGGCAATCGATGGCGCATCGCCCTGGCGCGTGTTTCGCTTTCTCACCCTGCCGATGCTCCGGCCCGTCATGGTCGTGTGTATCGCGATCCGCGCGATCGATGCGTTCCGCACCTTCGATATCGTGTGGACCATCTCGGCCGGCGGCCCGGCGCGCTCCACCGAGCTTTTCAGCATCTACGCCTATAACGAGGCGTTCCAGGCGATGAACTTCGCGCGCGGCTCGGCCGCGGCGATGATCGGCGCGGCGATCATCGTGGTGCTGGCGATGGTGATCTTCCGCGTGCTGAACCGCTGGGTCGAGGTGTCGAAATGACCGCCGCCTCGCTCGAGCTGGTGCCGCCACCGCGCAAGGGCTTCTTCGCCGCGCTGGCGCCGGGCGGCGTCAAGGTCCTGTTCGCGCTGCTTGCCGTTGGCATCGCCTTCCTGTTCGCCTTTCCCGTGCTATGGCTGGTGCTGACGTCGCTTAGGCCCCCCTCGGGGGTCTATTTCGTGCATCGCGGCACCGAGTTCACGTTTCACAACTATGCCGAGGCCCTGGCGCAGCCCAACATGCTGCGGGCGTTCTTCAATAGCTTCGCCATCTCCACGCTCGCCACAGTGCTGTCGCTCGGCGTCACGGTCACAAGCGGCTACATGCTGTCGCGCTTCCGCGGGCCGGTGCCCAACGCCTGGTTCTCGGTGATTTACGTGCTGCGCTGCGTGCCGTATATCTCGTGGGTGCTGCCGCTGTTCTTCGTGACGCGCCAGATGGGCATCTTCGACACCTATTGGGGCCTGCTGCTGCCGCACGTCGCAGTGCATATCTGCTTCTTCTCGTGGATCATGAAGGGTTTCTTCGACGGCATCGACCCATCGATGGAATACGCCGCGCTGATCGACGGCTGCACGCGTTGGGGCGCGTTCTTCCGGGTCGCCCTGCCGTCGGCCGTGCCGGGACTAACGGCGCTCGCGATCCTATGCTGGCTCTATACCTGGAATGAGTTCCTGTTCGCCCTAATGCTCACCTCGCACAAGACGCCGATCCTGACCGTCGTCATGGCGCAGTTCGTGCACGAGCTGGGCATGGAATGGCATTTGATGAGCGCGACGGCGCTTATGGCGTTGGTGCCGGCGCTGATTGTCACCGTATTCGGGCAGAAATACGTGATCCGGGGGCTGCGCGTTTGAACCATGGCTGAAGTCGTCCTCAAAGGCGTCGGCAAGTGCTACGGCCCCGTGGTGGCCGTGCGCGACTTCAACCTGGCCATCGCCGACCAAGAATTCGTGGCGCTGGTCGGGCCCAGCGGCTGCGGCAAATCCACTACGTTGCGCATGGTCGCGGGATTGGAGGAGATCACGTCGGGTGTCGTCGCCATCGGCGGGCGCGTGGTCAACGACCTGCCGCCCAAGGACCGCGACATCGCCATGGTGTTCCAGAACTACGCGCTCTATCAGCACATGTCGGTGCGCGACAACCTGGCCTTCGGCCTGCGCAACCGCAAGGTGCCGGAATCCGAGATCGCCGCGCAGATTTTGCGCGCCGCGAAGATGCTGGGCATCGAGCCCCTGCTCGAGCGCCACCCGCGCCAACTCTCGGGCGGCCAGCAGCAGCGCGTGGCGCTGGGCCGCTGCCTGGTGCGCAATCCCAAGGTGTTCCTGTTCGACGAGCCGCTGTCGAACCTCGACGCCCAGCTCCGCAGCCAGATGCGCCTGGAGCTGAAAGAGCTGCGCAAGCGCGTGCCCACCACCTCGATCTACGTCACGCACGACCAGGTGGAGGCGATGACGCTGGGCGAGCGCATCGTGGTGATGAAGGACGGGCTGGTGCAGCAGGTGGGATCGCCGCTCGACCTCTACCGCCGGCCGGCAAACCGCTTCGTCGCGGGGTTCATCGGCTCGCCGGCGATGAATTTCATCGACGCGCGCGTCGCGGCCGCCGGCGACGATGTGATGATCGCAACCGAAGGCTTGTCGCTGCGCCTGACCGACAAAGTCGCCGCGACGCTGCGCAAGCACGCCGGCAACGCGGTGGTGATGGGCGTGCGGCCGCAGCACGTCATGCTCGACGGCGCGGGTGGCGGCAACCTGCTGCGCTTCCAGGCTACTTTGTCCACGTCCGAGCAATTGGGCGACCAGCAGCTTCTTGATGCGCGCCTCGGCGGAACGCTGCTGCGTGTGTCAGGCATCGACGCGGCGCTGAAGCTGGCCGACGGCACGATGTTGACCCTGGCCATGGCCCCGGAAAATATGCATTTCTTCGACGCAGTCAGCGGCGCCGCGCTGGGCTGATCTGCGCGCCTAGACGTCGCCCGCCTCCC
>JAHFPH010000022.1:19081-36123 GCA_023266845.1 Rhodospirillaceae bacterium
CCCAAAGCCTTAACCGATTCGGATCGCTTCACCAAGCCGGATTGGGTTTCCGGCAGGGACGGGCTGCGCTAGGACGAGCGCAAGGCGGTGCGTGCCTTCTGGCGCGGGAATTTCGAGGCTTGGGGCCTTCGCCGCGCCGTTTTCGGACGACCTAGACCGTGGACTTGCGTGCGCGGCCCGGCCGGCCGCCATCTCTAACCAGCCGCGACAGTTCGCGTGTCGAGGGCATGCCCCGGCGCTGTTTGACCGACCGCGCCTCGTCCTGCGTCAGATTGCGGATGATGGCCAAAAGCGTGGCGCGGGTCGCCGCGACATCCCTAGGCTTTATGCCACGCACCGCGATCGTGTTGGTTTCCTTGGCAAGCGCCACCAATTTGCGCTTCATCGCCCGGCCCTTCGGGGTCAGGAACACGTAGATTTTCTTCTTGCTGTCGGGCATTCGCTTGCGCGCGATGTAACCCAGCTTCTCCATCGCGTTCAGTGCCGAAAAGGTCGTCGGCTCCATCACGCCGGCGCGCTCGCTGAGCTCGCGTTGGGTCAGTCCCTCCTCTTCCCACAATGTGCGCAGAAAGGTCCAGTGGCCGAACGACACGCCGTGGCCGATCAGACGCAGCTGCAGGGAGCGAACGAAGGATCGCCACGCACCCTTCACGATATGCGCCAGCCGGTCCTGGGGCGCCGCTACGTTGCCCGGCGCCGGGTATGCCAAGCCGATGTCGATCCGAGGGATGTGCCGTTGCCGCTTCATGGGGCGGGCAGAGAGGTTTGATGTTTCAGCGCGATCTCGCTGCCGTCGCGCGCCGATTTCAGAATCGCCAAACACACTTCGAGCGTTGCCATCGCCCAGTCGCCGCCATGTACCGGCTTGTGGCCCTGCGCCACGGCGGCGTACAGCTCGTCGATCACCTCCTCACGCGACACCTTGGGCGTGGGCAGGGGATCGAGCCGCGCTTCGCCGTCGCCATAGATCATCACGCCGGTTGGCAGCGGTCGCAGGTCGGCGTGCTCGCAGCTCACCACCACCTCGCCGAAATGCTGATGTAGCGCGGCGGAAGGCTTTGCCGGCGCGTACTCGGCCCCGCCGTAATTGCGTGCGACTTTCAGCTCGGCCTCGCGCTGCGCCGAGCCGGCGCGCGCCAGCGCCTTGCGCACCTTGCCATAGGCCGCCAGATCCTTGCGCTGGCCCATTTCGCCGATCCAGCCCGCGAACTCGTCGGAATCGAAATGCGCGTAGCCGCTATAGACCGCCGTGGCGAACAACCCGTCCTCGAAGCTCAGCAGCGCCGCATAGGCGCCCTCGGTCGGGCGCGATCGGTCCCACGCGCCGGTGGCGGCGCGCACCGATTTCACCCGGCCGCCGCCCAACAGGCGCACGATGTCGATCTGATGCGCCCCCTGGCTGAAAACCGCGCCGCCGCCCTGCGCGGTGTCCAGCTCCTCGGGCCGGCGCGGCCGATACAGGAAATCGGTGAAATTGAACGCGCTGATCATGCGCGGTTTGCCCACCGCGCCGCTTGCCACGATCTCGCGCGCGCGGCGATAGGGCGCGTCGAAGCTGTGGCTGTGCCCGACGACCATCTGTACCCCGGCGCGGCGCACGGACTGGATCATCTCGGCGCATTGCTCCAGGGTCAGCGCCATCGGCTTTTCCACCAGCACGTGCTTGCGCTGCCCCGCCGCGATCGCGACGTGCCGGGCATGAAGCTGGTGAGGCGTGGCCACGTACACGACCTCGACTGACTTGTCGGCGCAAAGCTCCTCGATCGATTCGCAAGTCCTGCCGCCGAAATCCGCCGCGAAGCGCCGCCGCGCCTCATCGCGCGGGTCGGCCGCGGCGACCAGCTCGACGCGCCGGTCGGCGATGAAGCTCGGCAGCATGACGGTAAAGGCCCGTCCCAGCCCAGCGACGCCCAAGCGCAATTTCCGTTCAGCCACGCCGATCCCCTTTTCCGCGCCGATACTTAGAAGCCCAGGTAATTCCGCGCAAGCCGCGCCCCCCTTGCCGGATGCTGCGCCGCACAACGCCAATGCCGCGCCCGGTTCTCGACAGCCGCCCGGCTAATGCGTAGCATCGACATCTTAGAGGACTAAGATGATGCCCGTCCGTTGTCTTGGAACGGAGCGATGCCGATGATTACCGCGGAAGAAAACGACCTGCTATGCCGGGTCGAAGGCGGCGCGCCGATGGGGCAGCTGATGCGCCGCCACTGGCTTCCCGCCTGCCTGACGGAGGAAGTGGCCGAAAAAGATGGCGCGCCGGCGCGCGTGCGCCTCTTGGGCGAGGACCTGGTGGCGTTCCGCGACAGCAAGGGGCGACTAGGCCTGGTGGGCGAGTTCTGCTCGCATCGCGGTTCGTCGCTGGCGCTGGGCCGCAACGAGGAATGCGGACTCAGGTGCCTCTATCACGGCTGGAAGGTCGACGTGGACGGCAACGTGCTTGAAATGCCGTCCGAGCCGCCGGAAAGCCGCTTCTCTGCCAAGGTGAAGCACAAGGCGTATCCGACCCGAGAATCCGGCGGCTTCGTTTGGGCGTACATGGGGCCGCCAGCCGAGATGCCGCAGTTCCAGCCGCCGGCCTGGGCGCCGTCGCCCAACGCCAAGATCGGCGTCGTAAAAATTCACGTACATTGCAACTGGGCCCAGGTGATCGAGGGCACGATCGACTCGGCGCACAGCTCGACCCTGCATTCCACCGACATGCCCTCGGCCGAAATCGACGGCGCCAAGGCGACCGAGGCGGTCTGGCCGCGGCCGTCGACCGACAAGGCGCCGCGCCTGAAAATCCAGCCGACCGATTTCGGTTTCCGTTACGCGGCGATCCGCAAGCCGATCATGAACGCGGCCACGCACAACTATGTTCGCACCACCCTGTTCATCGCGCCGTTCATGGCGCTGATCCCGCCGAACAACGTCTACAACCTGTCGCAGGCGATCATCCCGCTCGACGACACGAATACCATGTTCCACTTCATCGCCTGGAGCGACGGCGACAAGCCGGGCATCGACCAGGCGGCGTGGCGCAGGTTCTGCGCCGCCGAGCCGGGCGTGGACCTGGACAAAAGATGGCGCCGCATCCGCACCCTGGAAAACGACTTCATGCAGGACCGCGCGGCGATGCAGCGCGGCGATTTCACCGGCATCCGCGGGATTCCTAACCAGGACATGGCGATGTGGGAGACGATGGGCCCGATCGCCGACCGCACGAAAGAGCGCCTGGGCACCAGCGACATCGCCATCATCAAGTTCCGCCAGATCATGGTCGAGGCGGCGTGCAAGTTCCGCGACACCGGCTGGGTGATCGGCCGCGACGGCGCGCGCATCCCGCACGTCAAACTGCATTCGTTCGAGGGCATCGTGCCTAAATCCGCGGACTGGCAGACGCTGGGCGTCGAGCCGGAAGAACTGGCGCTTGCGGCCGCGAAGGAGCGCGTGGCCTAGCGCGAAACCGTGGCATAATCGGGCCCTGGCAATCGTTGCTACAAAAACCGCACAAAGCCAGCGGGTAGGGAGGAAGAAACCCATGAAACCACCGAGCATCCTGGGTCTCGTTTTGGTGGCGGTTTGCGCTGCGTTCCTGGCTGGCGGCCCCGCCCTGGCGCAGGAAACACTTAAGATCGCGGCAGGGCAGCGCGGCAACTGGGACACCTCGATCTCCGAGGTCGGCCAGCGCGCCGGCATCTTCAAAAAGCACGGGCTGACGCTGGAAATCCTGTGGACCCAGGGCAGCGGCGAAACGCAGCAGGCCGTGATCTCGGACAGCGTCGACATCGGTGTCGCGGTTGGCATCATGGGCGCGCTGAGTTCGTATTCGAAAGGTGCGCCGGTCAGGATCATCGGGGCGCAGACCACGGGCGCGGCCGATCTTTTCTGGTACGTGCAGGCAAGCTCGCCGATCAAGACGCTGAAAGACACCGTCGGCAAGACCATCGCCTATTCCACCAACGGCTCGTCCACCCACGGCATCGTCACCGCTTTCGTCAAACAATACGACCTGGCCAGCGCGAAGCCCACCGCGACCGGCGGGCCGCCCGCGACGCTGACGCAGGTGATGTCCAACCAGATCGACGTGGGCTGGTCGGCGCCGCCCTTTGGGCTCGACCTGCTGGACCAGGGAAAAATCCGCGTCATCGCCTCGGGCAACGACGCCACGGTATTCAAGGGCCAGACCGTGCGCACGCTGATCACCAATGTGCAGACCCTGCAGTCGCGCAAGGCCGTGATCGACCGTTACCTGAAGGCGTACCGCGAGACGGTGGACTGGATGTACGCAAATCCGGGCGCGCTAAAGGTCTATGCCGAGTTCGTCGGTGGCATCAGCGAAGTCACAGCCAAGCGCACGCGTGACGATTTCTTCCCAAAAGCGGCGGTGGATCCGGACAAGGTGATCGGGCTCGACACCATCGTGCCCGACGCGGTGACGCTGAAATACACCGCGGCGCCGCTGACCAAGGAACAGCTCGCCGAGCTGATCCAAATTCCGCCGCGCTAGGCGCGATCGCGCGGCCATGCCCGGATGACCAAACAACGGTCGCGCGGTTCGCCGGGAAAATCGTCGGCGGATACGGAAACCGGTTCGATGGCGGCGATCGAGCGGCCGGTATCGTCGCCGGCCAACGCGGCGTCGTTCGGCAGCGACGCGGTGGCGGAAACGCTGCGGGCGCTCGATATCCCGTTCATCGCCCTCAATCCTGGCGCCAGTTTTCGCGGCCTGCATGACAGCCTGGTGAACTATCTGGGCAACGAGCGGCCGCGGATGCTGCTGTGCCTGCACGAGGAGCACGCCGTCGCCATCGCCCAGGGCTACGCCAAGGTGACGGGCCGGGCGATGGCGGTGGCGGTGCATTCCAATGTCGGGCTGTTCCACGCCACGATGGCGATCTTCAACGCGTGGTGCGACCGCATGCCGGTGATTGTGCTGGGCGCTACCGGACCGGTTGACGCGCCGCAGCGCCGGCCGTGGATCGATTGGATCCATACCGCGCGCGACCAGGGCGCCGTTGTGCGCAACTACGTGAAATGGGACGATCAGCCGGCCTCGCCTGAGGCGGCGCGCGAGGCACTGCTGCGCGCCGCGTGGCTGGCCCAAACCGCGCCGCGCGGGCCGGTCTATGTTAACCTCGACGCAGGGATGCAGGAAGCGCAACTCGACGCGTCGCTGCTGCCGCTCGACACCGCGCGGTTCATGCCACCTGCGCCGATCGCGGCGCCCGAAGCCGGGCTGCGGCGGGCGGCGGAGATGTTGCAAGCCGCCAAGCGCCCTGTGCTGCTGATCGGCCGCGTGTCGCGCGACGAGCGCGCCTGGAACGCGCGCGTCGCGCTGGCCGAGGCGCTGAGCGCGCGCGTCGTCACCGACCTCAAGGTCGGCGCGGCGTTCCCGACCGATCATGCGCTGCATGCCGGCGCGCCGGGCATCTATGCGGGCGCCGAAGCGGCACAGGCGATCGGCGAAGCTGACGTAATCTTGAGCCTCGACTGGGTCGATCTCGCCGGCACGTTGCGCACGGCTTGCGGCGAGCAGCCCGCCGCGAAAATCATCCAGGTGTCGCTCGATCACCTGATCCATAACGGCTGGAGCATGGACCACCAGGGCCTGCCGCCGATCGATCTGTTCCTTGCGGCCGAACCGGATACGGTCGTACCGGGGCTGGTCGCGGCGCTGGGCAAGCACGCCGCGCAAAGCGCGCCGATATCGCGCACGGCGCAAGCCGTCGCTGCGTCGGCCGACGGCAAGCTCAGGACCGACGATCTGGCGCTTGGCCTTCGCCGCGCCTTAGGTGCAAGGCTCGTGTCGCTGGCCCATCTGCCTTTGTCGTGGAACGCGGCTTCCTGGCCGCTCAAACACCCGCTCGATTTCCTGGGCTCGGACGGCGGCGGCGGCATCGGCGGCGGGCCGGGGATTTCGGTCGGGGCCGCGCTGGCGTTGCGAGGATCGGGCCGCCTGCCGATCGGCATTTGCGGCGACGGCGATTTTTTGATGGGCGCGACGTCGCTGTGGACCGCCGTGCATTACCGCATTCCGCTGCTGGTCGTCGTCGCCAACAACCGCTCGTTCTACAACGACGAAGTGCATCAGGAGCGCATGGCGCGGATGCGCGGCCGCTCGGTCGAGAACAAATGGATCGGCCAGCGCATATCGGACCCGGATATCGATTTGGCAGGGCTGGCGCGGGCGCAAGGGGCGCTCGGCATCGGGCCGGTGACGCGGCCGGAAGAGTTGGAACCGGCCTTCGTTAAAGCGATCGCAGCGGTCGAGGCCGGCGGAGTCGCGGTGGTCGATGTGCGCGTCGAGCCGGGCTATGCGCCGGCCATGGCGGCGGCGCTGACACGCGGCGCGAGCAAGCCATGATCGCGAACGCCGCCGGCAAACTTCCCACCGTCGCGCCGCAGACGAGCGAAAGCCGCGCCTTGCGGGCCGAAGGAATTACCAAGCATTACACGACGTCCGAAGGCACGATCACCGCGGTGGACAGCGTTTCGCTTGATGTGGCGCCGGGCGAATTCCTGGCGGTGATCGGCCCGTCGGGCTGCGGCAAGTCGACCCTGTTCAACATCATCGGCGGCCTAGTGGACGGCTACGAGGGCAGGGTGAGCGTGGCGGGCGAAACCGTCGCGGGCCCGCATGCTTCGATCGGCATGGTGTTCCAGGAAGAATCCACTTTTCCCTGGCGCACGGTGGTCGAGAACGTGGCCTTTCCGTTGGAGATCGCGCGCGTCTCGCGCGCCGAGCGCCTGGAGCGCGCGCGGCATTTCATCTCCCTGGTCGGGCTCGAGGGATTCGAGCGGCGCTATCCGGCGGAGCTGTCGGGGGGGATGCGCCAGCGCGTGGCGATCGCGCGCACGCTCGCTTTCGAGCCCAAGATACTGCTGATGGACGAGCCGTTCGCCGCGCTGGACGAACAGACGCGCCTGCTGCTGGGCGACAAGGTGCTGCAAATCCAGCAGCAACTGAAACAGACCACGCTGCTCATCACCCACAACATCACCGAGGCGGTGCAGCTCGCGGACCGCATTCTGGTGATGACGTATCGGCCGGGGCGGGTGAAACGCTTCGTCAAGATCGACCTGCCGCGCCCGCGTTCGTCCGAAATTGTGTCGAGCGAAGCGTTCGGCCGCTACGTCGCGAAGATCTGGAGCGATTTGCGCGAGGAGGCAAGCCGGGGGATGCAGGACGAAGAAACGTGCAAGCGGCAATCCGGCGGAGACGGGGCGTGACGCGTGACCGGGTGCTGCCCGCCGCCCTCGGGCTTGGGACCTTCACGGCTTTCATCCTGGCGGCCGAAGCGCTGATCCGCCTGGGCTTCGTCAACCGCTTCATCGTGCCGCTGCCCTCGCAAGTCGCCGGCGCCTTCGCCCGCGTCGTGGCCGAGGAGCATGTCGTCGCGCGGTTCTTCATGACCGCGGGCGAGGCGCTGGTGGCCGGGCTGCTGCTGACCGCGGTGGGCATTTCGCTGGGCGCACTGCTCTATCGCGTGGCGTTACTGCGCGCGGCCTGCGAAACCTGGATCGCTGCCATGGCCTCGGCACCCATCGTGCTGATGTATCCCCTGTTCCTGGTGATCTTCGGGCGCAGCGCCTGGACCATCATCATGATCGGCTTCATGGCCGGGCTGCCGCCGGTGATCCTCAAGACTATCGAGGGATTCGCCGGCACGCGCCAGGTGCTGGTGAATGTCGGTCGCTCGTTCAATCTGACGCGCGGCCAGCAATTCGTGAAGATACTGTTCCCCGCCGCGCTGCCGACGATCTTTGTGGGCCTGCGGCTCGGCCTGATCTTCGCCCTCATCAACATCGTGGGCGTCGAATTCCTGATCAATTTCGGTGGCCTGGGCCAGCTCATCAACGACCTGGCCGAACGCTACGATCTCCCAGGAACCTACGTAGCGATCTGTTTCGTCATCCTGGTCAGCGTCGTGTTCTTTGAGGTAACCGGCAGGATCGAGCGATGGCTGCGACCGGCGGAATAGGCAGGGCCGTTTCCGGCCCGGCGCTGGCGCATCCCGTGACGCTGGTGCGCATTGCCATCGTCGCGGCGCTGCTCTTGGCCTGGGAGGCGCTGTCGCAATCCGGCTGGCTGTTCCGCGACGTGGTGCCGTCGCTGTGGAAGATCGGCGGCGCGCTCGGCGATCTGCTGTCGAGCCGCGATTACTGGTGGCATCTCGGCTGGACGGGGTTCGAGGTCGGCGCGGCGCTGTTGATCGGCGGGCTATCGGGCCTGCTGGCCGGCCTTGTACTCGGCGGCAGCCGTTTTCTCGGCCGGGCGTTCGAGCCGTTCCTCTATTACCTGGGGCCGACGCCCAAGATCATCTTCTTTCCTGTGATGATCATGTGGTTCGGCGTGGGGCCGGGCTCGAAGATCGCCTTGGGTGCGATCTCGTGCTTCTTCCCGGTCGTGCTGTCCACCGCCGCCGGGATACGCCAGATCGACCTTGTGCTGATCCGCGTGGGACGCAGCTTTCGCGCGAACGCATGGCAGATGGCGCTCAAGGTCTATCTGCCGGCGATGCGCCATCCCGTGATCAACGGCTTGCGCCTGGGCCTGGGTATCGCGATCATCGGTACGCTGCTGGCTGAAACGAAGCTGTCGAGCCGCGGCATCGGCTTCATGATCATCCAGGCTTACGCCACCTTCGCCATGCCGCGCATGTATGCGCTGCTGATCACGCTGTTCGTGCTGGCAATCGGCGCCAATGCGCTGGTCGGGCGGCTGGGCGGCGTCGGTAAACGGGCTTAGGGAGAGTTTGCGCATGGGCAAGCTGAATTTGTCGCTGGCGGTCGGGGATTACGATCGCACGCGTCCGCTGATCGACGGCGCGGTGCAGATCGACGGCGTCGAGCCGGTCTGCATGACGCTCTCGCCCGACGAGATTTTCTTCCGTGCCTTTCGCCACGCCGAGTTCGACATCTGCGAGCTGTCGATGTCGAGTTTCACGGTCAAGACGGCGGACGGCACCTGCCCCTATATTGGCGTGCCGGCCTTTCCGTCGCGCGCGTTCCGCCATACCTCGATCTATGTGCGCCGGGACCGCGTCAAGGCGCCGGCCGGCCTTAAGGGCCGCAAGATAGGCCTGCCGGAATACCAGCTCACCGCTAATGTCTGGGCGCGGGCGATTTTGCAGGACGATTTCGGCGTGAAGCCGTCCGATGTCACCTGGGTGCGCGGCGGCATCGAGGAACCAGGCCGGCCCGAGAAGATCGCGCTGAAACTGCCGCCGGAGATCAGGCTGGAGAGCGCGGGCGAAGGCAAGACCCTATCGGGTATGCTGGACAAGGGCGAGATCGATGGGTTCATCGCGCCGCGCGCGCCGTCCTGTGCGGGCAAGAATCCGCACGTGGGCTGGCTGTTTCCCGATCCGACCGCGGCCGCCAAGGATTATTTCAAACGCACCGGCATTTTTCCTATCATGCATCTGGTGGGCGTACGGCGCATCCTGGCCGAGAAGCATCCCTGGCTTCCGGCGGCGGTGTTAAAGGCATTCGACCAAGCCAAGACTTTGGCGCTAGCTAAGCTGACCGACACCTCAGCAACCAAGGTGACACTGCCGTTCGTCGAGGAACAGCTAAAAGCCGCACGCGAGTTGATGGGCCAAGATTTCTGGTCGTATGGCGTGGAGGCCAACCGCAAGCAGCTCGATATTTTCCTGCGCCATCACCATGCGCAAGGGCTGTCATCGCGCTTGGTAGGGGCAAGCGAGCTGTTCCATCCTGGCACGCACGAATCCGTCAGAATCTGACGCGTCAAAAGCCGGCATCCGCCCGTTTCACGTAATAGTCCCACATACGAGCCTTCACCGCAGGCAGACGGTTGGTCTCGGCGGTCAGTTTGGTCTCACTGTCGCTCAAGTATCTCAACTTACCGAGCTGGCACGCGGCGAGCTGCACGGCGGCATTCAGTTGAAGGTAGATCGCGGCGATCACCGCCTCCTTTAGATCGGCGGCAGCCACAGTGCAGCCGTGGCCACGCATCAGAATCACGGAACAAGCGCCGAGATTTCGCGCCATGTCGCGGCCCTGCTCCATGTTCCGCACCAGCATGTCGGTATCGCCGAACTTGGTCCTGATGTCCCAGACCGGAATCCGAGCGCCGATCAGCCCGGCCGTATGGATCGCAGGGCGCAGCGGCGCATCGGTGATCGAAAAGGGCAGCACGGCGGGGCTGTGACTGTGTACGACGGCCATGACGTCGCCGCGCGATTCGTAGACCGCAGAGTGGATGAATCGTTCGAGGTAGGTCTGGCGCTCGTCGGCGCGATCGGCCGGCTCGCCGGCCAAGTCGAATTCCATGATGTCTTGGGGCGTCACCAGCTCGGGGCTGCGCGAGCACGACAACAGGAAGCGCGACTCTTGCCCCGGGTGCCGCAGACTGACATGGCCATAGGCGTCCACCACGCCCTCACGCGCCAGAATCCGGTTGGCCAGTGCTAGGTCGTATGCGGGTCCGGGCATCCGCGCCTCAGGTTATGCCGCAGATCATCTTGCGCCGCGGACGTGCCGCACGCGTCGCTGATCCGGCCAATCCGCCAGGTCGTCGGATATGTAGTCCGAGCTATTGCCGGATAGCAGGCGTGGCTTGTGATGCACATTGGCCCGATCGCCACCCGACGCCAGAAGCGCGGTTTGAGACTGTCGGTGACATCCTCGGCTTACTGGATTGGCGGGTTGATCCGGCTTCGGCAGCGCTATTGAATGGAACGGTGGCTCAGGGATTCCGATCGTAGGAACAGGGAAGCGCAATTCGTTTGGCAGACAACAGAATTTCGTCACGCGGGCCAGCCTGGATAGGGTTTGCGACAGGGAAACGTGGGCGTGAACTCGGCGATTGTCGTGACGGCCGTTACACGACCTTGCCGCTGTCGCCGTCGATCAGGTGCATATGGCCGAGATGGGCGAGCAGGCTCATGCGCTCGCCGCTGCGCGCTCCGGCCTTGGAGCCGACGCGGCCGCAAATCTCGACGCCACCAAGGGTGAAGAACACGATCGTCTCCATGCCCATCGGCTCGATTACGTTCAGCGTCACGTCTAATTTTTGCTGGCCCGGCTCCGCCGCCACGCGCGTGTCGGTTAGGTGCTCGGGACGCAGGCCCAACAGCAGCCCCTTCTTGCCGGCATAGGGTTCATAGCGCTTGGTGCGGTCGGCCGGCACGTCGAAGACCAGGTCCGGCGGCACGCGCAGCTTCAGCGCGCCGGCCGATTTTTCCAGTCCGCAGGCGATGAAGTTCATCGCCGGCGAGCCGATGAAGCCGGCCACGAAGCGGGTCGCGGGCGAATGGTACAGGTCGTTCGGCTCGCCCACCTGCTCGATCGTGCCGTGATTCATGACCACCACGCGGTCGGCCAGCGTCATCGCCTCGACCTGGTCATGGGTGACGTACACGGTCGTCGTGCGCACCTTCTGATGCACTTTCTTGATCTCGGTGCGCATCTGTACGCGCAGCTTGGCGTCGAGATTGCTGAGCGGCTCGTCGAACAGGAATACCTTGGGGTCGCGCACGATGGCGCGGCCCATCGCTACGCGCTGGCGCTGGCCGCCCGATAACTGCTTGGGCTTGCGGTCCAGAAGATCGGTGATGTCCAGGATGCGCGCTGCCTCGTCCACCCGCTTTTTGATCTCAGCCTTGGGGAAGTGCTTGAGCCTGAGGCCGAACGACATGTTCTCGGACACGGTCATGTGCGGGTATAGTGCATAGTTCTGGAACACCATTGCGATGTCGCGGTCCTTGGGCGGCACGTCGTTGACCAGGTCGCCGCCGATCATGATCTCGCCGCCGGTAATGTCCTCCAGCCCCGCGATCATGCGCAGCGTGGTGGATTTGCCGCAGCCCGACGGGCCCACCAGCACCAC
Organism: Rhodospirillaceae bacterium; assembly: GCA_023266845.1. Lineage (GTDB taxonomy): Bacteria > Pseudomonadota > Alphaproteobacteria > JAEULC01 > JAEULC01 > JAEULC01. The sequence goes on from JAHFPH010000022.1 coordinate 30,921, forward strand.
GAACTCGCGGTCGGCGATGTTGAGGTCGATGCCGCGCACCGCCTCGACCTCGTCGTATTTCTTCACCACCTTGCTCAAGGTCACTTCGGCCATGATAATCCCTTCGTTTTCAGCCCTTGGTGGCGCCGGCCGTTAGGCCCGCGATGTAATAGTCCATCAGGAACGCGTAGATGATTAACGGCGGCGCGGCGCCCAAGAGCGCGCCAGTCATGATCTGCCCCCAGTTGAACACATCGCCCTTGATGAGGGACGTGATGATGCCCACGGGCAGCACCAATTGGTCGGCCGAGGTGGTGAAGGCCAGCGGATAGAGGAACTGCGCCCAGGAAACCGTAAAAGCGAAGATGGTAGCGGCGATCAAGCCGGGCAACGCCACGGGAATGAAGATCATGACCAGAGTCTGAATCCAGCCCGCGCCGTCGATCAGCGCGGCTTCGTCCAACTCCTTCGGGATCGAGGCGAAATAGCCGATCATGATCCAGGTGCAGAACGGCACGGTTAGCGTGGGATAGACGATCAGCAATATCCACCAGTGGTTAATCAGCTCGATGCCGGTCAGCTCGTTGAACACGGCGAACATCTTGAACAGCGGCAGGAATAGCAGCGTTTCCGGGATCAGGTAAGTCAGGAACACACCGGTGGCGAGCGTGGCCGAACCCCAGAACCGCATGCGCGACAGCGCGAATGCGGCCGGCACGCTGATCAGCATCGTCACGGCGACGACGAACACCGAAACCACCGCCGAATTGCGGAAAAACGTCAGGTATTGGTTCGAAGTCAGCAACTGGATGTAATTCCCGAGCGTGGGATGGAACACCCACCACGGGTTGGTCGCCGCCGAGATTTCCGCGCTGGTCTTCAGGCTGGTGATCAGCATGTAGATCGGCGGGACAAGGAAGAAGATCGCGAACAGCACCAAAAAGAAATACGACCAGCGCAGCGCCCAGGTCCGGTCGCGACTCATGCTTCGTTGCCGGCGCCTCGGCTTGGTTCGGCTGCCGGTAGCGGCTGTCACACCCGCGGTCATGACTCGTTCCCGCGCCGCGTGATGTCGCGCAGGATGAACACGGCCGCGACGGTCAGGATCGGCACCATAAACAGCGACACGCTGGCGCCCAGCGGAATGTCGGCGCCTTCGATGCCCACGCGGAACGACCAGGTGGCGAACACGTGCGTCGTGTCGATTGGGCCACCCGCGGTCATTATGCGCACGATGTCGAAATTGGCGAAGGTGACGATCAGCGAAAACAGCGCGGTGATCGCGATAATGTTTCGCATCATCGGCAGGGTCACGTACCAGATGCGCTGCCACCAGCTGGCGCCGTCGATCGCGGCGGCCTCGTACAGCTGTTCGGGCACCGATTTAAGGGCGGCAAGGTACATGATCATGAAGAACGGCGCGCCGATCCAGATGTTGACTAGAATCACCGAGAACCGCGCCCAATAGGTGTTGCCCGTCCACGGCACCGGATCGCCGCCGAACAAAGCGATCAACCAGTTGAACGCGCTGTAGCTCGGATCGAACAGCCACAGCCAGGCCAGGCAGCTCATGGCCGGCGGAATCACCCAGGGCACCAGCAGCATGCCGCGCCATTTGCGCTGGCCTTTTGCCGGAATATTGTGAACGAAGTGCGCGACCACGAAGCCGATTAACGCCTTGAAGATCACTGCGGTGATGGCGAAGATGCAGGATTGCTGCACCACCATCCAGAACGTCTCGCGCGTGAACAGGAAGGTGAAATTGCCGAAGCCGACGAACCGCTCCATCGACTTGTTGAGCGTTGCGAGGTGCAACGAATAGCCCGCCGGGTACAGCACCAGCAACGAAATCAGGGTGATCAGCGGCAATGCCATGAAGAAGGCGATGGTCGATTTGCGCTGCATCATGCGGCGCAAGCTCGTGCGTTTTCGGGCACCCGACTTGACGCCCTCCGCGCGAATCGCTGCATCGACCATGGGGATTTCCTATCGGAAGTGCACGCCGCCGTCCCGGTACCGGGACGGCGGCTTGCCCAGCATGGTTACGTGCGCATGAACCCTTCGCACTCGCTCTCGGCCCAGGCGAGAGTCTTTTCCATCGCTTCACCCTGCAAATGGCGCACGACCATCTTGGTCTGTACTCCCTGGGTATAGATCTGCGCGGCGATCTTGGGCGGCGCGGGCGCGGCCGCGACCGACAGGATCTGATGGTTATGCGGATTCGGGTAGTGGTACAGCGTTCCCTTGGGCGGGCCTTCCTCGGCCCAGGTCTTGAAGTCGGTGAGCTTGGCGAAGGACGGCAGGTCGTAGCCGCCGCTTGCCGCCACCATCTTCTCGGCCGCTTCGCGCGTCGACAAAGCCGCGAGCAGGCTCTTGGCCGCGGGCTTATTCTTGCCGAAGTTCCACACGCCCCAGAAATACGGCAGGAACGGCGCGTAGCGTCCCTTCGGCCCCGCCGGCATACCGTGCGTCCAGCACTGCTCGGCCACTTGCGGCGCGTCGCGCTTGGCGACGGCCCAGGCGCTTGGCGGGTTCATGATCAGCGCGCCCTTGCCCGAGATCAGCCACTTGTTGTTCGACGCGTCGTCCCATGCCGGCGCGTCGGGCGGCAACACCGCGGCCAGCTTTTTCAAATAGTCCAGTGCCTGACGCACCGGATCGGACTTGGCCTGGATCTTGCCGCCCTTATCGACCAGCGCGGCGCCGAAGGAGTGGAAGATCGCGCCAGCCGTGTCGACCGAGTCGGACGTGATGCCCAGGCCGATGCCAAAGCTGGCGCCGGCCTTGTGACAGGCCTCGGCCGCCTTCAGGAACGCATCCAGTGTCCAAGCGTCGGCCTTTGGCGGCCCGCCCGCGGGATACAGCGCCTGCACGTCGACGCCCGCGAGTTTTTTCATCAGGTCGATGCGCGAGCACGGCCCCTTGATCTGGCTGCCCACCGTCGCGGGCACGGCGATCCATTTGCCGTCGGCGCGGCCGAGGTATTCGACCGTTGCGTTGACCTGGCCGTGCTGCTTGATCAGCGGCTCCATTACGTCGCTGACCGGCTCAAGGTACTTGGAATAGGCCTGCGGTTCCCAGGTCGGAAAGGCAAAAATATCGTGGCCCGACTTGGCCAGCGCCTCGGCGGCGATGGTCAGGCGGTTCTTGTTGCCCTGCGAGGTGATGTAGTCGATCGAGACTTCGACCTTTTCCTTCGCGGCCCAGTCGTTGACCAGTTTGGTCAGCGTGTCGTTGGCGCCGGGCACCCAGTGGTCCCAGAATCCGATCGCAAGTTTGCCCGCGGCACGGGCGCCGCGCACGAAGGGTGCCGCGATCATGACGGCCGACGCGGCCGCGGTGGTAGCGACGAATTGACGACGTGACAGACGCGGTTTCTGCATGACGGTTTTCTCCCCAAAGGATTTTTGCCTGCGGCCCCGGCGCGCTCGTTGCGGCAATCCGCCAGACTGAGCCTTTCCGGCCATTGACTTGGGATGCTAACGCGGCGGGCCGGAACGGTCCATAGGTTGCGAAATCGAAGGCGCCAAAAAGATAGCGACGCGAAGCCGCCGTGTTGCGTGTCATTTTTTGAGGTCACGTGTTCCGAAACGTGCCTCAGACTGTGTGTACCGAAAACCTAGACTGTGTGTACCGATAATTACGTCCGAGCGTAGTTGTGATGAATGCCGCCGAGAATTGGCGATAAAGTGATTATACCGGCTGACTGGACCGGGCGATGGATCGGGCAATCTTTGCTCAACGGCCAGTGGGTCCGGTATCCATGCTCAAAAATCCATTTGGCTCGGAAATGGGTCGCCAATTAAGTTTGCGACTGACGATTGTGCATCGGGCGAATGAAACAATGGCCAGGGCTAAGACCAAGGCAGCATGCATGGATTCTGGGCGTCATCGCATTCGAGCAACGCTGTTGCAAATCAAACGGCCTTCCACGCAGAAACGAGCGCGACTGTTCGGACGCTGCGAAAATTCACGCCGCACGACGCTCGTAGCGGTGATGCAGACCACCGACTTCGGGGAACGAGATGATCTTGCCTGCAGTGGGCAAGTGTAGCGGACGAGTCTGCGGGCAATCGCCAATAGAGCCGGAAGCCCTTGGCGATGCCATTCGACCACGGTTGCCGGCTTCACCAGCACGATGGCGTGCAAGGCCTGTGGCCAAATCCGGTAAAGCCACACCCACAGAAGCCGGTCCGTGCAGAAAAGCCTTGGACGGCCTGGGCACTGGCGTCGCAGAACGGTCATCTGGTGCCGAAGGGTGATGAGCTCGAGCTTCAGCGAGGCGCGGCTACGAAAGCGGAAGGAGAGCAGGGAAACGAGGGCGGAAAGAATCGTTACCATATCCACGACGGTATTGCGGTGGCGCGAAAATCTCTAGGCTTTCTCAGCGATCCGGGGTTTTGAGCATGGACAGGAAGCAAGCCGACCAGCGCTTAGGCTGCTGTTGGATGCCGACGCGTTACTAAAGTACGATTGCAATGTAGAGGTGCGCCTTGGTGCAAGCGCGCTTCACGGCCGCGCCAATGCCCCGAAAGGGGCGATAGGCTCGGTACAACCCTCATAGAGGGTTTGCCTAACTCGCCGCCGGTTGACAAACATCGCCGCGGATCGAGGCATGGCAAGGCAAGGGCACCAGGGAGGAAAACAATGACAACCTATATTTTGCTGGCGAACTGGACCGAACAGGGCATCCGCAGCGTCAAAGACGCGCCCAAGCGCCTGGACGCGGCAAAAAAAGCGCTGACCGACATGGGCGGGAAATTCCAATCCGTCTACATGACGATGGGCGACTTCGATCTGGTCGGCGTCTACGAGGCACCCGACGACGCGGTTGCCGCGCGCTTCACGCTGATGCTGGGGATGCTCGGCAACGTGCGCACCCGCACGCTGAAGGCGTTCCCGGAACAGGCCTTCCGCGAGATCATCAACTCGCTGCGCTAGTGGATATCGCTCGCGGTTGAAAAATCCTGTGCGCAAGGGGCTGACCTCGGAATAGGCGACAACCCCGTTGCATCGAAACTACGTGGCCTCGGCATTTCAGCCGCCGGAGCTGCGGGCCGGTTGTATCGCCTAAAAATCCGCGTCGCGGGTTACATTTTCGGTTACATCGGCGCTTATTAGCGCGGCGAACGTTTCACGAAACAGCAGCTAAGTGGTTGAACTGGCGGTGGAGGCAGTCCCGAGCGAACGTGTCTCTGGCCTCGTTTCCCTGATAAACAGGGAA
>JAHFPH010000023.1 GCA_023266845.1 Rhodospirillaceae bacterium
CCGCCGCCGCCTCGATGCGCGGCGACCACAGGAACTGGTCGATCGGCACGATGCGCTCGATCGCGTAGCCGCCGTCGCACAGCACGCGCAGGTCGCGGGCGAGCGTTGCCGGGTCGCAACTCACCGCCACGACCACCGGAATGCTACTCGTTGCGATGGCGCGCGCCTGCGCCAACGCGCCCGCGCGCGGCGGATCGAACACCAGGGCGGCGAAGCCGTCGAGCTCGCCGCCCGCCAGCGGCCGGCGTGAAAGGTCGCGCCGCTCGGCTTTCAGGTTGTTGAGCCTGGCTTTGCGCGCGGCCGCGCTGAGCGCCGCGATGGCGGCGGCATCGCCGTCCACTGCCAGCACCGTGCGTTCGCCGGCCAGGGGCAGACTCAACGTGCCGCATCCCGCGAACAGATCGGCGACCTTGCCTTTGGGGGCGGCCGCCACGGCCCGCGCGACGATCTCCTGAATCGCCGCCTGGCCCGACGCGGTCGCCTGCAGGAACGCATCCGGCGGCAGCTCCACGCTCACGCCGCCGAACGCGACGACAGGCTTGCGGCGCTCGACCACCGGCTCGGCCGTGGCGGGCGTTTCGTCGTCGCCCGACGGCAAACGCCAGCTTACCCGCGCCAGGTCGTACCGCTGGGCGAAGCGCGCAAGCCGCTCGCGGTCGGCAAGGGCTGGGGCGCGCGGCAGGGTGAGGGTGACATCGAGCCCGGTATCGCTCTCGGTCGCGGCGACTTGAAACGCGGCCGGTTTTCTTCCGGGCGACAGCGCGTCGAGCGTCGCCGCCGTTTCGCGGCAGGAATGCAGCAGCGCGGCGATCCCAGGCGTGGCGACGGAGCAGACCGTCAGATCCACGATCTCGTGGCCCGCGCGCATGCTGAGGCCCAGCGTCACGCCGCGCGCGGCGCGCAAGCCCGAGAACCGCACCCGCCGGCGTTCGCCCGGCATGCCGATGCGCGTGGCTTCGACCACCGGCGTCAGGCCTTGGCGGGCAAGCGCTGCGGTCAGGAGCTCGCGTTTCAGCCCGGCGTAGCGTTGCTCGCCGATATGCTGCCAGGCGCAGCCGCCGCATTGGCCGAAATGCGGACAGGGCGGCTGGCGGCGGTCCGGCGCGCGGGCGATGAAGCCCACGATGCTCGCGGCAAACCCATCGCCGCGTTTTTCGCCGACGCGCACGCGCACCCGGTCGCCCGGCGCGGTATAGGGAACATAAATTGCACTGCCCCCGGCGCGGCCGATGCCGTCGCCGCGTGCGCCCAGTTCCTCGATGAGAAGGTCGATTTCTTCGTTCAGGGCGCGGGCCGGGTTTAAGGAGTGCGCCAGGCCGGCTGGCCGGATTCATTCAGCAGCATCAGTCCGGGCGTGTCGCCGATAATCGCGAGTTGCGCGCGCGGCCGGCGCTTGGCGTCGTTCAGCGCCAGGCTGGGGCCGGTGCTTTCGATCGCGGCCAGGCGCATGCGCAACTGTCCGGCTTGATCGTACAGCGCCAGCATCGGCCCTTCCGGCGGCATGGCCAGCGCGGCGCCGGCCTTGCCGTTTTCGCCGTAGATCACCAGCGACGGCCCGAATCCCTCGATTACCCCGAGGGTCGCGCGGATGCCGCCGGCCGTGTCGGTCAGCACCACGCGGCTGGTTACGATTTCGTATCCCGCCGCGCGCGCCGCACCCGGCAATAACCCCATGCTCCATGCGGTCAAGCCGCCCAGCACCGAGGCAGCCAAGCACCATCCCAGCGCGCGGTTCCGCCCTTCCAGCCGCGCGATCCGGGCGGACAGATCGTTGTCGGTGATATCCATCACAGTCCTCCAGGGAAAAATAGTGCTTTGGTTGACGCTGGCGGTATCCAACCCGGATACTGGCCTTCCCCGCCCCGGCGGGGAAGAGGGGGCATTTGATGAAAGCGTCGGACCTGTTCGTTCGTTGCCTGGAAGCCGAGGGCGTAACCCATATCTTCGGCCTGCCGGGCGAGGAGAACGCCGACCTGATGATCTCGCTGCTCGACAGCAAGATCAAATTCATCCTGTGCCGGCACGAGCAGGCCGCGGCCTTCATCGCCGACGCCTATGGCCGGCTGACCGGCCGGGCCGGGGTGTGCCTGGCCACGCTGGGGCCCGGCGCCACCAACCTGATCACCGGCGTGGCCGACGCCAACATGGACCGGGCGCCGCTCGTCTGCATCACCGGCCAGGCCGACACGCGCCGCATGCACAAGGAAAGCCACCAAGCGATGGACGTGGTGGGCATGTTCCGCCCGGTCACCAAATGGGCGCAGTCCGTGTTCCATCCCGAGAACATCCCCGAGATCGTGCGCAAGGCGTTCAAACTGGCCGAGGCCGAGAAGCCCGGCGCCGTGCTGATCGAGCTGCCGGAGGATCTGGCCGAGGAACAGGTCACCGGCAAGCCGCTGCCGACGGCGCGCACGCGCCGCCCGGCCGCCGACCACAAGGCGGTGTCCGACGCGGCGGACGCGATCCTCAGCGCCAAGAACCCGATGATCATCGCCGGCAACGGTGCGGTGCGTAAGCGCGCCGCCAAGCAGTTGCGCCGCTTCGCGCGCAAGTCCGGCATCGGCGTCGCCAATACCTTCATGGGCAAGGGCGCGGTGCCGATGAGCGACTGGCACTGTCTGTTCACCATCGGGCTTCAGGCGCGCGACTACGTGAACCTGGCGCTGGATGAATGCGACGTGGTGATCGCCGTCGGTTACGACCTGGTGGAGTATTCGCCGCGGCTGTGGAACCGTGGCGCCGGCAAGACCATCGTGCATATCGACTTCACCCCGGCCGAGGTCGACGAGCACTACCCGGTCGCGGTGGACGTGGTGGGCGACATCGCCGACGCGCTGTGGCAGATCAACGAAACCATCAACCAGCGCTGCGTCGGCAGGATGCCGCTGTTCGACATCGCCAAACGCACGAAGCTACGCCAGGCGATGCTGGACGAATTCGCCGCCGAAAAGGACGACAAAAGCTTCCCGGTCAAGCCGCAGCGCATCCTGTGGGACGTGCGCAAGGCGCTGGGGCCGAGCGACATCCTGTTGTCCGACGTCGGCGCGCATAAGATGTGGGTGTCGCGCTATTACCAGTGCGAAGAGCCGAACACCTGCCTGATCTCGAACGGTTTCTGCTCGATGGGTTTCGCCTTGCCTGGGGCCATAGGCGCCAAGATCGCCTATCCCGACCGCAAAGTGCTGGCGGTGTGCGGCGACGCCGGGTTCCTGATGAACGTGCAGGACTTGGAAACCGCCGTGCGCCTGAAGACCAACATCGTGGTGATGATCTGGGACGACGGCGAATACGGCCTGATCAAGTGGAAGCAGCAGAATACGTTCAACGGCCGGCATTCGGAGCTGGCGTTCAACAACCCCGATTTCGAGCTGCTGGCCAAGTCGTTCGGCGCCTGGGGCAGGCGCGTGAAATCGGCCGGCGAGATCGCACCCGCACTGGAAGAGGCGTTCCGCCAGTCGGGCCCAGCACTGCTGGCCGTGCCAGTCGATTACGGCGAGAATCTGAAGCTGACCACGCGCCTGGGCAATCTGGCGGTGCCGATCTGATGCCGCGCACCGGCCGGAATAGGGCGCGATGAGCTTCAAGGTGAAGTTCTGGGGGGTGCGCGGCAGCATCGCCTGCCCGACGGTCAACCACGTCAATTTCGGCGGCAACACCACCTGCATCGAGGTGTCGATCGACGGCCGCAGCATCATCCTCGACGCCGGCACCGGCATCCGCAACCTGGGCCATTGGCTGTTGCGCAAGCGCGTGCGCGAGGCGACAGTGCTGCTCAGCCACACGCATTGGGACCACATCAACGGCTTTCCGTTCTTCTCGCCGGCCTTCCGGCCCGACCGCCGCTTCCGGCTTTTGGCCGGCGCGTCGCTGGCGCATGGCGGCCTCAGGCAGGTGATGGCCGGCCAGATGTCGCACCCCTTCTTCCCGGTGCCGTTGGAGGCGCTGCGCGCCAAGCTGGACTTCGAGGACTTCAAGGCCGGCGAATCGTTCAAGCTGGGGTCAAGCGTCACGATCAAAACCGCGCCGCTGAACCACCCCGACGGCGCCACCGGCTACCGCATCGAGAACGCCGGCCGGTCGCTGTGCCTGATCACCGACACCGAGCACGTGCCCGGCAAGCCGGACGAGAACGTGCTGAACCTGATCCAGGGCGCCGACCTGGTGATCTATGATTCGACCTATACCGACGCCGAATTCCCCAACAAGGTGGGATGGGGCCATTCCACCTGGCAGGAGGGAATCAGGCTGTGCAAGGCGGCCGGGGCCCGGGCGCTGGCCATTTCGCACCACGACCCCGAGCATGACGACCGTTTCATGAGCAATGTCGAATCGAAAGCGCGCGCCTCCTGGACCCGGGCGTTCGTGGCGCGCGAAAATCTCAGAATTCGGTTAGATTAGGGGCGGGACGGGTTGCCGACGGGGCCGGTTTGACAGCGTTTCCTCAGCGGACATAGCGTGCGCTCAACGCTTCCCGCCGGAAACCGTGCGGCGAGGACAAGGCAATGGCCGAGCATTTCAAGGTAGCGATCATAGGGTCCGGTCCGGGGGGCATGAGCGCCGCCGGGCGCGCCGCGCAGAACGGCGTTGCCCACGTCCTTCTGGAAAAGACCGACCATCTGTCGGACACGATCTACAAGTACCAGAAGGGCAAGCTGGTGATGGCGACGCCCGACGTGCTGCCGCTGCGCAGCCCGATGGACTTCGCCATGGGCATCCGCGAGGACGTCCTGGGCATCTGGGACCGCCAGGCCGCGGAGCTGAAGATCAATGTCCGCTTCAACGCCGAGGCCACCAAGATCGCCAAGGGCGACAAGGGCTTCACGCTGACGATCAACGGCAAGGAAACCATCGCCGCCGATGCGGTGGTGCTGGCGATCGGGCTGCAGGGCAATCTGCGCAAGCTGGGCGTCCCCGGCTCGGACAACCACCCGCGCGTGCAGTACCAGGTGGACGACCCGGACGAATATTCCGACGAAACCATCGTCGTGGTCGGCGCCGGCGACGCGGCGATCGAGAACGCGGTGGCCCTGGCCAAGCAGAACAAGGTGATCATCGTCAACCGCAGCGGCGAGTTCGCGCGCGCCAAGCAGGGCAACCTGGACCTGATCTCGAAGTCGCTCGACAAGGGCGTGCTGGACTGCATGTACAACTCGGCGCCGGTAAAGGTCGAGAACCTCTCCGGCGACCGCATGAAGCTGACGCTGAAGACCGCCGAGGGCGAGGCGCTGGTGGAATGCGACCGCATCATCGCGCGCCTCGGCGCGCTGGCGCCGCGCGCCTTCGTCGAATCCTGCGGCATCCAATTCCCCAGCAAGGACCCGACGGCGCTGCCCGAATTGTCGCCGACCTATGAATCGAACGTGAAGGGGCTTTACGTCATCGGCGCGCTGGCCGGCTATCCGCTGATCAAGCAGGCGATGAACCAGGGCTACGAGGTGATCGAGTTCATCCAGGGCAACAAGGTCAAACCGGCCGACGAGCCGATCCTGGAACGGAAATTCGCCGCGCTGCTGGACCGCTATACGGTCGACGAGCTGCTGCACGCGATCCAAAAGACCATCCCGGTATTCTCGGGGCTCACCGTCCTGCAATTGCGCGAAGTGCTGCTGGGCAGCGAGGTGCACACGCCCCAACCCGGCGACGCAGTGTTCCGGCGCAATGAGTTCACCAACACCTTCTTCACGATCTTCGAGGGCGAGGTCGGCATCGAGATCAACCCCGACGACCCCAACGAACGGGTGCCGCTGGGGCCGGGCGAGTTCTTCGGCGAGATGGGCCTGATTTCGGGCCGGCGGCGCTCGGCCACCGTCGCGGCGACCCGGCCGTCGGTGCTGATCGAAACCGCCCGGCGCGAGATGATCAAGCTGATCAAGTCGGTGCCGCAGGTCCGCGCGGCGGTCGACAAGGCGGCGATCGAGCGCCAGATCAGAACCTATCTCGCGCCCAACCTGTCGGCCACCTACATGGCCGAAGTGATGTCGACCGCCAAGCTGCGCCCGTTCAAGGCGGGCGAGACCGTGTTCAACGAGGGCGATCCGGCCGACGGCATTTACCTGATCCGCAACGGCAGTTGCACCGTCTCGCAGCGCCTGGCGGGGCGCGAGGTGGTGGTGAACTACGTGCCGGCCGGCAACTATGTCGGCGAGATGGCGCTGGTGCGCGACCGGCCGCGCGCGGCCACGGTCAAGGCGGCGATCAACACCGAGACGGTATGGGTCGAGGCCGCCCATTTCCGCATGCTGATGGACCACATGCCAGAGTTGCGCCACGAGGTGGAAAAGCGCATCGGCGCGATGATCATGCAGGACGAGGAGATCTCGGCGCGGCCCGAGACCGGCAGCCTGATCGAGGCCCTGGTGAAGGAGGGCGCGAAGGAAGCCGCCGACATGCTGCTGATCGACGAGTCGCTGTGCATCCGCTGCGACAACTGCGAGAAGGCCTGCGCCGAGACGCATGGCGGCATCTCGCGGCTGGATCGCGAGGCGGGGCCGACCTTCGCGTCGATCCACGTGCCGACCTCGTGCCGCCACTGTGCGCATCCGCACTGCATGCCCAATTGCCCCGCCGACGCCATCCACAAATCCAAGGACGGCGAGGTGTTCATCGACGAGAAATGCATCGGCTGCGGCAATTGCGAGCGCGACTGCCCCTACGGCGTGATCCACATGGCCTATGCTGCCGACGAGAAGCCGGGGCTGTTGTCCTGGATGCTGTTCGGCCTGGGCTACGGGCCTGGCGAGGATAAGGCCGCCGCGCTTGGCGAGCATCACGGCGCGAAGCTCGCGGTCAAATGCGACCTGTGCAAGGACATCGAGGGGGGTGCGGCCTGCGTGCGGGCCTGCCCCACCGGCGCGGCGATCCGCGTGCGGCCGGACGAATTCTTCTCGCTCATCACCAAGGCGGGGCCATAGCCGGATAGCCGGCGGGCGCCGACGGGGGGTGGGCGCCATGCATGAATCGATCCTGGTCTACAAGGGCTTCCGCTGGCTGAAGCTGAGCGTCGCCATGGTGGCGGTCGCGGTGCTGGCCTATGCGGTGCACCGGCCCGAGGTCGGCCCGCCCAACGGCGGCACGACGCTGGGCTATGTGCTGGGCGTGTGGGGGCTCGGCCTCATTCTGTGGCTCGCCTGGTTCGGCATACGCAAGCGCCGTTACGGCGTCGGCAAGCAGAATCTCGAGGACTGGCTGTCGGCCCATATCTATCTGGGCCTGGGCCTGATCGTCGTCGCCACGCTGCATACCGGCTTCCAGTTCGGCTGGAACGTCCACACGCTGGCCTATGTATTGATGATCGCGGTGATCCTGAGCGGCGTGTTCGGCGTCGCCGCCTATGCGCGCTATCCCGACCTGATCACCGAGAACCGGCGCGGCATGACCCAGCGCGAGATGCTGTCGCAGATCGCCGAAATCGACGCCAAGGCGCGCGAGCTCAGCGTCGATTTGGGCGACAACATCCACAACGAGGTGATGCGGGCGGCCGAGGCGCTGGCGTTCGGCGGCTCGGCTTGGCGCCTGCTGCGCGGCCGCGAGCCGGATTGCCCGGCCGCGCGCGCGATGAGGCGCGTGGGTGAAATGGCGATGGACTTGCCCAAGGCCGACGCCGAGAAGGGCCATCAGCTGCTCGAACTTTTGGCGCGCAAGGTGCAGTCGGTCGAGCGCGTGCGGCGCGATCTGTCGCATAAGGCGATGATGGATGTCTGGCTCTATTTCCACGTCCCGCTGACCTTCGCGCTGATCGCGGCGCTGACGGCCCATGTCGTTTCCGTGTTCTTTTACTGGTAGGCGGCGGTGAGCGCGCTGGTACGTTTCCTAACGCGCAAGCGCGCCGGCGGCGTCGCCCAGCGCGACGTGCCGGTCGAGGGCGACCGCGTCCGCTTCGGCCGCGGCGCCGACAACGAGGCGTACCTGAACGATCCGCGCGTGGCGCCGTACCACGCCGCGCTCGAGGCGCGCGTCAACGGCGTCTACGTCGAATCGCTCGCCGGCCTCGAGATCATGCTGAACGGCATGATCGTCGAGCGCGCCTGGCTGCGCGTGGGCGACGTGCTGGCGATCGGCCCCTACGACGTGACGCTGATCGACCCGCCCGCCGGGCAGTCGCTGGCGGTGACGGTCGAGCTGAAGCGCCCGATGGGCGACGATCTGCAGAAACTGATCCAGCGCAGCCGCCTGAGCCTCGAGCAGACCTCCCTCAGCCGTCGCCGCTTGGCCTGGGGATCGACGCTGCTGGTGCTGGGCCTGTTCCTGGTCTGGCCGATCGCCGCGTTTCTGAATCCGGCGCGCGCTCCCGACACCGACGCCAACAAAAACTACCTGTGGCGCGCGGACCTGCCGTGGAACTCGGGCCCGATCTCGTTCGTGCACCAGCCGATCGCGCAGCAATGCAACCGCTGCCACCAGACTCCGTTCGTGATGGTGCGCGACGAGGCCTGCACCGCCTGCCACGAGACCATCCAGCACCATGCCGATCCGAAGAAGTTCAAATTCGCCGAGCTGACCGACGACCGCTGCGAGCATTGCCACAAGGAGCATAACGGCGTCGTTCAGATCACGCTGCGCGACCAGCCGTTCTGCGCGAATTGCCACGGCGCCTTCCGCGAAAAGGCGCCCAACTCGACGCTGCTCGCCGCCGCCGATTTCCGCACCGCCCATCCCGAGTTCCGCCCGACCGTGTCGGTGGATCCGGTGGCCGGGCGGTTCGATCGCGTAAGCCTGGCGGCCACGCCGCGCCCGAAAGAAAATTCCGGCCTGACCTTCCCGCACGACAAGCATCTGCGCGCCGGCGGCATCCGCGGGCCCGACAAGCTGGAGCAGCTGGACTGCAACTCGTGCCATGTTCCGGCGCCGGGCGGGGCGCTGATGGCGCCGGTGACCATGGAGCTGCATTGCCAGCGCTGCCACGAGCTGGCGTTCGAGCCGCTGTCGCGCGGGCGGCACCTGATGCACGGCAATGTCGAACACGTGGCGCTGACGATCCGCGAATACTACTCGGACGTGGCGCTGCGCGGCGGCTTCGCCGATCCGACCGCGCCGGCGGTGGTGCGCCGGCGTCCTTTGGACAAAGTGCTGACGAAGACCGAGGAGCGCGAGGCCCTGGCCTGGGCCGAAACGCGCGCCCAGCAGGCGTTGGATTTCGTGTTCGGGTCCAAGGCGGTGTGCGGCACCTGCCACCAGGCGGTTTCGTCCGGCGCGGGCGCGGACAAGCGCTATGGCATCGTGAAGCCGCGCGTGGCCGAACGCTGGCTGCCCAAGGGCGTGTTCCGCCATTCCGCGCACTCGACCGAGACCTGCCAGCGCTGCCACGCGCTCGACGTCACCGATCCGCCCAAATTCCTCGCGCGGGTCAAGGACGCGCTGCCGGTTTTCGCCGACGCGTTGCAGGCCGTCGAGAGTTCAGACCCGGTGCTGGCCGGGCTGAAGGCCGCGGCCGGACCGCTGAAGCAGGCGCCATGGTCGCCCGACCTAGCCGATGCCGCCATCTCGCTGGCGCTGGTGGTGGCGACCGAGGATCTGCCGCAGGCCAAGGGACTGGCCGTGGCCCGGCGCGCCGCCGAGGACGTGGTGGGGTCGATCTGGTCCGACGAGTCCGCCGATATCCTGCTGCCGGGGATCGCCTCCTGCCGCCAATGCCATACCGGCGACCCCGGCTTCGAATGGGTGCGTCCGGCAAACCGCACCACAAGCGATTGTGTCACCTGCCATTACTTCCATGTGCCCGAGCTGGGCCCGATGCGCCCCGTGGCCAAGACCGAGGAAGGCCCCAAAGTGCCTGGCCAATACAAAACCGGCAGCGCGGCGAAAGACAGTTCGATCAAGGCGATGCAATCCGGTATTCGCAACTCGCGGCAATAACGGGCCGGGCGCTTAATCGAAAGTTATCCACAGGCCCAAAAGGTTTGTTTCCCAAATGCCACAGAGTGGCGAAAACGCCCGCTATCAAGGTAATTCACGGGTGATTTTCTTCTGGCGATTTGGCCGCCGGATATACTTGCCGCATCCGGGCGGTGGGTTGGTCGATCCGGGCTAAAACGACGAAAAAAACAATGGGTTGGGGCCGTATCGCGCGGTCCTGTGGGGCACGATGTCAGGGGACTGGGGACAGGTCCTTACGCGACCCAAAGCGCTATTCGACGCCGCTTTCCGTCAAGGCACGCCGGCGGTTGCAATCCTGCTTGTCTTCATCCTGCTGCCGCTGATGACGCCAGCCGCCCTGGCCGGCGACACGCTGACCACTCAGGGCGCGCGTCTGTCGCCGATCTTCATGCCGTCGGGCAGTGCCGATTTGCGCCGCAGCGTCGATCTGGGCGCCGATCAGCCGGCCGCCACCTACGTCACCGCGCGCACGCTGGGCGGCGCGCTGCTGGCGCGCAACCGCAACGGGTATTGGCTGCCCTGGAGCGGGCGCGAGGAAGACCTGGCCGACAACGGCTTCACCGCCGCCGACGGCAAGCTGGAATTCAAGCTGCTGAAGGAAGCGATTCCCGCCGCGCAACTGCCGATGACCGTGACCATCGGCTATCGCACATCGGCGGGATTGAAGTTCGGCATGTTCGAGATCAGGCCGCAATGACCCGGCGCGCGCTGCATAGCCCGATCGCCGCGGCGCTGGCGCTGTGCCTCAATGCCGGCGTTGCCCTGGCGCAAGGCAACACCCTCAGCGTGCAGGCGGTCAGCCTCAGCGATATCGACGTCGGCATCATCGTGGCCCAGGCGGTGCAGGAGGCGCGCGCGCGCGGCCGGCCCGCGACCATCGCGGTGGTCGACCGCGTCGGCAACGTGCTGAGCGTGTTCCGCATGACCGGCGCGCCGGTCAACCTGGTCATCACGTCGCAGCGCAACCCGGAAATTCCGCAGAACAACGGGCTGGAGCATGTCGAGCGCGTGCTGGCCCCGCTCAACGGCAATCCCACCACGGACCTCGCCGCCATCGCCAAGGCGATCACCGGCGCGTATCTGTCGTCCTCGGGCAACGCGTTCAGCTCGCGCACCGCCAGCCAGATCATCCAGGAGAACTTCAACCCCCAGGAATTCCGCTCGCCCGGCGGCCCCCTCTTCGGCGTGCAGTTCAGCCAGCTGCCGTGCTCGGATTTGAACCTGCGCGGGCCGGCGGTGGGCTTGGGGCCGAAGCGCTCGCCTTTGGGCCTGTCGGGCGATCCGGGCGGGTTGCCGCTGTACAAGGGCGGTTTCGTGGTCGGCGGAATCGGCGTCGAATCCGACGGCTTCTACAGCATCGATCGCATCATCTTCGACATCGACACCTCGGACGACGAGCTGATCACGGTCGCGGGCGCGTTCGGCTACGACGCGCCGAACGAAATCCGCGCCAACCGGATCGCGGTCGGCGGTCGCACGCTGCGCTACGTCGATCGCGATCTGCATGACCGCAACAACCCGCTGTTCTCGTACCCGCCGGGGGCACCGCCCTTCGCCGCGATCAACGGCGCGCAGGGCGCGCTGGTGGCCGTGCAAAGCTATTTTCCCGGCGCGAACAACCGCTCGGGCACGATCTACGGCCAGGAAGCCTCGGGCTACGCGCCCGAGCCCACGGGCGTGTACACGGACCCCGGCGTGCCGGCGGCATTCGTGCTGCGCGATCCGGCCGCCACGGGCAGCAATCGTTTCCCGCCGATCGCCGGCACCGCGCCGGCCGGCAACGCGCTGACCGCCGCCGAGGTCGCGACCATCATCAAGAACGCGCTGAAGGTCGCCTATGACGGGCGCGCGCAGATCCGCAAGCCGCTGAACAGCTTCATCCAGGTGACCGTCTCGGTGGTCGACATCAACGGCGTGGTGCTGGCGCTGGCGCGCACGCCCGACGCGCCGGTGTTCGGCACCGACGTGTCGCTGCAAAAAGCCCGCAGCGCCATGTTCTTCAGTCGCGGCGGCAACGTGGTGCCCACCGGCTCGGCGGCCACGCTGCTCAACGGCTACAACTCACCGCTGGCGACCGGCCTTGGCCAGGCCGTGAGCAAGAACGCACTGGGCGTCAGCATCCCAAACTACGTGCGTCAGTTCCAGGTCTTCGTCTATCCGCAATCGCTGCACGACGGCGTGGCGTACAGCGCGCGCGGCTTGGGCAATCTGCACCGGCCGTTCTATCCCGACGGGGTGGACGGCGCGCCGAACGGCCCCTTGAGCACGCGCTACGACACCTGGAGCGTGTTCAACGACGGGCTGCAACTCGACCTGATCGTCGATAACATCGCCCAGCACCTGATCTTCCTGCAGACCGGCGCGGGCGACACCGCCGCGCAATGCTCGTTCCTGCCCGCCACGCAGATCGGCACGCCGCTGCCGCTGGCCAACGGCCTGCAGATCTTCGCCGGCGGCTTCCCGATCTACCGCAACAACGTGCTGGTGGGCGGCGTGGGCGTATCGGGCGACGGCATCGACCAGGACGACATGGTCAGCTTCTTCGGCCTGCACAATGCCGCGCTCAAGCTCGGCTCCGGTGTCGGCAACGCGGCGGCCAATCTGCGCGACGATCAGCTGTCGCCCCAGGGCGTGCGGCTGCGCTGGGTCAACTGCCCGTTCCAGCCGCGCGCCGGCGGCCACGACCAGAACATCTGCCGGGGCAAGTGACGTGACGCGCGCACGGCATATCCTGGTATCGGCGGCGCTGCTGCTGGCGCTGGCGGCGGCCGCGTTCGCCGGCAAGGAGCGCATCGACCTTGCCGCCGGGGACGGCGAGGCGGTGCTGGCCCAGGAGCAGGAGGCCCAGCGCCGCGCCGTACCCGGCAAGCCCGCGGTCGACGCGCAGCAGCCCCAGCCCACCGACAACCCCGGCGCCGTGCCGCCGCCCCAGCCCAATACGCCGCGCGAATTCATTCCGGTGCCCGACCGCTGGCGCTTGAGCGACGCGATCGGCGTGCAGAACGAGATCGGCGACCCCTACAAGCAGAACTGGCTGAAGGGCGACCGGCCGATCGCGGGCAGGGACTGGTTCCTGAATTTCTCGGCGATTTCCGACACGGTGATGGAGCCGCGCCGCGTGCCCACTCCGGTGGCCTTCGCGTCGTCCGCGCGCAACCTGTCGAACGATCAGTTCTCGAAGAACAGCCAGTTCCTGATCAACCAGAACCTGATCGCCTCGTTGTCGCTGATCAAGGGCAACACCGCGTTCAAGCCGCCCGATTTCGAGCTGCGCGTCACGCCGGTGTTCAACTTCAATCGAACCCAGGTCGATGAAGTCGGCCTGCTCGACGCCAACCCGGCCAAGGGCAAGACGCGCAACGATTCGCACCTCGCGCTGTCCGAAGCCTTCGCCGATTACCACGTCCACAACGTCTCCGAGCGCTTCGACTTCGACTCGGTGCGCGTCGGCATCCAGCCCTTCTCGTCCGATTTCCGCGGCTTTCTGTTCCAGGACAGCCAGCTGGGCATCCGCCTGTTCGGCGACCGCTTCAACAACAAATTCCAATACAACCTGGCCTGGTTCCGTAAGCTGGACAAGGACACGAACAGCGGCCTCAACGACGTGACGCGCCGGGTGCGCGACGACGATATCTTCATCGCCAACGTCTACATGCAGGACTTCTTCACGGTCGGCTACACGCCGCAGTTCACCGTGATCCACAACCGCAACCGCGAGGACGACCGCGTTTTCTACGACGACAACGACTTCCAGCAGCGCCCCGCGGTGATCGGCGACGGCCGCTCGCGGCGCTACAACGTCACGTATCTGGGCTTCAACGGCGACGGGCATTTCGGCCGCGTCAACCTGACCCACTCGATCTACGGGGCGCTCGGCACCGACAAGAACAACCAGTTCACCGGGCGCGAGGCCGATATCCGCGCCTATTTCGCGGCGTTCGAGCCGTCGGTGGATTTCGACTGGATCCGCGTGCGCGGCTCGTTGCTTTACGCCAGCGGCGACAAGGACGCGAACGACAACACCGAAACCGGCTTCTCGGCGATCTTTGAAAACCCGCAATTCGCCGGCGCCGACACCAGCTACTGGATCCGCCAGGGCATCCCGTTCATCGGCGGCGGCAACGTGGCGCTGACGCAGCGCAACGGAGTCTTGGCCGAGCTGCGCAGCTCGAAGGAGCACGGCCAGTCGAACTTCAACAACCCCGGCATCATGCTGATCGGCGGCGGCGCCGATTTCGACGTGCTGCCCGAGCTGCGCGTGTCGACCAACATCAACTATCTGCGCTTCGCCGACACCTCCAGCCTGGAATTCCTGCGCAACCAGGGTGAAATTTCCAAGAACATCGGCTGGGACATCTCGGCCGCGGCGACCTATCGCCCGTTCAACAACCAGAACGTGGTGTTCCGCCTGTCGGGCGCGATCCTGGTGCCGGGCGAAGGGTTGAAGCGGCTTTATTCGACCGACGACACCGACCAGTCGCTGCTCTATTCCGTTCTCGCCAACCTGATCCTGACATATTAGCGATGACGCGGGCGATCCTCAAATCTCTGGCCGTTCTTGCGCTGTTCTCGGCGCCGGCTTTCGCGTCGGAGGAAGAGGCGCCGCAGAACATCGTCTACAAAACGCAGGCCCCCGCGCCGCGCGTGCAACCCCAGGCCGAGGCCGACGCGAAATCCGCGGGCTGCGTGACATGCCACGTCAAAACCGACTCGGCGTCGATGCACACCGCCGAGGGCGTGGTGCTGGGCTGCGTCGATTGCCACGGTGGCGACGCCGCGGTGCGCGCGCCGGCCGGCGCGAAGCCCGGCGACGACGCCATGATCGCGGCGCAGAACCGGGCGCACGTGCTGCCGCGCTATCCGATCGCTTGGCACTATCCGTCAAGCGCCAACCCGCCGCGCACTTATACGCTGCTCAACCGCGAGGCGCCGGAATACATCCGCTTCGTCAATCCCAGCGACCTGCGCGTGGCGCGTGAGGCGTGCGGCGCCTGCCATCTGCCGATCATCCAGGCGGCCGAGCGCAGCATGATGGCGACCGGCGCGATGCTGTGGGGTGGCGCGGCCTACAACAACGGCATTCTGCCGTTCAAGAACTACATCGCCGGCGAGGGCTATACGCGCGAGGGCGTGCAGGCCACGCTGGTAAGCCCCGGCGAAACCGACCAGCAAAAACTCAAACGCGGCATCCTGCCCCGGCTTGTGCCGTTGCCGAATTGGGAGACCATGCCGCCGGGCGATATTTTCCGCGTGTTCGAGCGCGGCGGGCGCAACATCATCACCCAGTTCCCCGAGATCGGTAACCCGAACTCGCTCGGGCAGCTGCAACGCCTGGAAGAGCCGGGCCGGCCCGATATGCGCCAGTCGAACCGCGCCGAGGCAACGGGTCTGCGCATCGCCGTGCCGGTGATCAACATCCACAAGACGCGCCTCAACGACCCCCTCACCTGGTTTCTCGGCACCAACGACCAGCCCGGCGACTACCGCACCTCGGGCTGCGGCAGTTGCCACGTGGTCTACGCCAACGACCGCGACCCGCGCCATTCAGGCGTGTACGCCAAGTTCGGGCACGACGGCACCTCGCAGAGCGCCGACCCAACCATTCCGCGAGGAACGCCCGGACATCCGCTGAAGCACAGCTTCACCAACGCGATTCCCACCTCGCAGTGCATGATCTGCCACATGCACCAGCCGAACGTGTTCTTGAACTCGATGCTCGGCTACACGATGTGGGATTACGAATCCGACTCGCCGCACATGTTCCCGGAGAAACAACTTTATCCGTCGAACGCCGAGATGTTCGAAGCGCTGAGCCGCAATCCGGAAGAAGCGGTGATCCGCGGGCGCTGGCGCGACGTGGATTTCCTGAAGCGCGTTGCCGACAACAATTCCAAGCTTGGCGCCACGCAATTCGCCGATTATCACGGCCACGGCTGGAACTTCCGCGCCGTGTTCAAGCGCGACCGCAAGGGCAACCTGCTGGACGCGGTGGGCGAGAAGGTCGCCAACGACGACCCGCTGAAATTCAAGAAAGCCGTGCACATGTCGTCGGTCCATGTCGATTTCGGCATGCATTGCGTGGACTGCCATTTTTCGCAGGACGCGCACGGCAACGGATACCTGCACGGCGAGGTCGCCGACGCGATCGAGATCCGCTGCAAGGATTGCCACGGCACCTCGACCGCGTATCCGTCGCTTCAGACTTCCGGCCCCGCCGCGCAGCCCGGCGGGCGCGACCTGCGCCTGCTGCGCTTGAGCGACGGGCGCAAGCGCTTCGAATGGGTCGGCAACAAGCTGATCCAGCGCTCGGCGATGTATCCCGAGCTCGAATGGGAGGTGTCGCTGGTCAAGGACACGGTCGACCCCAACCACCCGCGCTACAACGAAAAGGCCGCGCGCGCGAAGCTGATGTCGCAAGGGCCGTCGATGAAATGGGGGCCGGGCATAGCGCCCGAGAACCGCGCGCATAACGACGAGAACGTCGAGTGCTTCGCGTGCCACCTGTCGTGGACCACGAGCTGCGGCGGCTGCCATCTGCCGATCCAGGCGAACTGGAAAACCGAACGCCACCATTTCGAGGGCGGCGAGACGCGCAATTACGCCACCTACAATCCGCAGGTCGCGCGCGACGACATTTTCATCTTGGGCCGGCACAGCACGGTCAAGAACCACACCGTGGCGCCGATCCGCTCGACCTCGGCGCTGATCTTAAGCTCGACCAACATCAACCGCGAGCGCATCTACATCCAGCAGCCGCCGATCGCCGCCAGCGGATTCTCAAGCCAGGTGTTCAACCCGCATTACCCGCACACCGAGCGCAAGGAAGAAACCAAGGGCTGCTCGGATTGCCATATCTCGGCCGAAAACGACAACAACGCGATCATGGCGCAGACCCTGGGCCTGGGCACCAACTTCATCAATTTCACGGGCTACAACGCCTGGGTCGGCGGCGAGGGCGGGTTCGACGCGGTGCGCGTGACCGAATGGGAAGAGCCGCAGGCCGTGATCGGCAGCTATCTGCACAAATACGCCTATCCCGACTGGTACCAGCGGCACCAGGAGCGCGGGCGGGAGCTCAAGGACAGCTTCACCAACGGCGCGGGCGACATACGCTGCATCCAGTTGCGCGGCGAATACCTGTTCGCCGCCGAAGGCAAAGCCGGCATGCGCGCCTACGACACGGCGTCGATCGCCAACAAGGGCTTCTCGCACCGCGTGATCACCGCGCCCGTGTCGCCGCTCGGCCAGGACACGAGCATCGCCGCCAAGAACGCGACCTGCGTGCAGCTCGCCACCACCCAGCCCGTGCACTGGGACCGCAACAAAAGCGATTTCATGCGCGTGGTGAACCAGGAACAGCCGATGCACGAAATCTACCGCTATGCCTTCATCAGCGACGCGGAGGAGGGGCTTATCCTGACCGATATCGGCACGCTGATGGACCAGAACCCCAGCAACAATTTCTTCACCCGGGCGCTGACCTGGAACGAAAACGGCGTCTTGACCGGCGCGCGGCACCTCACCATCGCCGGCACGCATCTCTACATCCCGACGCCCAAGGGGATCGTGGTGCTGGACGTGGACGTGCCGCTGAGGCCGCGTGTGGCGGCGATTATTCCGCTGACCGGCGTGCGCGCGACCGCCGTGCAGTTCCGCTATCTGTTCGCGGTGGGCGAAGGCGGGCTTAAGGTCGTCGACATCACCAACCCGGACAAGCCCGCCGTCGTGCCGGGGGCGGCGGTGCCGATCAAGGACGCGCGCCACGTGTTCGTCTCGCGCATCTATGCCTATATCGCGGCCGGCGCCGACGGCCTCATGATCGTCGATGTCGAGAACCCGGAAAAGCCGCGGCTCTACATGCGATACACCGCCGACGGCAAGATCGACGACGCCAACGACGTGGTGGTGTCCTCGACCAACGCCTCGCTGTTCGCCTATATCGCCGACGGCAAGAACGGGCTCAAGGTCGTGCAGCTGACCTCCCCGGACAGCCAGCCGAATTTCTACGGCTTCGCGCCCGAGCCCAAGCCCGAGCTGATCGCCTGGAACAAGACCGAGCACCGCGCCCTGTCGCTGTCCCGGCCGCTCGAACGTGACCGCGCGGTCGATGAAAGCGGCCACCAGGTCGCGGGCTTCGGCCGTCTCGGCTCGCGGCCCATGACCCTCAAGGAAATGAAAAAGCTCTATCTCGGGCCCGACGGCAATATCTTCACGGTCAAGGACAAGTTGCAGAAGCAGGACTTCGCGCCGCTGCCCGCCCTGCCGCCGGTGCGCCGGCCGAGCAACGCGGAGTTGCCGGCGCGGTGACGCCTACCTACAACGCCGACGGCAACCTGACCAACGACGGCACGTTCGCCCTGGGCTACGACGCGGAGAACCGGCTGGTCTCGGCGAGCGGCGCGGGCAACACGGCGAGCTATGCCTACGACGCGCAAGGGCGGCGCAAGCTCAAGACCGTGAACGGCACTACGACGATCTCCGTCACCGACGCGGACAACCGCGAGGTGCTGGAATACGATGGTTCCAGCGGGCAAGTGCTGCGCTGGTATTCTTACGGCTTGGGGCCGAACGGCGCGCTGAACCGCATGGACGTGCCGGGCGGCACGCGCCAGACCTTCATCCCGGACATCCAAGGCTCGGTCCTGGCGACCCAGGACTCAAGCACCGGGGCGCTGACCAAGCGCGGCTATCTGCCCTATGGGGCAAGCGCCAGCGCCACGGGCAGCTTCGCCTATACCGGCCAGCGCATCGATCCCGAGACCAACGGCCTCTACTACTACCGCGCCCGCATGTATTCGCCGGCGTGGGGGCGGTTCCTACAGCCCGATCCCATCAGTTACCAGGGAGGGCAGAACCTCTATGCCTATGTCGGGAATGATCCGCTGAACAATATTGATCCTTATGGGAACTGTCCGTGGTGCATCTACGCTGACACAGGGAATCATTGCCTACATATCACGCAGTGTCAGATGTGTTTATGACAAGCCTGTCATTGGCCCAGGCGTTTAGATCGCGTCGCCGATACCGCACGGACCGGCCGGACACCTTCACGAAACGAGGCCCGCCGCCGCGCAAACGCCAGTTTTGCAGCGCGCGAACGGTGTAACCGACGAACACGGCGGCCTCGCGCTCGTTTATGAGCCGATCCAGATGGTCGGGATCGGATATCCGGTCGGCCGAAAACTGTTGCATTGCCCACCTTCTTTACGACGTAGATAGGCGCAGACTGTACCTGGGCGAATCGCTTGTCACGCAAAGCCGCTGACAGAAACTAGCGGCGGCGCGGCGGCAGACTCCACTCTCTGATACTTGACAAGCGACAATTGTCTATATACATTCAAGCCTAATGATCCGGCGAATCCGGCACAAAGGCTTGCGGCGGCTCTACGACAATGACGACCGCCGGGGCCTCGATGCCGGGCATGTCGAGAAAATCGCGCGGGTTCTGGCGCGTTTGAACCGTGCGGCGCAGCCCGGGCACATGGACCTGCCGGGTTGGCGGCTGCATCCGCTCAAGGGCGATCTGGCCGGGTTTTGGAGCGTTACGATCAGCGCCAATTGGCGCGTCGTTTTTCGCTTCGAGGATGGCGACGCCACCGACGTCGATCTAGTGGACTATCACTGAGGAGATTGAAACATGGCGATGCGCAATCCGCCGCACCCCGGCCTGTCGGTTCGGCACGACTGCCTTGAGCCGCTCGATCTGACGGTGACCGAGGCCGCCAGGATTCTCGGCGTCACGCGCCAGGCGCTCAATAATCTGGTGAACGGCAAAAGCGGCATTTCGCCCGAGATGGCCGTGCGCCTCGACAAGGCTTTCGGCGGCGGCGCGGAGACTTGGCTGGGCGTTCAGCTCGATTACGATCTGGCCCAGGTTCGCCGGCACGAGGGCGGCATCGCCGTCAAGCGAGTCAAGCGCCCCGCCCACGAAGCCGGCCGAAGCACCGGCGTCAGTTGACCAACGCCCGGAAACTTCCCAGCGCCGCCGCGAAGTCGGCGGGGCGGTAGAGCTCGTCGTCGGTCGTGGCGGCATAGCATTTTTCCAGCGCCGCGTTCATCTTGTCGAGCTGCGCCTGGTCGATGAACCCGCCGACGCGCATCGCGCTGATGATGGCGCCGAGCGCCATGGTCGCCTGCTCGGCCACGGCATAGTCGAACAGCTCGCCAGTGCCGGATTCGGCCACCAGGGCCTTCAGCACCGCGTTCATGTCGTCTTTCGAAAAACTATGCCCCGCCAGTTTCTTGGTCATGTCGTTGACCAGGCCCAGAAGCTCCTTGGCCTTGCCCTGGAACTGGGCGGGGCCTTCGGCCGAGGCCTTGTGGAACTCCACGCTCTTGGCGGTCAGGCGCTTAGCCATGTCGGGATCAACCCGGCCCGCGATCACGCGCAGCATGACCAGGTTCGCGTCGTTGAAGCGCGGATAGCCGGGCGGCAGCCCCACGCCCGCGCGCGGGCGCCAGCGCAGATCCACTTCGTTGCTCATCTGGTGATGGCAGGCATGGCAGTCGAACGCCACCAGCTCGGGGTAGATGCCCTGGCGGTTGCGCTTGTCGTCCAGCACCGATTCCAGCATCGCCGCCAGCGCCAGGGACTGGCCCACGGCCCAGACCTGGATGGAGCTCGGCGCCCCTTTGCGCTTCTTATAGTCGTCGTCGACCGCGAAATGCGCCGGCTGGATGGTCGTGAACGTGTCCAGCTCGAAGCTCATGCGCGGATGGCCCGCGCCCATGATCCGGTGCGTCACGAACTTGGTCTGCGACGATTCGCCGAAATGGCAGGACAGGCAGAGGCGCGCCCGCTGCACCGGGTCTTCGGTCGGGAACATGCCGGCGGCCACGTTCTCGGCATGCGACGATCCCGCGACATGGATGCCGAGCCAGCGCCGGGCGCCGCCGTGGCAGGATTCGCAGCCCACGCCGTCCGAGGCCTGGAACTGCCGGCCGCGCATGTTCTCCGCCACGTTGTCGGAATGGCAATCCAGGCACATCTGGGCGGTGTGCGCGTCGCCGATGCCCAAGTTGCGCGCGATGCGTTTGGACCGCTCGTTCAGCAGCACGGCATAGGCGCGCGCGTGCTTGTCCTGGCGCTGCCAGGTGATGAACTCGTTCTGCAGCACGTTCGATCCCTTGAACGGCTCGACCGCGCCGTGGCAGGTGCTGCCGGCGCAGGATGTCACGCCCAGATGCGTGTCGGCGCCGTGGAACGGAAGCTTGGGATCGTCGGCCGAGGCCGGCGACAGGAAGGCGGCGGAGAGCAAGCCGCCCGCGGTCGCAAGCCCCGCCCAATTCGACAACCACGTCCAGCTATTGCCCAACGGTCGCCCCCCACTCACGGCCGGATGGTCTCGAAGGGGATTATGGGGTGCGCGGGGCGCGGCGGTAAAGCCCGAACCGGACGGTGATAGACTGACGGCGATGGTGCATCCACCCCTGGCCGCCACGGCCCTGCTGCTGGTAGCCTCGCCTTTCATCGGCAGCTTCCTGGGCACGCTGGCCTATCGGATGCCGCGCGGGCGATCCGCGCTGGGCGGGCGCTCGGCGTGCCCTGCCTGCGGCGTCACCCTTGGGCCCGCCGATCTGCTGCCGGTCTTGGGTTATGCGTGGCGGGGCGGGCGCTGCGGCCAGTGCGGTGTGCCGATTTCGCGCGACTATCCGGCGATCGAATTGGCCGCGCTCGCCGCCGCGGTCTGGGCGGTGATGGTCTTGCCGGGCTGGCAGGGCTGGGCTGTTTGCGTGCTCGGCTGGTTCCTGATCGCCCTGGCGGCGATCGATCTGCGGCATTTCCTTTTGCCCGACACTCTCACCTTGTCTCTGGTCACCCTAGGGCTCGCCTTGTCCGTCCTCGGTATCCTGGCGCCAGGCCTGGCTTGGCCGGTGCAGCCGGTCGACGCGGCCGGGGGCGCGCTTCTTGGATTCGCGGTCCTGACGGTCGTCGGCATGGTTTACCGAGGCTTGCGCGGGCGCTCGGGCATCGGGCTTGGCGACGCCAAGCTTCTGGCCGCCGCCGGCGCCTGGGCCGGCTGGCAGGGCCTGCCCGGCGTGGTGCTGATCGCGGCCCTGTCGGCGCTCGCCTTCGCGGGCGCGCGCGGGGCATGGACCAGGCGCCTGCCGCGGTCGGGCGATCCCGTGCCGTTCGGGCCCTATCTCGCCTTGGGCACGTGGCTTGTCGTACTCTATGGGCCTATGGCGTTTGGCTTTTAAGGCTTCCCGGGGGATCTAGCGAAGCCGTGGCACGCGAACTGACCGACATATTGCTGTCCCGCGGCAAGATCGACCGCAGCGCGTTGCAGCGCGCGGCGCATCTGCGCACGGTCAGCGGCGAGCCGATCCACCGCATCCTGCCGCGCCTGGGCATGGTCAGCGAGGAAGACATGGCCGAGGCGCTGGCCGAAAGCCTGGGCCTTGCCATCGTCGAGGCGCGCGATTTTCCACCCCGCCCCGTGCTGGGCGACCGGGTCGCCGTCAGCTTCCTGCGCCAATCCCGCGTGCTGCCGATCGCCGAGACCGCGTCGGAAATCCACGTCGCGATGGCCGATCCCTTGGATCGCTACGCAATCGATGCATTGCGGCTGTTGGTGGATAAGCCGGTCAAGCCGGTGGTGGCGGTGCCGGCCGAGCTCGACCGCCAGATCGACCGGCTCTACGGCAACGGCAAGGCCGAAGAGGCGGAACGGATGCGCGCGGCGGCGCAATCCGCGCGCCCGGTCGACGCCCAGGACGTCGAGCGCCTGAAGGATCTGGCTAGCGGAGCGCCGGTTATCCGTCTGGTCAATCGCATGATCGCCGAGGCGGTGACGCGCCGCGCCTCGGACATCCATATCGAGCCGTTCGAGGGCCGCCTGCGCCTGCGCTACCGCATCGACGGGATGCTGACCAACATGGACCCGCCGCCCTTGGAACTGCACGCCGGCATGGTCAGCCGCGTGAAGGTGATGGCGGGCCTCGACATCGTCGAGCGTCGCCTGGCGCAGGACGGGCGTTGCAAGACCTCGGTCGAAGGGCGCGACGTGGATATGCGGATCTCGATCGTGCCGACCCTGCATGGCGAGGCCGTGGTGCTGCGGCTGCTCGACCGCGCCCGCGCGCCCCTCGATCTCGCCAAGCTCGGGTTCGGCGATTCCAACCTGCAGCGCCTGACCGACGCGCTCGGCCATGGCAGCGGCATACTTCTGGTCACCGGCCCCACGGGCAGCGGCAAGACCACCACGCTTTACGCGGCGCTTCAGCGCTTGAACGGCGTGGAACGCAAGATCGTCACGGTCGAAGACCCGGTCGAATACCAATTGCCGGGCGTGAACCAGATCCAGGTGAACCCGCGCATCGGCCTCAGTTTCGCCAATGTGCTGCGCTCGGTGTTGCGGCACGACCCCGACATCATCATGGTGGGCGAGATCCGCGACGTCGAGACCGCGCGCATCGCGGTGCAGGCCGCGCTGACCGGCCATCTGGTTCTCTCGACGCTTCACACCAACAGCGCGGCCGGCGCGATCACGCGGCTGATCGATATGGGCGTCGAGTCGTACCTGCTGACCTCGGCGCTCCGCTGCATCGTGGCGCAGCGCTTGGTCCGCACGCTTTGCCCGGAGTGCCGCGCGCCGCACACCGAAACGCTCGAAACCCTGCGCGCGCTGGGCATCACGCCCGACGACATGCGCCAGGGGCGGCCGCATCTCTATCGCGCCAAGGGCTGCGAGCGTTGCAGCGGTAGCGGCTATCTCGGCCGCAACTCCGTCGCGGAGGTGCTGCCGGTCGACGAAACCATGCGCCGGCTGATCCTGCAGCACGCCGACGCGCAGACGCTTGAGCGCACCGCGCGATCCGACGGCATGAAGACCATGCGCGAGGACGGCCTGGCCAAGGCGCTGGCCGGCCAGACCACGGTCGAGGAAGTCCTGCGCGTGACCCAGGCCGATTGATGGCGCGCTTCAAGTTCAAGGCCGTCGCTCCCAGCGGCCAGGTGGTCGAAGGCGAGATGGTCGCGCCCGGCCGCGAGCAGGTGATCGATCGCCTGCGCAAGCAGCAGCATTTGCCCGTGCGCGTCGACGAGGTGGGGCAGGGCGAGCTCGGGCGCGTCGAGCCGATCATGACCACGCCGCCGGAGATCGCGTCCGAGCGGCCCGAGCCGGAAATCGGCCGCGTCAGTTCGCCCGAACTGGAGCCGGCCGAGCCCCAGCTCGACGAGCCGAAGCCGGACAGCCCGGCTCAAATCATCGCGCTTCGGGTCGAACGCAACTGGGGCGGCGAAGAACGCCGCCAGGATCCGCAGGGCAAACCGCCGCCGCGTACCGGCGAACGGCGCAAGAAACGCCGGAGGCCCGTCGAAGCCGAAACGATGCCCGCCGAACCGCGCACCGATTGGCCCGAAGTCGAGGCGCAACCGGAGCAAAAACCGGAACCGCGCCTAGCCGGCAAACGCGCGCAGCGCTGGCAGGCCCCGGCCGAGGCGGCCGAGCCGGCCGCCTCGGCGCCAACGCCGGTCGCACCGGTCCAGCCGCCGGCGCCTCCCGCGACCCGCCCGCGCCAGGACCTGGGGGAAGCGCGCTATCGCGGCGCGGAAACTCTGTCTGAAACCGCGCCCGACGGTTTGTCCGAGGTTGCGTCTGCCGTGTTGTCCGCGGAGCCGGCCGAAACGTTGCCCGCGGAGCGGTCCGAGGCCGCGCCGCGTAAGGCCAAGCGCGCCCGGGCGGCGATGCCCGCGAAGCTGCAGCCGGTTTTCACCCGCGAGCTCCAGGTATTGCTCTCGGCGGGGCTTCCGGTCGACCACGCGCTCAAGATCATCGTGGAATCGACCGCCGACGATCGTGTGGCCGCCGCCGCCGACACGTTGCTGACCCGGGTCCGGGGCGGCGCGGTCTTGTCGGAGGCCATGGACACGATGCCCGAGCAGTTCGACGAATTCTTGCGCACCGCGATCCGGGCCGGCGAGGCGGGCGGCGCGCTGGCCGAAGTTCTGGATCAGGTGGCCGCGTATCAGGAACGCGGCGCGCGCCTGGTGCGGGCGTTCCGGACCGCTTTGATCTATCCCGCGATCCTGGCCTTCGCCGCCGCCCTATCGGTGATTTTGCTTTTGACCCTCGTCGTTCCGCAATTCGACGCCTTGTTCAAGCAAGCCGGACAGACGCCGCCGCTGGTCACGCGCGCTGTGATCGCCGCGTCCACGGTCTTGAGGCAATACGGCTGGATCGTTCCGGCGGCGGGCTTCGCCGCGTGGCTGTTGGGCAAATGGCGCTACGGCGGCGTCATGCGCCGCGCCAGAATGCATCGCCGCGCCTTGCGTTTGCCCCTGATCGGCAACGTCCTCGCTGGAGTGGCGGTGGAGCGTTTCGCGCGTTCAATGGCGACCTTGCTGGCCAACGGCGTTCCACTGCCGACGGCCTTGCAGCTCGTCGCCGACACGCTGCCCAACCGCGCGGTGGGCGCGGTGGTGGCCGCGTCGGTCGAGCGCGTGAAGCAGGGCGAGCGCCTGGCCGACGCGCTGGAAGAGGGCAGGGTGCTGCCCTTGCTGGCGGTGCAATTGATCCGGGTCGGCGAGGAAGGCGGCAGGCTGACCGAGATGCTGGCGCGATTGTCGGCGATCTATGCCGCCGACGTGGACGTTGCGGTGCGCCGCCTGATCGCGTTCATCGAGCCGGCGTTGATCCTCGCCATCGGCGTGGTGGTCGGCGGAATCATCCTGTCGTTGCTCGCCGCGGTCACCGGCGTCAACGCCCTGGCGCAATAGCGATGGGCGGGGTAGACGAGGCTATGTCCAACGCTTCACAATGCGTACGCCAGCGCGGCTTCACGCTGATCGAGCTGCTGGTCGTGCTCGTCATCCTTGGGCTTCTGTTCGGCTTGGTCGTGCCGGCGACCATCGGCTATCTCAGCCGCGCCAAGTCGGACGTCGCCAGGATGCAGGTGCAGAATATCGAACAGGCGCTCGATCTCTACCGGCTCGATGTCGGCCGCTACCCGACGCAGGAAGAAGGGTTGAAGGCGCTGGTGGCGAAGCCCGCCAACGCGGCGAAATGGGGCGGACCGTATCTCAAGGGCGCCGAGCCGCCGCCCGATCCCTGGGGCCGGCCCTATTTTTATGAAATGCCCAGCAAGCGGGGCCTCGCCTATGACCTGTATACGCTGGGCGCCGACGGCGCGCGGGGCGGCGATGGCGAGAACGCCGACATCTATAATAAGTAGCGCTGGGCGAAAACGCGCCGCCGCTGAGGCCGGCTTCACGCTGGTCGAATTGCTGGTGGTGCTGGCCCTGCTGGCGTTGGCCTATGGCCTGGCTGCGCCCGCGCTGACTCAGGCCGTCACGGGCAGCGATCTGCGCCGCGAGACGCGCGAGCTCGAAGCCGCGCTTGCCCGCGCCCGCGCCGGGGCGCTGACCGGCGGCAAGCCGCAGCGCATCCTGGTCGACGGCTTGGCCGGCGCCTATGCGGTTGGCGGGTCGCGTCACGCCCTGCCGGGCGGCATCATCATCGCCGCTTCGGTGCCCGACTCGCGCCGCTTGTCGGCGCATCAGGCGGTGATCGAATTCTTTCCCGACGGTAGCTCGACCGGCGGGCGCATGACGCTGTCGTCGCCCGGCGGCGGCAAGTCGGCGCTCGCGGTCGATTGGCTGACCGGCCGCGTCATGCCGGTGCAATGACCGTGCGCGCGAAAAACCAACGCGGCTTCGGCCTGTTCGAGCTGCTGGTGGCCCTGGCGCTGGTCGCGATCTCGGTGGCGGTCGCGTTCCGCGTGATGGGCAGCGCTACGCGCGGCAGCGGCGACGCCGACCGCTATACCCGCGCCCTGCTGATCGCGGAATCGCGCATGGCCGAACTGGGCGTGCTGCAACCGGTGCGGCCGGGCGAAGCCATCGGCGAGGAAGGCGACTATCTGTGGCGCGTCTCGGTGCGCCGCATGGGTGCTACGCCGAACCAGGCCGCGCAGCCCGCGGCGCCGGGCATGCTGGCGCCGATGGAAATCACCATCACCGTCGCCTGGGGATCGGAAGAACGGCCCGGCGAGGTGTCGCTGACCACGTTGCGCCTGGCTCCCGTCCGGCCATGACGGCGATGAAAAACCCAAGCGTCGAGCACGGCATGACGCTGACCGAATTGATCGTGGCCCTGGCGCTGCTGGCGCTGATCGTGGGCGCGCTGGCTTCGGCCTTGGGCGTGGGGGTGCGCGCCAGCGCCGCGGTCGAAGAACGCGCGCAACAGGGCGACGCGCTGCGCACCGCACAAACTACACTGCGGCGCTATATCGCCCAGGCGCGCCCGGCGCGCTGGCGGGCCGGCGCGCGCGAGCGCATCGGCTTCGAGGGCGACGCGGGCGCGGTCGGTTTCACGGCGATCATGCCGCCCTATCCAGGCTCGGGCGGCCTGTATCTGGTGCGCGTCGCGCTGGAGGAATCCGGCAACGGCCGGGCGCTGGTGCTGCGCCGCGTGGCCACGGCGGGCGAGCGCCAGGATTTCGACATCGCCGGCGCGCCCGACGCCACGCTATTGATCGACGGCGTGGCCGCGTTGCGCTGGAGCTATTTCGGCCAGGAGGACGGCGCGCAGAAACCGTCCTGGCGCACGGATTGGCGCGGTCAGCGCCATTTGCCTAGGCTCGTCCGGCTCGATCTGCAGATGCGCGACCCGGCGGCGCCGGCATGGCCGCCGCTGGTGATCGCGCTTTCGCTCGACGAGGACCCGCGATGAACGCTGGGCGCCGTCAACGCGGCCTGGCGCTGCTGACCGTGCTGTGGATGCTGATCATGCTGTCGGCGCTGGCGATCGGGCTGGGCGCCACCGCGCGCACCGAAACCCATCTCGCACGCAACCTGATCGACGCCGCGCGCGCGCGGCATCTGGCCGAGGCGGGCGTGGAGCGCGGCGTGATGGCGCTTTTGAACGAGCGCGAGGCGCCGCTGCTGCGCCCCGACGGCTCGCGCGGACTGGAATTCAGGCTCGGCGGAGGGCTCGTCCGCCTGGCGGTGATCGACGAATGCGGCAAGATCGACCTGAACACGGGCTGGGGCGAATTGCTGCGCGGCGCGGTACACGTGGCGGGGCTGGAGGGGCGCGAGGCCGACGCGCTGACCGACTCGATCCTCGATTGGCGCGATCCCGACGACCAGCGCCTGCCGCACGGCGCAGAGCGGCGCGACTATGAGCGTGCGGGAATGATCGGCCCGCGCAACGCGCCCTTCGCGACCGTCGAGGAATTGCAGCAGGTGATGAACATGACGCCCGACCTGTATCGCAAGCTTGAGCCGATCATGACCGTGCATTGCCTGCAATCCGGCATCGATCCGCGCGTGGCCTCGGCGGCGGCGTTGCGCGCGTTGCCCGGCATCCGTGACCGCGAGGTGGACGAGATGATGGCCCAGCGCCGCCAGTCGCTGGAACGCAACGACCCGCTGCCGACCCCGGCGCTGTCGGGCATCCAGCGCTACGTCGCGGGGTCGCCCGGCACGGCCTATACGATCCAGTCCGTGGCGGTGCTGGAAAACGGCGCTGAATACCGGCTGGAAGCGTTGGTCTGGCTTCTGCCCGGCAGCGAAAAACCCTATGCGCTGATGAGCCTGCGCGAGGGCCGCGGCCCGGGCTCCGTATCCGGGCCGTGAGCGCGGGCGTATGCTGAACCGATGATCGCGCGCTTCTTCAACTGGTGGATCGGCGAGCTCTTGGGCCTGTTGCCGCGCCGCGCGGCGCGCGCGCTGGGGCTGGGCCGCGACCGCCTGATCGTCGTCGTGAGGGCGGAGCGCGCCGTCCTAGCGCTGGAAAGCGCCGCGGGGCGGCGCGAGCTGGGCGCGGTGCCGCTGGCGCACGGCGAGGGCGAGGTGTCCGCGCGCGCGGTGGAGCAGGCGGTCGATGGCGTCGATCTGGAGCGCTGCGACGTGCTGGTGCTGCTGGCCGAAGACCGGGCCTTGCGCCGCAACGTCATGCTGCCGGCGGGTCATGGCGATGTGCGCCGGGCGCTGGAGCGCGAGATCGAGCGCTACACGCCGTTCCGCGCCGAGCAGGTCTATTTCCTCTACGCCATCGATCCGCAGCCCGGCGGCGACGGCGCCGCATCGGTCGAGCTGGCGGTGGCGCCGCGGCGGTTCCTCGACCCGATGGTCGACCGGCTGGTGAGCCTGGGCGCGGAGCGGCGCGCGGCGCGCGTGGGCATCGTCGGCATCGACGCGGTGCTGCCGGCCGGCACGGGCCGCGAGGCCGAGGACATGCCGGAACAGCCCGCCGGCCTGCCGCGCGGCATGGGCGCGGCGCTGATCGCGGTCGCGGCGCTGGCGTTGACCGCGCTCTCAGCGCCGACGCTGCAGCTTTTCCTCGCGCGCCAGGACATGGCCGGGCGCGCCGCGCTCGCCGAAAAGGACGCCGAGCAGGTGCGCCGCCTGTTGGGCGAGATCGAGCGCCAATCGGCGGGCCTCGAGGCGATCCTTACCGCCCGCGCCGAAGCGCCCTCGGTCGTGCGCGTGCTGGACCGGCTGAGCGCGCTGTTGCCGGACGACACGTTCCTCGACCAGTTCAACGTGGCGGGGCGCGAGATCGAGATCGAGGGCACGACCCGGGCCGGCGCCGCGCTGGTGCGCACGCTGGAATCCGAGCGCAGCTTCGAGAAGGTCACCTATGTCGCGCCGGTCACGCGCGACCCGGTGACCGGCGCGGAGCGATTCCATTTCTCGATCCAATACGCCGGGCGCAAGCCCTTGCCGGTGAAGTGACGGCGATGGACTTGAACCGGCGCATCGAGATCGGCCCCAGGGGCGGCGGCGCGTCGCGGGCGCTGGCGCTGGGGCTGCTCGCCGCCGCCGTGGCGCTGGTGGTGCTGGGGGTGGTGCTGCCGCTCAAGGCGCTGGACCATCGCCTGAACGAGGAGATCGCGCATTACCAGCGCATGCTGGGAACCAACCAGGCGCTCGCCCAGCGCAAGGCCGAATTGACCCGCGCCGCGGGCGCCAGCGATCCGCGCGCCATGGCCGAGCTGCTGATGGCCGACACCAGCGACTCGGCTGCGGCCGCCGCGCTGCACGAACGCGCGCGCGAGCTGATCGCGGCGGTGCGCGGCAACCTGATCAGCATCCAGGCCCTGCCGGCGGCCGAGACCGGCGGCGCGCAATCCGGCCAGCGCCGCGTGGGCCTGCGCGTGCAATTCGCCGCCGATCTGCCCGGATTCCAGCGCATCGTCCACGCCTTCGAGGCCGGCCGGCCGGCGGTGCTGGTGACCAACCTTTATCTGCGCGCGCGCACCGCGCGGGCGACGGGCGTGGCCAACCCGCTCGACGTGCAGATGGACCTGATCGCGTTCCGCCGCGACGGGCAAAGCTGATGGGCGCGCGGGCGGCGGTGATCGCGCTGTGGCTGCTGGCGGCCGTGTTGCTGGGCGCGACCGTCTGGCCGTTCGTCGCGGGCGGCCCGATCGGCCTTGCCGGCCTGGACGCGCGGCGGTCTCAGCCGCTAACACCGCCATCGCCCGCCGATCTGGCGCTGCCGCCGGTCGAAAGCTTTTCCGAGACGCTGAACCGGCCGCTGTTCACCGCCACGCGCCGGCCGCTGTCGCCCGGCGAAATGCTGCAGGGCCAGGAAATGAAATCCGCCGCCGCCGCGCCCGCGGGCAAGGGCGAAAAGGTGATTCTGGGCCGCTACGTGCTGCGCGGCGTGGTGGTGACGCCCGAGCAGAAAATCCTGATGCTCAGCCGCCAGGACACGGGCGTGGCGCTGCGCCTGAAGGAAGGCGACGCGCTGGACGACTGGCGCATCGCCGCCATCGCGCAAGACCATATCGTGCTCAGCAAGGGCGGCCAGCAGGAACGCATTCCGCTGCGCGATAAACCCTGAGCTGTGAATAACCCTGGGGATAAGAACGAATCGATAAACCTCTGGAAAATCCACTAAAAAACAAGCAGTTGCTAAGATACCTTCATCTGGTCTATGGTTTTTAGCCTAGGGGTTATGCACAGGGGCGGGGGTTGATCCAGCGAGCCAAAAATTTGGCCGTCAGCGCGGTTTTGGGCGTGCTGATCGCGGGTTGCAGCGCCGGGCCGACGCGCGAGGTGAGCGAGATACCCACCGAGTCGACGGTGCCGCCCTCGATCGCCGACGCGCCGCAGCGCGCCAACCAGCCGGCGCCGCCCGGCGGCTTGAACGCGCGCCCGCGCGGCGGCCAGGTCGGCAGCCGCACCGTCACCCAGCCGATGATCGACGAGCTTTACCTGGGCGGCGGCAAGCCGGTGGACAGCAACGCGGTGCGGCCGCTGCGCGGCCCGAGTTCGGTCGGCGACATCACGCTCGACTTCAAGGACGCCGACATCCAAGAGGTGGTGCGCGTTCTGCTGGGCGATCTGCTCAAGAGCAATTACGCGATCGACCCGGACGTCACCGGCGCGGTGACGCTGCAGACCGGCAAGCCGATCGCCAAGTCCGCGATCATCCCGACGCTGGAAGCGGTGCTCGAGGGGCGCGGCGCGCGCCTGGTGCATTACGGCAATATCCTTCGCGTCACGCGCCTGCCCGGCATTCCCGCGATCGCCGCGGGCGGCGTGGCGGTGGGCGGCGTGAAGATTCCCGACGGGTCGGGCCTGCGCGTGTTCCCGCTGGAATACATCAACGCCGACGAGATGGCGAAGATCCTGCAACCGACCTTGCCCGAAGGCGCAGTCGCCGTGGTCGATCCCAACCGCAACCTGATCATGATCGCGGGCACGGGGCCGGAGCTGGCGCTCGCTTCCGGCACGGTCAACATCTTCGACGTCGACCAGATGGCGGGGCAGACCGTGCTGCTGACCTCGCTGGAAAACGTCGACGCCAACACCATGGTGGCCGAGCTAGAGGGTGTGTTCGCCGCCAGCGGCAAGGGCGGGCCGCGCGGCCCGGTGCGCTTCATACCCATCGATAGGCTGAACGCGGTGATGGTCGTCGCGCGCCAGGTGCGCTACATCGAGGAGGCGCGGCACTGGATCTATCGCCTGGACCGCACGCGCAACGCCAGCGAGCAGCGCCTGTTCGTCTATTACGTCCAGAACGGGCGCGCTGCCGACCTGGCCAAGACGCTGCGCGGCATCATGGCCGACAGCAACACGGTCGAGGCCGGCGATACCGGAACGCGCGGCGCACGCCGCCCGGCGGTTACGCGCGGCGAGCTCGATTACCGCCCGACCTCGACCACGACCGGCGTTTCCGGCGGCGGCGCGGCGCAGCCGCCTGGCACGTTCCTGGGTCCGCAGCCCTCGGGCGCGCCCGGCACGCCGGCCGCGGCCGCTTCGGCGGCGAGCAGCGCCGATACCTCGCTGTCGCGCGCCTTGCAACCGGGCACCCCGCCCACTGCCGGCGGCAGCGCGGGCAAGCTCGGCGGCGCGGTGCGCATCACCGCCGACGACAAGAACAACGCATTGTTGATCGCCGCCACGCCCAAGGATTTCGAGCTGGTGCAGGACGTGCTGGACAAGCTCGATCTGGTGCCGCTGCAAGTGCTGATCGAAGCCACGATCTTCGAGGTTTCGCTGCGCGACCAGTTGCGCTATGGGCTGCAATACCTGATCAGCAACGGCGGCCTGGGCTTCGCCAACGACGGCACCGCGATCCTCACGCGCGGCACCGACATCACCGATCTGGCGGGGGCCGCCGCCAACACGCTGCCCGGCTTCGCCTTCACGCTCAACGGCACCAACCGCGTGCGGTTCGTGATCGACGCGCTGTCGGATCTCACCGAAGTGAACGTGATCTCGTCGCCGCACATGCTGGTGCTGGACAACCAGCAGGCGCGGCTGCAGGTGGGCGATGAGGTGCCGATCATCACGCAATCCGCCACCTCGACCTTGACCAGCAATCCGCTGATCGTGAACACGGTGCAGTACCGCAACACCGGCGTGACCCTGGAAGTGACGCCGCGCGTGAACTCGGGCGGGCTGGTGACGCTCGACATCGCCCAGGAAGTCAGCGACGTGACGCAGACCACCTCGTCCACCATCAACTCGCCGACCATCCAGCAGCGCGTTCTGACCAGCACCATCGCCGTTCAGGACAACGAGACCATCATGTTGGGCGGGCTGATCCGCGAGGACGCGCAGACCTCGAGCTCGGGCATCCCCGTGCTGCACCGCCTGCCGGTGATCGGCGCGCTGTTCGGATCGACCGACAAGCGGGCGCGGCGCACCGAGCTCATCGTGCTGATCACCCCGCGCGTCATCGCCAGCGCCGGCGACGCGCGCGACATGACGCAGGACATGCGCCGCAAGTTCCTGAACCTCTTGAAGCTTCAGGCCGACGGCGTGCGCCAGCCGCGCCGCATCATCAACGACAACGTGCTGTAGGGTTTCCTGCGGCTGTTTCTGTTGTTCTCTGAACGAAGCATTCACTACAGAACCGTCATGGCCGTGCTTGTCACGGCCATCCACTTGGGCCACGTCGATTTCGTTGGCTGCGGGGACTCTAAGCTCGACAGCCCGCGCTATCGTATCGCCTGACGACGTGGATGGCCGGGACTCGCGCTCGTTGGCGCGACTCGGCCATGACGATCAGAGAGGGGGGAACGCCGAACGGGCAGCGAGGTCAGGGCGCCAGCGTCGCGCTTAGCTTGTAGGCGCCTGATCCGCCGCAACAATGTCCGACACGCAGGTAATAGGCGCCGGGCACGAGCGCCCGCGCCAGCTTGAAATTGTACCAACCGCCGCTGTCGTCGTCGCTCGCCAGGGCCGTGCCGCCCGCATCCTCCAGCGTCGCCTTCACGTCCGTGCCGCCGAGCGAGGTTACCGTCAGCGTACCCGGCGCCGTCAGGTCGATTTTCCAGAACTGGTCGGCGCCGTCGCCGGCAAGCTGGCCCGCGGCAGCGCCCGTGAGCGGCAGAGGTGCTGCCAGCGCGCGGGTGCTGGCTTCGGTCCTAGGCGCGTCGCCAACGCCGTCCTGCACGATCAGCTTGTAGACGCCCGTATTCT
This sequence comes from Rhodospirillaceae bacterium, assembly GCA_023266845.1. Lineage (GTDB taxonomy): Bacteria > Pseudomonadota > Alphaproteobacteria > JAEULC01 > JAEULC01 > JAEULC01. The sequence goes on from JAHFPH010000023.1 coordinate 33,764, forward strand.
TGAAGCCCTGGCCGGCATTGAACACCGCCACCAGGTGCTCGCCCAGCTTGACGGTCGGCGCGATTTTCAGCGTCGCAATCAATTGCTCGGGGCTTTGGAAGATCACGGATTGCGCGGAGATGCCGTCGTCGCTGGCGAGCGTCGGCCCGCCGTCCTGGCCCGAGAAGCCCGCGCCCGCGACCGATACGGTCACGCTGGCGCCGCGCGCGACCGTGACGATGGTGAAATACGGGTCCTTGACCACGGCCAGCACCGCGCACAGCAGATCCTGGGCGCAGCCGAACGCCGCCTGTTTGCTGCCGTAGCCGAAATTGGACGACTTGGCGACCTTGGCCTGGAACATGAAAGAGATGGCCTGCTCGGCGCTGGCGAACCAGCGCCCGCCTTCGCCGTCCACGCCGATGTAATACATATTGTCGCGCCGCTGCAGCAGCGCGCCGCCGCCGCCGGCGCTTCCGCCCAGCGACTGGATCAATTGGTTGATCGCGTCGCCGGCCAGCGCCAAGTTCTGGTCGGCGGCGGAAAGGCTCGAGAAGCCGGGCATGGAGCGCGCGGAGCGCGACGGGTCGAGCGTCAGCATCGGCCCGCTGCCGGGCGTGGCTGCGGCGGCAAGCCCGGCCGCCTGGGTAGCCAGGCTTTGCGCCTGCGCGGCCGCGCCCGAGCCCGCGGCGCCCTTCACGGTCAGCGACGGCTCGGCGGCCTCGGCGGTCATGCCGATCGACAGCAGCAGCGCCGCGACCGATCCAAGCCTGGCCGAAGCCCGCATCCCTAGCCCTTCATTTCCATGCAGGCGCGCGGCACGCGCACCATCGTGCCCTTCGAGAACCAATTGACCGCGTTGCCGCCGGTGCAGGTCGACGCGTCGATCGACCACGAGCCGAAGCGCGGCAGCAGCACGTCGCGGATCTCGACCGACAGGCGCTTGCCGTCGTCGGCGCGCACGATGCCGCACCAGCGCGCTTCCTTGTCGTACAGCCCCTGCTGCGTGCAAACCGTCATGCCGGTCAGGTTCGCGGCCATGCCCGCGCCGGATTCGCCGGCGCTGACGCCGGCGCCCATGCCGCCGGTCGATTGCTGCGGCATCGCCGGCAAGGCGGGAGGCTGCGGTTCGTTGGCGCGCGAGTTGCGCGGCTCGTTGACTGCAGTCACCTGGCTTTGCCTGCCGGCGTCCTGGCCTGCGATCCTGACGCCGCTCTCGCGTGTGAAGCGCCTGAGCCCGTTCAGGCGCTCGTTCGCCAGCATCGCGGTCTGCGAGCTGGAATACGACATGATGACCTGCTCATAGGCCTGCTCGGCTTCGCGGAACCGGCCGGACATCTCGAGCTGATAGCCCTGCTTGAACAGGCCCTCGGGTCCGCCCGCGGCATAGACGCCGCCATCCGGCATGGCGACCGGCGGCATGGTGGTGGGCCCGGTGGTGATCGCGGTTTGCGCGGCGGGGGCTTGCGGGGGCGGATAGGGCGAAGCGGGTTGCAGCGCGCGGTAGGAGGGTAGTGCTGCCATCTGCGGCATCGGCGCTTGCGCCGCCGCACCGCCTTCGCGCACTGCCAAATAGCGCCGCGACGCCTCGGTCGGCGATGCATCGTCCGGCGCATAGGTGGGAGCCGCGCCGGGATAGACCGGCTGCGGCGCGGCGGAGGCTTGCGGCAGCGGCGGCGCGTATTGCGGTTGCACCGATAGAGGCGGCGGATATTGCGGCAGTGGGGCGTTGCCCAGGGGCGCGACGCTCGCCATCGGCGAGCGCGGCAAGGGCGGCGGCGTGTTGCCCGGCACGGCGGGGCCCAGCGCCACCGGATCGGGCGCGCCCATCACCATCCAGGGCGGACGGCGCGTCGTGGTGGCGGTCGGCGTGCCGCGCTCCGGCCCGTCGGTCGCCACTTGTTGCGGCGGCGCTTGCGGCGCGCGCGTCTGGGTGGGCCGGGGTGCTGCGGGCTGCATCGGCGCGGGCGCGGCGGCAGGCGCCTGCGCGACCGGCGCGGAGGTGGAAGCCGGGGGCCGCGCCGGGAACAAAGGAATATTCGACGCCGGCGGCGGCGATGGCGGCGGCGCGGAAACGGCGAGCGTGCCAGGCTGGCTGGTCGCCGTGGCCGCCTGGGTGCCCAGCGTGTAGTTCGGCAGATTGGGCAACGCGGCGGAA
>JAHFPH010000024.1 GCA_023266845.1 Rhodospirillaceae bacterium
GAAGTCGATCACCAGCACGCCCGGCCGCTCGCCGAAGCCGACCTGGCGCGCGCCGTATGTGCGCGCCTCGTAATCCTCGCCCGCGCGCGACCAATCCTGGGCCATGAGCAACTCCCGTTCTGCCGACAGTGAAGTTCGAAGCTAACTCCACCATGCTGCGCGGGCAACAAGCTGGCCCACGCAACCTGCCCGGTCATTTGAAGACTTTAGCCGACCCGTTCCAGCACGCCGACGAGAAACTGGCACGCGCCGAACGCGGCAGCGGTCTGGGACTTGCCATCTCGAAGCCGTTGATGGAGCTGCACGGCGGCACGCGGACGCTCAAAAGCAAACTCGGCCACGGCACCACCGCGACGATGCGGTTCCCCGGAAGGAGGGTAGCGGAAAATAATAAGGAGCTTTGGTTACGACTTAAGCTTGTAGTTTGTCATTTCTCTCTGGTCGGCAAGGCTTTCTTTTCCTTCTGCATTCTCGTGATTCTTGCCGCGGTATCAATTGCCCCTTGCACAATCCCTAAATCTTCTCCGATTTCCATTAGCCTCGCTTCACGCCTCAAGTCGCTCTTGCCTTGCGGTCCCGATCCAGCGCGTCGGACGCGATCCAGCCCGACATCATCACCATCGGCATGCCGGGGCCGGGATGCGCGGCGCCGCCCGCCGACTTATTGCTCCTCCGGCGAGGGTCGTGCCAAAGTGCCCGAAAGTTCGCCGCGAAGAACCGGAATTTGGGGGCGGAGTTTGGGAGAGTGCCGGCATGACCGTGCCGCAGCTTGCCGCGCTGTTGGCCGCATCGGCCTGTTTCGCGAGCTATGGCTGGGGTCTGTTGCGGTTTTTCGCCGAGCCCGGCCGCGCGCCCGGCACGGCGCTGGTCAAATGGACCACCGCGGTTTCGGTCGCGGCGAACATCGCCGCCCTGGTGTTTTTCTATCGCCACGACGACGCGCGCTTCGGCATCGCGGTGGCGCTTTACGGCCTTTCCCTGTGGCTGTTCTGGTGGGCGGTCGCGGTCAATCGCGCCCGGCCGCTGTCGCTGGCGTACTCGAGCGACACGCCCGAGCATCTGGTGTCGGAAGGACCTTACGCCTATATCCGCCATCCGCTCTATGTCTCTTACATGCTGTGCTGGATCGCGGGCGTGCTGGCCACGGGGCGGCCGGCGCTGCTGGCGACCGTTCTGGGCATGGGCTGGATCTATCACCGCGCGGCGCTGGTGGAGGAAGCCAAGTTCGCGGCCTCGCCGCTGGCCGGCGAGTACGCCGGGTATATGCGGCGCACCGGGCGCTATTTCCCGCGCATGCCGCGGCGTTGAGCGTGCCGGCGGCGCCATGATCCACGTCGAAGGCCTGCGCAAGTCGTTCGGCGCGCGCGTCGCCGTGGACAACATCGCCTTCGACGTGAACGCGGGCGAATCCTTCGGCCTGTTGGGCCCGAACGGCGCCGGCAAGACCACCACCATGCATCTTCTGGCGGGGCTCTTGTCGCCCGACGGCGGCACGATCGAAATCGCCGGCGGCAACGATCCGACGCGCAAGGCGGTGCGGCGCAATATCGGCATCGCGCCGCAGGCGTTCGCGTTGTACGAGGACCTGAGCGCCGAGCAGAACGCGCTGTTCTTCGGGCGGCTCTATGGCCTAAGCGGCGCGAAGCTGGATCAGCACGTTTCCTGGGCGCTGGATTTCGTGGGCCTCAACGAACGCGAACGCGACCTGGTGCGCACGTTCTCCGGCGGCATGGCGCGGCGGCTGAACCTGGCCTGCGCGCTGGTGCATAACCCGCCGGTTCTGCTGCTGGACGAACCGATGGCCGGGGTCGATCCGCAGTCGCGCAACCTGCTATTGGAGAACATCCGGCACCTGAAGGCGCATGGCCGCACCATCGTCTACAGCTCGCATTACCTCAGCGAGGCCGAGTCGCTGTGCGACCGCGTGGCGATTCTGGACGAAGGCCGCATCCTGGCGCTGGACCCGGTCGACGACCTGGTCGCGAGCTATGGCGGACCGCAACAGGTGCTGGTGGAACTGAACGGCCCGCTGCCCGAGCTGGACCAGAACGAAAAGCTACCGGGCACGTTCAACGGCTCGACGTGGAATTTCCAGTCGGAAGATCCGTTGCCCTATCTCGCCAGGATGCGTGCGCGCGGCGCAGAGTTCGCCTCGGTGCGGGTCGAGACACCCGGGCTCGAAGCCGTGTTCCTGACGCTCACCGGCCGCAGGCCGCGGGACTGATGCGCGCCATTTTCACGCTCGCGGGCAAGGACCTGACGCTGCTGTTGCGCGACCGCGCGGCGCTATTCTGGGTGTTCCTGTTCCCGGTCGTCGTGGCGGTGCTGTTCGGCACCATGTTCGGCGGCGGCGCCAAGGGCACGGCGGCGCTGCCGGTGATGGCGATCGACCGCGACAACACGCAAGCCTCGCGCGCGTTCCTGAAAAGCCTGGAGGAGTCGCCGGCGGTGAAGCTGGAGATGGCCAAAGCCGCCGAGGACGGCGAGGCGGCGGTGCGGCGCGGCGAAGTGGTGGCGCTGCTGGTGCTGCGGCCGGGGCTGGAAAAATCGCTCGCGGGCAAGGGCGGCGGGGCCGCGGCGCTCGAGCTGCGCGCCGACCCGTCGCGCCGGGCGGAGCTCGGTATGCTGCGCGGTCTTGTGGCCGAGGCGGCGATCGACAACATCGTGCTGCCGCAGCCCTTGGAGCTGATGCCGAGTTTGCGCGCCGCTGCGGGCGTGCCCTCGACGCCCAGGATCGACGTGGTGGGCGTGGAAAGCGCGCGTGACCGCCCGCGCACGGCGTTCGAGTTCTCGTTCCCCTCGGGCATGGTCTGGGGGCTGATCGGGAGCGTGGCGACCTTCGCGCTGTCGATGGTGCGCGAACGGCAGGCCGGCACGTTCCTGCGCCTGCGGGCGGCGCCGCTGACCCGCGCCGAAATCCTCGGCGGCAAGGCGATGTCGTGCTGGCTGGCTTGCATGGCCGAGCTTGCGCTGCTGCTGGCGCTTGGCGTGCTGTTCTTCGGCATGCGGCCCGGCAATCCCGGCACGCTCGCCGCCGCCTTCGCCACCTCGTCGGTCGGGTTCGTGGGACTGATGATGCTGCTGAGCCAGCTGGGCCGGGGCGAGGTGGCGGTGGCCTCGGCCGGTTGGGCCGTCATGCTGGTGATGGCGATGTTCGGCGGCGCGATGATGCCCTATTTCCTGATGCCCGAATGGATGCAGCAGGTAGGCCAGGCGAGCCCCGTGCGCTGGGCGATCATGGCGCTGGAAGGCACGCTGTGGCGCGGGCTTTCCTGGCGCGAACTGACGCAGCCCTGCCTTTATCTCGTGGGCCTTGGCGTGGTGTGTTTCGCCTTGGGCTGCGCGATTCTGCAGCGCAGGGCGCTCTAGGCGATCAGCGCATCCACTACGGGCAGCAAGCTTTCGCGCCAGGGCGGGCGGGAAACGCCGAAAGCCTTTACGATCTTCGCGCAGTCGAGCTCGGAATTGGCCGGACGCCTGGCGCGCGCCGGGTATTGCGACGCCTTGATCGGCACGAGACGCGGCGGCTTGAGGCCTTTGTCGCGTGCGCGGGCGAAGATGGCTTCGGCGAAGCCGAACCATGTCGTCACGCCCGCGTTGCAATAGTGATACGTGCCGGCCAGCCGCGCCGGGTTATCCAGCAGCGGAGCCGCGATCGAAACGATCGCGCGCGCCAGATCGGCGACGGCGGTGGGACAGCTGCGCTGGTCGTCGACCACACGCAGCTCGTCGCTCTTGCCGATGCGCCCGAGCATCGTGCGCACGAAATTCCTGCCATGCGCGCCGAACACCCAGGAAGCCCGGACGATCGCGTGGTGGGGCAGGGCGTCGCGCAGCGCCGACTCGCCCTCGGCTTTGCTTTTGCCGTAGACGCCGAGCGGCGCAACCGGATCGTCCTCGCGCCAGGCGCCTGGTTTCGTTCCGTCGAAGACGTAATCGGTCGAGACATTGATCATCGCCGCGCCGCGCAGCTTGCAGGCGCGCGCGAGATTGGCCACGCCGTCGCGGTTGACGGCGAAGGCGGCGTCCGGCTCGTCCTCGGCCTTGTCCACGGCGGTATAGGCGGCGAGGTTCACGACCAAATCGGCGCGCGCGCGCCCGAGCGCCGCGACCACGTCATCCGCGCGGGTGACGTCCAACGCAGCGCGGTCCAGGCCGATCAGCTCCAGGCCGGGCGACCGCAGCGCCATCAAGTCGCGTCCAACCTGCCCGCCCGCGCCGGTCACGAGAACGCGGCGCTGCGCCTTTGCGATCATAGGCCCGCGAGCCAGTCGCGCGGCAGGTCCTTCAGGCGCGGATGCCTGCGGTCCTTGTCCGACAGGATCGCTTTCGCCGGGTCGACGGGCCAGGCGATGCCCAGGTCGGGATCGTTCCACATCAGGCCGCGATCCAGGGCGGGCGCGTACGGGGCGTCGACCTTGTAGATCATGTCGGTATCCGGCTCCAGCGTGCAATAGCCGAAGGCGAAGCCGCGTGGCACGAAGATCTGCGCGCCGCTTGCGGCGGCGAGCTCGACCGAGGCGTGCCGGCCGAAGCGCGGGCTCGCGGGCCTGAGATCGACCGCCACGACGAAGGCGCGTCCGCGCGGCGCCCATACCAGCTTGGTCTGCCACGCGGGCATGGACTGGAAATGCAAGCCGCGCAGCGTGACCGCATCCCGGTTATGCGCCAGATTGTCCTGCAGAAACTCCGCGCCCATACCCTGGGCGGCGTAACGCTGGCGCTGCCAGATCTCGGCGAAAAACCCGCGCGCGTCGTCGTGCCGCACGGGCAGGACCAGCTTCACTTCGGGCAGCGCGGTGTCGCGTAGCTGCATGCAGGCTTGCGGCGGCTTCAGTCCGATTTCTTCGGGCGGCGTTTCGGCGGCTTGGCGCGGCTGTCTTCGTTCGCGTCGTCGCCGGCGGACTTCACCCCGCCGCCGCCGATGCCCATGCTGGCAAGCACCGAGCGGTTCATCGCCGCGACGATCTCGCGGTTGTATTTCATCAAGAGCTCGGTCAGTTCGGCCAGATGCCGCATGGTGGTGTCGGCGCTTTTGGTGAGCGTCGCCAGATTGGCCTCGCCAGCCTGCTTGAAGCGCTCGGGATTGGTCATGGCCTGGGTGCTGCCCATCAACTCGCGGGTCGAGGTATCGATCATCGCCGCCTGGCGCAGCGCCAGGTCTTCCAGGTCCTTGGCTACGCGCTGGCCCGCTTCCAGCAAGGCCTGCATGCTCTTGGCCTGGCCCGGCGCCAGCGCGCCGCTATCGATGCCGCGATAGCGAAACAGCGCCATCAGGCGCTCGAACGAGGTGGTGAAGTCCGTCATGGCGCGCCTCCCGCGTGGCGCAAGGTCCTTCAAGAGCAAGACGATAGCGCAGCCCGGGCCGGTCTCCAACCCCGGCGCCGGCCGCCGGAAAGTCTAGATCATGATGCCGCCGTCGATGATCATGGTCTGGCCGGTGACGAACACGGCCTCGTCGCTGGCCAGGTACACGCACATCGAGGCGATCTCTTCGGGCGTGCCGAGCCTTCCCATCGGCTGGCGGGCGATGAAGTTCTTGCGCGCCTCGACCGGATCGGCGAAGGCGGCGATGCGCTGGTCGAGCGAGGGCGACTGCACCGTGCCGGGGCAGACGGCGTTGCAGCGCACGCCCTTGCCCACGTAATCGACCGCGACCGATTTGGTGAGGCCGATCACCGCCGCCTTGGTGGTGCCGTAAACGCAACGGTTCGCGATGCCCTTCACCGAGCCGGCGACCGAGGCGATGTTGACGATCGATCCCTTGCGCGCCTCCAGCATGCCGGGCAGGCAGGCCTTGATCGTGTTGACCATGCTGAGCACGTTCAGGTTCCAGGCGAAGGCCCATTCCTTGTCCTGCGAGTCGAGCACCGTGCCGTTGTGCACGAACCCCGCCACGTTCACCAGCGCGTCCAGCCGGCCCAGCTCGCGCGCCAGCTTGGCCGCGGCCGCCGCGTCGGTGACGTCGAGCTTGCGCACCGCGATGCCCGGGGTCTTGGCGATCTCGCCCAGCTTCGCCTCGTTGATGTCGCAGGCCGTAACGCGCGCGCCTTCGGCGGCGAAGGCCAACGCCGTGGCGCGGCCGATGCCCTGCGCGGCGGCGGTGACCAGCGCGGTTTTCCCTTCCAGTCGCTTGCTCATCAGCCGTGAACCTCCAATACCCTGGCGCGATTGCCTGGCCCGTTCGGGCGGCGTAGATTGCTAGGCAATCCAAGCACTGTCCAGCAAAGAGCGTGGCCCATGACCAGCGCCCAAACGACCAGCGCATCGTCGAACGCATCGCCGCTGACCATCCGCCTCAATCCCGCCGACAACGTGGTGGTGGCGCGCGCGGATCTTCTGCCCAACACCTTCCTGCCGGGCGAGCGCGTGTCCACGCGCACGAAGATTCCCGCCGGGCACAAGGTCGCCACGGCCGTGATCGCGGCCGACCAGCCGGTGCGCAAGTTCAACCAGATCATCGGCTTCGCCAAGGACGCCATCCAGCCGGGCGAGCACGTGCATGTCCACAACACGGCTTACGGGGATTTCGCGCGCGATTACGCCGCCGGCGCCGAGGCGCGGCCCACGCAGTATTTCACCGGCGACGCGCGCGCGACGTTCGAGGGCTATGTGCGCGCCAACGGGCGGGTGGGTACGCGCAACTATATCGGCATCCTGACGTCGGTGAATTGCTCGGCCACCGTGGCGCGCTACATCGCCGACCAGTTCAACAAGAGCGACACGCTGAAGGGCTATCCGAACGTCGACGGCGTTGCGGCCTTCGTGCATTCCACGGGCTGCGGCATGGCCGGATCGGGCGACGGCTATATGAACCTGCAGCGCACGCTGTGGGGTTATGCCAGCCATCCGAATTTCGCGTCGGTGGTGATGGTGGGATTGGGATGCGAGGTGGCGCAGCTGTCGTATCTGCTGGACATGTACGGCATCAAGCCCGGCCCGCATTTCCAGGTCATGACCATCCAGGACTCCGGCGGCACGCGCAAATCGGTCGAGCGCGGCGTGGCGCGGATCAAGGAAATGCTGCCCGACGCCGACAAGGCCAGGCGCGAAACCGTTTCGGCCGAGCACATCACGCTCGCGCTGCAATGCGGCGGTTCGGACGGGTATTCCGGCATCACCGCCAACCCGGCGCTAGGCGCGGCCTCGGACCTTCTGGTGCGGCACGGCGGTACGGCGATCCTCAGCGAGACGCCGGAGATCTATGGCGCCGAGCATCTGCTGACGCGCCGCGCGGTCGATCCCAAGGTCGCCGACGCGCTGATCGAGCGCATCAAGTGGTGGGAAGGTTATTGCGCGCGCAACGAAGGCGAGATGAACAACAATCCGTCCCCCGGCAACAAGGCAGGCGGCCTTACCACCATCCTGGAAAAATCGCTGGGCGCGGCGGCGAAGGGCGGCACGACCAACCTCGCCGCCGTCTATAAATACGCCGAGCCCGTGAAGGAAAAAGGCTTCGTGTTCATGGACACGCCGGGCTACGACCCGTGCTCGGCCACCGGACAGGTGGCGGGCGGCGGCAACGTCATCTGCTTCACCACGGGGCGCGGCTCGGTGTTCGGCTGCAAGCCCGCGCCCTCGATCAAGCTCGCCACCAACACGCCCATGTTCAAGCGCATGGAAGAGGACATGGACATCAACTGCGGCGACATCGTCGACAAGGGCGTGACCATCCAGGAAAAGGGCGAGGAGATCTTCAAGCTGATCCTCGACGTTGCCTCGGGCAAGAAATCGAAGAGCGAGGAGCTCGGCTTCGGGGACAACGAGTTCGTGCCGTGGCAGATCGGCGCCACGATGTAGGCATGGCGAAGTTCGACGCCGCCCGCGTTTCCGCCATACTGATAGCGGGGCTGGTCATCGCCCCGGCGATCGCCCGTGCGGAAAGCCCGCTCAGCCACGAGCGCAACGCCGAGCGCTACCGGTCGCCGCTGCCCGTGCCGCAGCTCTCGGCGCCCGCCGCTCCGCAAACGCCGGGCGCGAAACCCAAGCCCAGCGCCGCCTCACCGCTCGACAATCCCGAATTTCGCTTCGGCTCCCAGCCCAAGGCACGGCCCGACGACGGCAAGCGCGAGATGGTGGACGGCAAGCCGCTGTGGAACACCAACGATCCGCCGAACAAGCGCGGGGTGTTCGCTTTCTTAGGCAACAAGATCGGCGACCCGCTCGAAACCCTGTTTCCCAAGCCGGACAGCGAAACCGACAAATACGGAATGCTGCTGTGCCGCGCCACCACGGGCCTACCGGGGTTTCTGGATTGCGCCGACGACAGTTTGAGCGAGATAACGGACGGCGCCTGGCGAATGCGCTATCGCGGCATCGACATAAGTTTCGTCAACTACCGCTACCTCGACCGCAAGCTGGTCGGATTCCAGATGGGATTTCCCACGGCGTCGTTCAACAAGCTGGGCGAGGTGCTGGAGCGGCAATACGGCTCCGCCAGCAGCGTGGAGCAGACCGACTGGACCAACCGGCTGGGCGCCTTATTCGACGCCAAGGTCGTGACGTGGCGCACGCCGCACGGGCCGATGGTGTTGCACTCGCGCGGCGTGTCGCAGGACGCCGGCATGCTGGCGCTGTTCGAGGTCAACGCCGAGCAGCGCTACGAGGCGCTGCGCTACAAGCAGGTAAGCCCGCCGGCCGAGCCCGCCAAAGCCGCTTCCGGCAAGCCACCGGCGGCGGCCTACGATCCGATGGAGCGCTGAAACAACCGGGCTAGCGCACCAGGCCGAAGCTGCGCGGCAGCCACCAATAGACCTCGGGAAAATAGGTCACGAACACCAGCACGACCAGCATGCAGGCGAGCAGCGGCAAAAGCGGCGGGATCAGCTTGTCCATCGAGATGCGTCCGACCTTGACCGCCACGAACAGCGCGGTGCCGACCGGCGGTGTCGTCAAGCCGTAGGACAGGTTGATGACCATGATCAGGCCGAGATGCACCAGGTCGATGCCGAATTTCTGCGCCAGCGGAATCAGCATCGGCACCAGCATGATCAGCGCCGGCGTCATGTCGACGAACATGCCGACGAAGAGCAGGAATACGTTGAGGATGATCAGGAACGCCCATTTGCTGGGGATCAGGTTGAAAAAGCCCTCCGCCAGCATGCGCGGCAGGTTTTCATAGGTGAGAATCCACGAGAACACCGAGCAGGTGGCGATCAGCAGCATCACCACCGCGTTGGTCAGGCAGCATTCCCAGATGATCTCGGGCAGGTCGCGCCACTTGATCTCCTTGTAGACGAGAATCGTCAGGACCATCGCGTAGACGCAGGCCGCCGCGCCCGCCTCGGTCGCGGTGAAGACGCCGGAGATGATCCCGCCCAGGATGATCACCATGGTGAACACGCCGGCCAGGCCGTCGAGCACCCGCACGACCTTCTCGCGCGTCGAAAGCCGCGGCAGGGTTTTCCGGTGGTACAGCTTGCCGTGCACGAAGCTGGCGACCATCAGCGACAGCCCGATCATGACGCCGGGAACGACGCCGGCGATGAACAGCGCGGCGATCGACACGCTGCCCGCGACGTGCGCGAAGATGATCATGCCGATCGATGGCGGGATGATCGGCCCCATGGTCGCGGCGGTCAGCACGATGGCGGTGGCGAAGCGGCGCGAATAGCCGTCCTTCACCATCGCCGGGATCATCATGCTGCCGATCGACGACACCTCGGCCACCGCCGAGCCGGTGACGCCGCCGAAGAACATCGAGGCGACGCACACGATCTGCGCCAGGCTGCCGGGCAGCCAGCCGACCAGCACCTCGGCCATGCGGACCAGCCGCATGGCGACGCCGCCGCGCGCCATCAACGTGCCGGCGAACACGAAGAAGATCACCGCCAGCAGCGGAAAGGTGTTGATCGCGGTCAGCATGCGCTGGACGATCGTGGCGTTGTCCACGCCGGGCAGCAGCAGCGTGGCCACCACCGAGGAAACGCCGACCGAAAACGAGATCGGCGTGCCGATCGTCATCAAGCCGACGAAGATCAGGCCGAGGATGATGAGCGTCATGCGTCAATCCACCGACTGGCCGATTTGCGACTCGTGACGCCCCCGCAGCGAGTCGACGATGCTCTTGAGCGCGAACAGCATGAACAACACGCCCGAGACCGGCATCGCCATGTAGTACCAATAATTCGTGAAAGGGATCGTCTCCATCAGATCGGGACCGAAATCCCGCACGAACACGATGCCGTAACGAAACACGATCCAGCCGAATCCGAAGATCAGCAGGCCGATCGCCGCGCCCAGCAGGCGGCGCACGCGGTCGGGAAACGCGTTGAACAGGATGTCGAAGCCGACATGCTCGCGCTTCGCCACGCAGGCCGCGGCGCCCAGGAACGAAATCCAGATCAGAAAATAGCGGGGAACCTCTTCGGTCCAGGACAGCGCGAAGCCGAACACGTAGCGTCCGAACACCGCCGCGACGACGACGATGAAAAGCAACGTCGCCTGCACGATGCACACGATTCGAACCGCGGCCAGCGTCCACGCCGCCACGCGATCCAACAGATTCAGCAAGCCAGCCCCCGGATGATGCGCGGACGGGACGGGCGGCGAACGCCCGTCCCCCCGCGTCTTGGTCGTTCGGTTAGAACTTCTTGCCGGTCTCGAGGATGAACGCGACCGTCTTTTCGACGTCGAGGCGTTTGGCCTCGGAGGTGACCAGCGGCTTGACCGCGTCCATGAAGGGCTGCTTGTCGACCTCGATGATCTGGGTGAACTTGGCCTTGAGTTCGACCAGGTCCTTGACCTCCGAGATCTTCCACGCCCCGCGCATATAGGCCTGGGTCAGCGCGCCAGCCTGCATGACCGCCGCCTTCTGCTGGTCGTTGAGCGAGTTATAAAGCTTCATCGACATCACGATCAGGTCGGGAATGCGCATGTGCTCGTCGAGCGTGTAGTACTTCGACACCTCGTAGAACTTTTTCGACACGACCGAGGGATGGTTGTTCTCGGCGCCGTCGACCACGCCGGTCTGCAGCGCGGTATAGAGCTCGGCCCAGGCGACCGGCACGCCGGTAGCGCCCATCGCCTCCATGGTCTTCACCATCACCGGCGAGGCCATGACGCGGATCTTCTGGCCCTTCATGTCGGCCGGCGTCTTTACCGGCTTTTGGGTGAAGAGGTTGCGCGAACCGGAGTCGATATAGCCGATCTTCTTCAGACCCTTCTCCTCCAGCGCCTTGACGAAATCCTCGGCCTGGGGCTGCGCCAGGAACCACCAGAAATGCGCTTCGTTCTTGAAAATGAACGGCAGCGAGAACATGTCCATGCCGGGCACGACCTGATTCAGGTTCGAGGCCGACACCGTGGTGAAGCCGATCGTACCGTTGCGCACGCTCTGCACGTTGGCGACGGCGTCGCCGAGCTGCGTGTTGGCATAGGTCTCGACCTTGACCGTGCCCTTGGTCATTGTCTCCACCTGCTCGGCGAAGAATTTCTCGGCGTAGGTGGAGGGGTGATCGAGCGGCTGAATGCCGGAATATTTGGTGACGATCTGGGCGCTTGCCGGCGCGGCGAGCAACGCCGCCGCGAGCGCAGCGGAAACGAACAGTTTCTTCATGCTTGGTTCCTCCCTTGGGCAGTCCATGGTGATGCGATGTTTACGCCCCGACCGTGCAAGCACCGCGGCGCGGCACGCGCAAATCACGCGGTCGCAAACATGGCGCGGCATCGGTCATTGCGGGCGTCCCCCATAGACAGCAAACAGCATATCGCCTCGAAACGCAATCCCGCGGCGCGCTGCGGGTCAGTCGTTGACGCCGGCCTTGGAGATGGCCCGATAGCGCTCGCGGCTGTTGGTCAAATGCCGGCGCATGGCGCCACGCGCCGCCGTTGGATCGCGCTGCTGAATCGCGGCGCAAATCGCGCGGTGTTCATCCTGGATGCCCGCCAAATAGGCACGCTGATCCTCGCTGCGCTCGGCGGTCGGCCGAACGGTCCGGCGCGGTATCACGAACCGGCCCAGGAACTCCAGGAACCGGGCGAACTGCGGATTGCCCGTGGCGTCGGCGATGGCGCGGTGGAACGCCACGTCCTCGTCCACGCCGGACTCGCCGCGCGCAAAGGCCGTGTCCATGGCGCCGAGCGCCGCGCGGATGCCGCGTAATTGGGCGGCCGATCCGCGCTCGGCCGCCAACCCCGCCGATTCGATCTCCACGCCCATGCGCAGCTCGACGACGTTCAACACCTCGCCGATCGATTTGAGGCCGTCGGGATCGATGCGGAAGGGCCTGCCGCCCGCGTCGCTGGCGACGAACGCCCCCACACCCTGGCGCGTCGTCACCAGGCCCTCGGCGCGCAGCGCCGCGACCGCTTCGCGCACCACCGTGCGGCTGACGCCCATCGCCGCCATCATCGCCTGCTCGGTCGGCAGGCGCTCGCCGGGCTTCAGCCGGCCGCCCACGATCTCGGCGCTAAGCCGCTCCACCACCCCGCGCGTCAGATTGCGCGGCGGATGCAGCGGGCGAAGCACGGCGTGATGGGCGGTCGGCCTTGACAAGCGCTCTGCCCCCATGATGTTGTATGATCATCGTACAACAATGAAAAATGAATAACATCGGGAGGATCGTCCGGTCAATCCATCGCGAAAAACAATTCCGCCCGGCGCGCGTTGCGATCGACGCGGATCGGGGCGGCGCCGTTGGGTGATCGCCGCAAGCGGGGACCGCAGGAAGACCTGAACCAAGGGGAGGAAACGGCATCATGAATCGACGCGACGTTCTGTGGACCGGCATGGCGGCGATCGCCGTGGCGGTAGCCGGGTTCGGCTTCGGCGCGCCGGCGCTGGGCCAGGACAAGATGGTACTGAAGGCCGCCGACGTCTGGCCGGTGGGCTATCCGACCGTGGACGCCGTGCTCGGCATCGGCAAGAAGCTCGAAGCCGCGACCAAGGGCCGCCTCAGCGTTCAAATGTTTCCGTCGATGCAGCTGGGCGGCGAGAAAGAGATGATCGAGCAGGCGCAGGTGGGCGCGTTGCAGTTCGCGCGCATCAGCGTCGGCCCGATGGGCCCGATCGTCGACGAACTCAATGTTTTCAACATGCCGTTCGTGTTCCGCGACGTGCCGCACATGAACAAGGTGATCGACGGCGACATCGGCCAGGAATTGCTGGACAAGCTCAGCAACGCGCCGGCGAGCAAGTTGATCGGCCTGTGTTGGATGGATGCCGGCGCGCGCAGCTTCTACAACTCCAAGAAGCCGATCAAGACGATCGACGACCTGAAGGGCCTGAAAATCCGCATGATGGGCAATCCCATTTTCGTGGACACGGCCAACGCGCTCGGCGCCAACGGCATCGCCATGGGCTTCGACCAGCTGGTCAGCGCGCTGCAAACCGGCGTGGTCGACGGCGCCGAGAACAATCCGCCGAGCTACGAGACCGGCAAGCACTACCAGTTCGCCAAGTACTATTCGCTCAGCGAACATCTGATCATCCCCGAAATCCTGGTGTTCTCGAAGGTCACCTGGGATAAGCTGTCCAAGGACGACCAGGCGATGATCAAGAAGTTCAGCAAGGAAGCGCAGCTGGAAGAGCGCAAGCTGTGGAACGTGAAGGAAGCCGGCTCGTTGGCCGAACTGAAGAAGAACGGCATCGAGATCGTGACCTTCTCGCCCGCCGAGAAGGCGAAGTTCCAGGCCGCGGTAAAGCCGGTCTGGGACAAGTACGGCGCCAAGTACACCGCCCTGGTCAAGCGCATCCAGGATGTGAAGTAACAGCTCAGCCGCAACCGGGGCCCGCCGGACCTAATCCGGCGGGTCTTGTGCGTTCCACGGACGTCCAACGGGAAGGAAGCTAGGGATCATGAAGCCGGGCTATGTCCGCGCGATGGACGCACTGTACCTTCTATGCGTCGCGATCGCCGGTTTCTGCATCGTTGTCATGACCGTCGTGATTCCCGTGGGCGTGTTTTTCCGCTACGTGCTGAACAGCGCGCTCGCGTGGCCCGAACCGGCGGCCACGCTCATGATGATCTTCTTCACTTTCTTCGGCGGCGCCGCGTGCTATCGGGCGAGAGTGCACATCAGCGTGATCGTGTTCGTCGGCCTTTTGGTCGGCGACACGGCGAAGAAGGTCGCGGCCCATGTCGTGGAAGTCGCGGTCGCGGCATTGGCCCTGTTTATGCTGATCTGGGGCGCCGAGCTCGCGACGACGACCTGGCACCAGGTCATCGCCGAATTTCCGTGGCTGCTGGTGGGCATCACCTATCTGCCGGTCCCGGCCGCCGCCTTCATCACGCTCCTGTTCGTGTTGGAGCGCGTGTGGATCGGCCAGCCGCCGCCCAATTCGTTCATCTATCGCGAGCCGCCGAGCGTGAATTGAGACGCGCGCCTCGCGGCGCCGCCAATCGAAGGGGAATAGTCCGTGGATCTTCTGGTGCTGCTTGGTTCCTTTTTCGTCTTTATCGCGTTCAGCATTCCCATCGCCTACGCCATGGGCCTGGCGGCGCTGGTGGCGGCATCGTGGGTCGATATCCCTTGGCAAGCCGCGATGATCAAGATGGCCGACGGCGTCAACAAGTTCTCGCTGCTGGCGATCCCGTTCTTCGTGCTGGCCGGCGCCATCATGGCCGAAGGCGGCATGGCGCGGCGGCTGGTGGCCATGGCCAACGTGTTCGTGGGCTTCATCCGCGGCGGCTTGGCGCTGGTGAACGTGCTCGCCTCGACCATGTTCGGCGCGATCTCGGGCTCGTCGGTGGCGGATACCTCGTCGATCGGCACGGTGATGATCCCGCAGATGGTCAGGCACGGCTATCCGCGCGTGTTCGCGGTGAACATAACCATCACCGGTTCGGTCCAGGCGATTCTGATCCCGCCCAGCCACAACATGGTGATCTACTCGCTGGCGGCCGGCGGCTCGATCTCGATCGCGCATCTGTTCGTGGCGGGCTTTTTCCCGGGTTTCCTGTTGGGCGGCTCGCTGATCGCCTTGGTGCTGATCTACGCCTACCGCTACGACTTTCCCAAGGGCCAGCCGGTGCCGCTGCGCAAGGCCGTCAAGACGGTGATCGAGGGCCTGTGGGGCCTCGGCACCATGATCATCATCCTTGGCGGCATCCTGGCCGGCATTTTCACGGCCACCGAATCGGCCGCGGTGGCCGTGGTCTACGCGTTCTGCGTGACCATGTTCGTCTATCGCGACTACCGCTGGCGCGACCTGCACCACCTGGTGCACCGCACGGTCAAGACCGTGTCGATGGTGATGATGCTGATCGCGTTCGCGTCGTGCTTCGGATACATCATGGCGCTGATGCAGATTCCGGCCAAGGTCACCGGGTTCTTCCTGACCGTGACCGAGAACAAGTACGTCCTGCTGCTGCTGATCAACGTCATGCTGCTGATCCTGGGCTGCATCATGGACATGGCGCCGCTGATCCTGATCTGCACGCCGATTCTGCTGCCGGTGGTCGTGAAGTTCGGCATCGACCCGATTCATTTCGGCATGATCATGATGGTGAACCTGGGGATCGGGCTGATCACGCCGCCGGTCGGCGCGGTGTTGTTCGTCGGCTGCGCGGTCGGCAAAGTGAGCATCGAGGAGGCCACGCGGCATCTGCTGCCATTCCTTTGCGCGATGCTGGTGGCGTTGGGGCTGGTGACCTATGTGCCCTGGTTCTCGCTTTGGCTGCCGAGCCTGCTCAAATTGTAAAAACGTACGCCGCGGCTGGTGTCCCGCCGGAAAGGATTGAAACGATGAGATCGAAGGCAATAGCCGGGCTGCTGACGATCATCCTGGCGCTTTCGTTCGCGCAGGCGGCGGCGGAGCCCGTCGCCTGGGAGCTGGTCAACGAATATCCCGCCTCCGCGCTGCCAGGCGAGGCCGACACCTATTTCGCCGCCGCCATCAACCAGCGCCTTGCCGGCAAGTTGACGGTCAAGCCGGTGTTCGATGCCGCTTCGGGCCTACGCTCGAAGGACCAGCTCAAGGCGGTCGCCACCGGGCGGTTCGCCATGGCCGACACCTTCGGCGGCGCGGCCGGCGACGACCACGCGCTGTTGCTGCTCTCGTCGCTGCCGTTTCTCGCCCCCTCGGCGGACCATGCCAAGATACTGTTCGATCTGGCGCGCCCGGCCTATGAGCGAGTATTCGCGGCGATGAACCAGAAGCTGCTCTATGTGTCGCCGTGGCCGCCGTCTGGACTCTGGGCCACCGGGCCGATCGGCGACATAGCGGCGCTCAAGGCCCTCAAGGTGCGCACCTACGACAAGACCGGCACCGACGTGCTGACACGGGTGGGGGCCATTGCATCGGTCGTCTCGTTCGCCGATCTCAACGCCAAGCTCGAATCGGGCGAAATCAACGCCGTGCTGTCATCGGGCGACGGCGGAGCCGGTCGCCAGCTTTGGAAATACCTGAAACACTTCGCCGATGTCGGCTACGCCATCCCGCTAAGCTTTTCGACCGTAAACCTGGATGCCTGGAAATCGCTCGACGAAACTTCCCGCTCTGCGATCGAGTCGGTTGCCGTTGAAACCACGGCGCGGCAATGGGCCGCGATGACTGGCCGGGTCGAGCGCAATTTCATCCGTATGCGCGAGAATGGCGTGACGATCGATGGCAGCCCCCCGTCCGACGTGAGCGCGGCGCTGCGCCTGGCGGCGGATGCGGCGCTCGCCGACTGGCTGTCGCGTGCCGGCGCGGAGGGCAAAAAGCTGCTCGATGACTATTACGCCCGAGTCCGCCGCTAGGGGTATGCACCTATTTCACGACGATCGTCTTTCCGTTCACGCGCCGGCGCTCGATCGCTTTCCAGTCCCAATCTATGCCGAGGCCGGGCTTGGCCGACGGCACGGCATGGCCGTCCTTGATGGTCATGCGCGACTGGGTGATGTCGTCGAGCTGCGGAATGTATTCCACCCAGCGCGCGTTCGGCACCGCCGCGCACAAGGCGACGTGCAGCTCCATCAGGAAATGCGGGCAGATCCAGGCGTTGAACGTCTCGGCCAGGTGCGCCACCTTGAGCCACGGGGTGATGCCGCCGATCCGCGCCACGTCGGCCTGCACGATGCCGCAGGCGCCGCGCTGCAGGTATTCGCGGAAGTGGCTGGGGTGGTAGATCGACTCGCCCACCGCGACCGGCAACGCGGTGGACCGCGACAGCCGCACATGCCCGTCCAAATCTTCGGCCGGCAGCGGCTCCTCGAACCAGGCAAGGTCGAGCGCCTCGTAGCGGCGCGCACGGCGCATCGCTTCGGCCACGGTGAAGCCCTGGTTGGCGTCGACCATGATCTCGAAAGCGCCGCCCACGGCCTTGCGCACCGCCTCAAGCCGGGCGACGTCCTCGCTCACATGCGGCTTGCCCACCTTCATCTTGGCGCCCAGGAACCCCTGGCGCTTGGCCTCGACCGCTTCCTCCACCAGCTTCGCTTTGTCGATATGCAGCCAGCCGCCCTCGGTGGTGTACAGCGGCACGCGGGTTTGCGCGCCGCCCGCCATGACGTTGAGCGGCAATTTCGCGCGCCGGCAGCGCAGATCCCACAGCGCCGTGTCGATCGCGGCCAGCGCCAGGGCGGTGACCGCGCCCACCGCCGTGGCATGGGTGTGGAAGAACAGGTCCTTCCAGATCTGCTCCACCATGGCCGGGTCGCGCCCGATCAACTTCGGCGCCAGGTGGTCGGCGAGAAGCGCCACCACCGAACTGCCGCCCGTGCCGATCGTGTAGCTGTATCCCACGCCCACCGCGCCGTCGCTGTCCGTCACGCGCAGAACAGGCGTTTCCTGCGTCACGAAGGATTGGATCGCGTCGGTGCGCTTGACCTTGGGCGCCAGATCGACCTGCAGAATCTCGACGCGCGTTATCCTGGACATGTCGGCCCCCACCGCTTGCTTGCGCGACTTCACGGTGCACGGCTATACCATTCGCAACGGGTTTTCCGCCAGAACCGCAAAACAACCTAGGGAGGAAACGATGCACTTCCGCTCAATCCCGGCCGTCCTGGCCGCGGTGGGTGCGCTCGCGCTGGCGATCGCGCCGGCCCAGGCGCAGACCAAGCTTAAATTCGCGCATGTGTACGAGACCAACGAGCCCTACCACACCGAGGCGGTATGGGCGGCGGGCGAGATCGCCAAGCGCACCAACAACAAATACGCGATGGAAGTGTTTCCGGCATCGGCGCTGGGCAACGAGCAGCAGATCAACCAGGCGCTGCCGCTCGGCACCATCGACATCATCTACACCGGCACCGCCTTCGCCGGCTCCACGTTCAAACCGATCGCCATCTCGAACGCTCCTTACATCTTCACGGATTTCGATCACTGGAAGGCGTACCGCGACAGCGACCTGTTCAAAGAGCTGGTCGACGGCTACGACAAGGCCTCGAACAACAAGATCGTGGCGCTGACCTATTATGGCGCGCGGCACACCACCGCCAACAAGGCGATCAATTCCCCGGCCGACATGAAGAACATGAAGCTGCGCGTGCCGCAGGCCCCGCTGTACCTGATGTATGCCAAGGCCATGGGCGCCAACGCCACGCCGATCGCCTTCGCCGAGGTATATTTGGCGCTGCAGAACAAGACGGTCGACGGCCAGGAAAATCCGCTGCCGACGATCATGGCCAAGAAGTTCTACGAGGTGCAGACGCACATCAACCTGACCAACCACATCATCGAGAACCTGGTCACGGTGGTTGGCGGCCCAACCTGGAACAAATTCACGGCCGACGAAAAGAAGACCGTCGAGGCGATATTCAAAGAGGCCGCGGGCCGCGCCACCGATGCGATCCGCAAGTCCGAACAGGCGCTGCCGGAAGAACTGAAAAAACTGGGCAAAACCGTCACCACGCCGGACTTAAAAGCGTTCCGCGAGGCGGCGGCGGTACTGCACAACGATGCGGCCGCCGGCGCCGGCTGGACCAAGGACCAGTACGATCGTCTGCAGAAACTGGCGAAGTAAACGGCTGTCGCAGTGGGGGCGCCCGCGCAATGCGGCGCCCCCGACGCGGCAATTAGGGGGCGAGCATTGAACGACTCCGCGCCGAAGAAGGATATGGAAATGGCGCCGTTGCCCGGCGCCGACGACGCGAATTTCGATCTGCGTCAGTTCGCCTGGGAGGACTGGGTGGCCTTCGCGCTGTTCTGGGGCCTTACCCTGGTCGTGTTCCTGCAGTTTTTCACGCGCTATGTGCTGAACGACTCGCTTGCCTGGACCGAGGAGATCGCGCGCTACCTGCTGATCATGGTGGCGTTCATCGGCGGCGGCATGGCCGTGCGCCGCATGTCGCATATCCATGTCGAGTTCTTCTACGTCTACTTGAGCAAGCGCACGGCCTTCATCCTGTCGACCGTCGTCGACGTCATCCGCGCGGCGTTTTTCGCCTATTCCACCTATCTCGGCTGGCGCGTGACCGAGATTATGCAGTTTCAGCGCATGGTGGTGATCGAGTGGCCGATGAGCATCGTTTACGGCGCCGCGTTTCTAGGCCTTGGAATCATGACGCTGCGCTCGATCCAGGTGGCGATCGTCAATTGGCGAAGCGGTGAAAGCGCGCTGACCCGCGTGACCACCGAGGGCCGCCTGCAATGACCACTATCCTGTTCGCCTCGTTCCTGGGGCTGATGCTGATCGGCGTGCCGGTGGCGCTCGCGCTGGCCGGATCGTCGCTGCTCTATGTGCTGGGCGAAGGCAACATGCCGGCGCTGGTGGTGGTGCACCGCATGGTCGGCGGCGTCGATTCCTTTCCATTGCTGGCGATCCCGTTCTTCATCATGGCCGGAAGCCTGATGAACACCGGCGGCATCACCGAGCGCATCTACAATTTCGCGTTGGCGCTGGTCGGCTGGATGAAAGGGGGCCTCGGCCACGTCAACGTCGTGGGCTCGGTGATCTTCGCCGGCATGTCGGGCACGGCGGTGGCCGACGCCGGGGGCCTCGGCAATATCGAGATCCGCGCCATGCGCGACCACGGCTACGACGTCGAATTCTCCGTCGGCATCACCGGAGCGTCGGCGACCATCGGGCCGATCATCCCGCCGTCGCTGCCCATGGTGATTTTCGGCGTCATGGCCAACACCTCGATCGGCCAGCTGTTCGCCGCCGGTTTCATTCCCGGCCTGCTGATGGCCGCGACGCTGATGGGCATGGTGGCCTATTACGCGCATACCCGCGGCTTCCAGCGCGACGCGCAGTTCTCGTGGCTGACGCTCGGCTGGGCGTTCGGCGAACTGGTCGCGGTGCTGCTGACGGGCTACATCGCCTACGAGCTGTGGTTCGACGAAGACCTGAAATACCTGCCGCTTTGGCTGCGCGGGCCGGCGCCGGTCGCGATGTTCGTCGCCTGCGCCCTGGTGCCGCGGTTCCAGGCCTTTCTGCCGCTGATGACGCCGGTGCTGCTGATCGGCGGCATGAGCACCGGCGCCTTCACGCCGACCGAGGCCGCCATCGCCGCCGCCGTTTACGCAATCGTCCTGGGCATGGGGGTGTATCGGACCCTGACATGGCGCGGCTTGATCCGCGTCAGCATGGAGACGATCGAAACCACGGCGATCATCCTTCTGATCGTCGCCGGCGCTTCGATCTTCGGCTACATCATCACCACCACCAAGATCACCGACAACATCGCCGACGCCGTGCTGGCCGTCACCGACACGCGGTGGATCGTGCTGCTGCTGGTGAACGTGTTCCTGCTTGTGGTCGGCTGCTTCATGGAGACGATCGCCGCCATCACCATCCTGGTGCCGGTGCTGATGCCGCTGATGACCAAGATCGGCGTCGATCCGGTGCATTTCGGGCTGATCATGGTGCTGAACCTGATGATCGGCCTGTTGACCCCGCCGGTGGGCATGGTGCTTTACATCCTGGCCCGGGTCGCCAATATCTCGTTCGAGCGCACCACGCGCGCCTGTGTGCCGTTCCTGATACCGTTGCTGATCACACTGGGGCTGGTAACCTATATCCCGCAGCTGTCGCTGTGGCTGCCGACCATCTTCTATCGGTGAACAGAATGGACACCGCCACCATTCCTCGTCTTTCCGCCAACGAAGTGGCGGCCTACCGTCGCGACGGCTATGTGATCCCGCGCTGGCGCCTATCAGCGGCGAAGCTTTCCGTTTTGCGCGCGGCGCTCGACCGCTTGATCGCCGACAACCCCGAGATCAGGCCCGAGCAGCTCATCAGCGCGCATCTGAAAGCCGGGCCCGAGCGCACGCGCGGCAGCCAGGCGTTCCTGGACTTCGCGCGCGACCCCGCGCTGCTCGACGTGATCGAACAGGCGATCGGCCCGGACATCATCCTGTGGGGCTGCCAGGTGTTCTGCAAGCCGCCCAAGGACGGGATGGAAGTGCCGATGCACCAGGACGGGCGCTATTGGCCGATCCGGCCGCTCGCCACCTGCACCGCCTGGGTGGCGCTGGACGACTCGCGGCCGGAAAACGGCTGCATGCGCGTGGTGCCCGGCTCGCACAGGAACGGCCATGTCTATTCGCACCGCAAGGACACGCGGCCCGATCTGGCGCTCGACCTGGTACTCGAGGACGGGCAGGTCAAGATGGAAGAAGCGCGCGACCTGGTGCTCGAGGCCGGGCAGTTGTCGCTGCACGACGTCTATATGGTGCACGGCTCGAATCCCAACCGCTCGGCCAAGCGGCGCGCCGGCGTGGCATTCCGCTATATGCCGGCCAGCTCGCTGTTCGATCGCGCGCTCTACAAACCGCAGACCCGCGCCGACGGCCACGTGGTCGACTTCACCAACCGTCCGATCTTCCTGGTGCGCGGCAAGGACAGGGCGGGCAACGACTTGGCTGCTGGACGGGCATAAACGCAATACGGCATTCAGAAATACCTTAGCGCGGCAACGGCTTCCAGCCCTCGGGAGTCCACTTGAACAGGTCTAAACTGAGCGGCCGCTCCGCGCCCAGTGCCGCTTCGCGAACCATTCTGCGTATTGCCCCGATTGCGTCGGCATCTACGCCATTTCCATAGATGACAATATTGTTCGCAGGAACCGCCACGATGAGCTGCCCCTTGATCGCTTTGGCGTATTTTCCCCATTGCTGATGTGCCAGCAAGCGACTCGATTCGTAGTAGTCGCCTGGCAAATAGCCGATGGACCCCTTCTTCAGCGTCTGCGCCACGAAGGTCATTGACCCCAGGATTTTGAGAGTGTTGGCCGTCGCTATCGCGATCGCCTCATCTTTTGACACACCTAGTTTGGTCAAATCGGCGTACTGGATCGTCCTGGCCGTGCGGGAGCTATCGAGAAGACATATCACCCAAAGATCGGCCACCAACGGCGCAGCGATCGGTTCCTCAAGCGCGGTAGTAGGCTTTTGCTTGAGGGCCGCACGCAGCTGCTCGACATATCCAACCGGCCGTACCGCAGCACGAAGATTTGCCCTGGCGGGCGCATCCGACTCATCGATCATCGAGGGGCTGATTGTTCGCACGAAGTCCGTCAATGCGTCGCCGCACTGGGTCCGATTTTTCTTGCAGAACGCCCAAATGCGATTCAGGGAAATCTCGGATGGGGCGGTGCGGCCTGGCGCCAATACCGACAATCTGAGGGGGCCGCTGACCGACACCGACGCGTTCGGAATTGTCTGTGCCACCATCTTGGAGGCAAAGGTGGTGAAGTCGTTGACATTGGCCGGCGGGTCGGCCGCCAGTGCAGGTGATCCGAAGGTCGCAGCCGCCAACGCAAACAGAAAAGCGGCTATCGCCGACTGCAAGCGGCGGCTATCCATTGAAGCACTCCAATTGCTATGCCCGAATCACGACCCGGCAGCCATCGGTTGAAGAATACACGAGCGCGGCTCGGGTTGCGAGCCGGGCAACGCAGGTCGCAATGCGGTCTGCCAATCCTTGAATTTGCTGTACTGATCTAGCAGCTTGAAGCATGTCCAACGACGGGACTAAAGTCCCTACCCCCAACGGATTTACCTCAGAGGAAACGCGCCCATGGCCAAAACGAGCCGCAAGCTCCGATCGACCGAATGGTTCGGCAAGATGGACCGCGACGGCATGGCGCACCGGTCCTGGACCAAGAACATGGGCATTCCGCACGACGAGTTCGACGGGCGGCCGGTCATCGGCATCGCCAATTCCTGGTCGGAGCTGACGCCCTGCAACGCGCATTTCCGCCAGATCGCCGACCACGTCAAGCGCGGCGTGTACGAAGCCGGCGGATTTCCGATGGAATTCCCCACCTTCTCGACCGGCGAAGTGCTGATGCGCCCGACCGCCATGCTGTTCCGCAACTTGATGAGCATGGACGTGGAAGAGACGCTGCGCTCGTGCCCGATCGACGGCGTCGTGCTGCTCGCGGGCTGCGACAAGACCACCCCGGCCGAGCTGATGGGCGCGGCCTCGGTGGACCTGCCCACCATCCTGGTCTCGGGCGGGCCGATGCTGAACGGCCGCTGGCGCGACCAGACCATCGGCTCCGGCACGCATGTGTGGAAGCTCAGCGAAATGGTGCGTGCGGGCGACTTGACGCTGGCCGATTTCATGGGCGCCGAGGCCTGCATGTCGCGCTCGGCCGGGCACTGCATGACCATGGGCACCGCGTCCACCATGGCCAGCATGGCGGAAGCCCTGGGCATCGCGCTTTCGACCAACGCTGCGATCCCGGCGGTCGATTCGCGCCGTTACGTGCTGGCGCAGATGGCGGGAAGGCGCATCGTCGAGATGGTGCGCGAGGACCTGACCATCTCGAAAATCCTCACGCGCAAGGCGTTCGAGAACGCGATCCGCGTCAACGCCGCGATCGGCGGCTCGACCAACGCCGTGATCCACCTGCTGGCGATCGCCGGGCGCGTCGGCGTGGCGCTGAACCTGAAGGATTTCGACGAGCAGGCGCACGATCTGCCCTGCCTGGTCAACCTGATGCCCTCGGGCAAGTACCTGATGGAGGATTTCTACTACGCCGGCGGCCTGCCCGTGGTGATGAAAGAGATGGGCGACCAGCTGCACCGCGACGCGCTGACCGTCAGCGGCAAGTCCATGGGCGAGGAAGTCGAGGGCGCGGAATGCTGGAACCGCGACGTAATCTTCCCCTACAAGAAGCCGTTCAAGAAGCAGGCGGGCATCGCCGTGCTTAAGGGCAATCTGTGCCCCGACGGCGCGGTGATCAAGCCGTCGGCCGCCACGCCCGGGCTTCTGAAGCATCGCGGCCGCGCCGTGGTGTTCGAGAACATCGAGCATTGCCGCCAGCGCACCGACGATCCGAAGCTCGACATCGACGAGACTTGCGTGATGGTGCTGAAGAATTGCGGACCCAAGGGCTATCCCGGCATGGCCGAGGTCGGCAACATGCCGCTGCCGCCCAAGCTTTTGAAAAAAGGCGTCACCGACATGGTGCGCATCTCGGATGCGCGCATGTCGGGCACCGCCTACGGCACCGTGGCGCTGCATATAGCGCCCGAGGCGGCGGTGGGCGGCCCGCTGGCGCTGGTCAAAGACGGCGACATGATCGAGCTCGACGTGAGCAAGCGCCGGCTGCATCTCGACGTGCCGGAGGCGGAATTGAAGAAGCGCCGCGCCGCCTGGAAGCCGCCCAAGGAATATCTGCCGCGCGGCTATGCCAGGCTCTACACCGATCACGTGACGCAGGCGGACAAGGGCGCCGACCTGGACTTCCTGGTGGGCAAGAGCGGGCGCTTCGTGCCGCGCGAAAACCACTAGCGCCGACCCGGCGCCGGCATGTGGCTCGCCGTCGACGCCGCGGGCGGCGCGGTTCGCGCCTGGCCGGTCGGCGGCGACGGCAACGCCGGCGAAGCGCGCGACGCGTCGGATCTGGCCGAGGCGGTCATGGCTTTCGGCGAAAAACCGGGATGCGCGGTCATCGACGGCGCGGCCGTCTCGCTTACCGTCGCCTGTCCCGCCGGAACTCCCGAATTGTCGGCCGCCGTGAAGGAAAGCCAGGAGCTTGGCGTTCCTTGCCATTTCCTGCCCATGCTGTCCGCACCCGATCAAACGCCGGTGGCGGTGGCTCGCGCCTTGGGCGCGCTCGCGCAATTGCAGGCCGAACGCCCCACGGCGGCGCGGCATCTCGTCTGCATAGTCGACGCGCGCGCCACCTGGGTTCACGCGGAGGGCGGGCGATTTGCGCGCCTGTCGTGCCGCCCGATCGCGGCGGCGCTGCAACAGGCGCTGGGCCGACCCGAGGCCGCGCAGGCGGGGGCGACGGACGAGGACGACGATGTGGGATTCGAGCGCGGGCTGTCGCTGACCGAGGCGAGCGGCGATCCCGGCGACGCGATCAGCCAGGCGCTGGCCAGGGCTGCCGCCGGCGATTGGCGCGGCGGCGCGCTGGGCGCGGCCTTGGCCGGCGCGTTGATCGGCGCCGATGCGGCCAAGGGGCTGCGGCTGGGTCGCCTCGGCGGTCCGTTGGGGTTGGTGGGCGATGGGCTGTTGGCGCAACGCTATGCCGTGGCGCTCGGCCGTTTCGGCGTCGCGGTGCGGCGGTTGCAGCCCCGCGCCGCGTTCATCCGGGGCTGCCAAACCCTGGCGGCCGCACGCGGATTGATTCCAGCAAAGCCCTGATAACAAAACCGTTTGCGCCCCGGGGCCGGCGCGCTACTATGGTCCGGGCCAGCGGGGACAACCTGCGGCAGGGCTTTCCCGGTTCAAGGGAAGCCCGTGTACAGGGCAGGAAACGCAGGGGCAGCATGGCTTCCGTAGAAGTTCGCAAGGTCCATAAGCGCTTCGGCAGCGTCGAGGTGATCCACGGCATCGACGCCACCATCGAGGACGGTTCCTTCGTCGTGCTGCTGGGTCCGTCGGGCTGCGGCAAGTCCACGCTCTTGCGCATGATCGCCGGGCTGGAAGAGATCACCCAGGGCGATATCTCGATCGGCGGCCGCGTCGTCAACAACGTGCCGCCGAAGGACCGGGACATCGCGATGGTGTTCCAGAACTATGCGCTGTATCCGCACATGAAGGTCTTCGACAACATGGCCTTCAGCCTGAAGCTGGCGAAGGTCGACCAGGCGACCATCCAGGAAAAGGTCAAGCGCGCCGCCGGGATTCTCAATCTCGGCGAGTATCTCGACCGCTATCCGCGCCAGCTTTCCGGCGGCCAGCGCCAGCGCGTGGCCATGGGCCGCGCCATCGTGCGCGACCCGCAGGTGTTTCTGTTCGACGAGCCGCTGTCGAACCTCGACGCCAAGCTGCGCGTGCAGATGCGCACCGAGATCAAGGCGCTGCACCAGCGCCTGACGTCGACCTCGATCTACGTGACGCACGACCAGATCGAGGCCATGACCATGGCCGACAAAATCGTGGTGATGCGCGACGGGCACATCGAGCAATCCGGCGCGCCGCTGCAGGTCTACGACAAGCCGAACAATCTGTTCGTCGCGGGCTTCATCGGCTCGCCGGCGATGAACCTGCTCGCCGGCACGCTGAAGAGCAAATCCGGCGCGCGGCGCGTCGAGACCGACGACGGCGTGGCGTTGCCGCTGCCCGCGAACGCACCGGGCAGCGAAGGCCAGCGCGTCGTCTACGGCGTGCGCCCCGATCATCTGTCGATGGGCAACGGCGCGGGCGGGCTGGACATCGAGGTTTCGGTGATCGAGCCGACCGGCGCCGAGACGCTGGTCGTCGGCCGGCTGGGCATGGCCGAGGTGCAGGCGGCGTTCCGCGACCGCTTCGCCTTCAAGCCAGGCCAGCGCGTGCCGATGACGCCGTTGCTCGACAAGATTCACCTGTTCGATGCGGGCTCCGGCCAGCGTCTGACGTGAACCGGGCCGCGCCAGGCGGCTAAAGGCCGGAACAAACCGGCGAACCAGAACGAACCGAGGGAGGAAAACGACCATGTCCATGTTTACACGCCGCAATCTGTTGCAGGGCGGCACCGCGGTTGCCGCGGCCGGCATCGTCGCGGGCTCCGGCCTGACACGATGGGCGGAGGCCTGGGCCCAAGATGCGGCCTGGAAGCCCGAGGCCGGCGCTGAGTTGACGCTCTTGCGATGGAAGCGCTTCGTGCAGTCGGAAGAAGACTCTTTCATGCAGTTGGTCGCGGCTTTCACCAAGGCCAGTGGCGTGAAGTTGACGGTGGTAAATGAATCGCTCGACGACGTGCAGCCCAAAGCGTCGGTCGCAGCCAATATCGGCTCGGGCCCCGACCTGTTCTGGGGACTGTACTCGCTGCCGCACCTGTTCCCGGCGAAGTGTACGGACGTCACCGACGTCGCCAACTACCTGGGCAAGAAGTACGGCGGCTGGGTGCCCTCCGCCCAGGTCTATGGTCGCAGCGGCGGCAAGTGGATCGCCATTCCCGTCGCCTACAACGGCAACGTGATGAACTATCGCATCGCGGCGATGCAGAAGGCGGGATTCAAGGAATTCCCCAAGACGACCGACGCGTTTCTGGAGTACGTCAAGTCGACGAACAAAAACAAAACGCCCGGCGGCATGGCGCTGGGCCACGCGTCGGGCGACGGCAATGCCTGGGTGCATTGGTGCCTGTGGGCGTTCGGCGGCAACTTGGTCGACGCCAAGGACAAGGTGATCATCGATTCGCCGGAAACCGCAAAGTCGCTGGAATACGCCAAACAACTCTACGACAACTTCATTCCGGGCACCGCCGCGTGGAACGACGCGTTCAACAACAAGGCGTTCCTGGCCGGCGAAATCTCGTGGACCAACAACGGCGTGTCGATCTATGCCGCCGCCAAGGCCGACAAGAAGCAAGATATCGTCGACGATATGGACCACGCGCTGTGGCCGATCGGCCCGGTGGGTAAGCCGACTGAGTTCCACGTCGCGTATCCACTCATAGCCATGAAGTACTCGAAGTACCCGCTGGCTTGTAAGTCGTTCATGGTGTTCATGCTCGAGGCCCAGAACTACGACAAGTGGCTGATCGACTCGGTGGGCTATCTCACGCATCCGCTCAACGCCTATGACAAGAACCCGGTCTGGACGTCGGACAAGAAGCTGACCGTCTGTCGCGACGTTGCCAAGCGCACGCTAACGGCGGGACATCTGGGTTCGGTCGGCGAAAAGGCGGCGTCGGCGCTGGCCGACTTCATCGTGCTGGACATGTTCGCCAGCTACGTCTCGGGCCGCGAAACCGTGAAGGGGTCGATCAAGATCGCCGAGCGCCAGGCGCAACGCCTCTATCGCAGCCGGGCGTAGTTGATGATCAAGGCGGGCGGCGTCAATTCGCCGCCCGCCGCCATCTCGGAACGAACACATGACCGACGTCGCGGCCGATCGCCGGTTGGGCAAGCGGCCGGCCCGGGACATCACCGCGTGGGACCGGCTTAAGGTCAACCGCAACTGGCTCGGCGCCTGGTATATGGTGCCGGCGGCGGCTTTCCTGCTGCTGTTTCTCGCCTATCCCCTGCTTCTCGGCGTCTGGCTGTCCTTCACCGATACGCGCATCGGCCAGGCAGGCGAGTTCGTCGGCCTGGAGAACTACGAGTGGCTATGGGAAGACAGCGTGTTTTGGATGTCGGTGTTCAACACGCTGCTTTATACCGGGGTCGCCAGCATCATCAAGTTCGCGGTGGGCCTGTATTTGGCGCTGCTGCTGAACCGGCACATGCCGTTCAAGGCGATCATTCGCGCCGTGGTCTTGATCCCGTTCATCGTGCCGACGGTCCTTTCGGCGATCGCGTTCTGGTGGCTGTACGACTCGCAATTTTCGATCATCTCGTGGACGCTGAGGCAGCTCGGGCTGATCGCGGCCAACATCAACTTCCTCGGCGACGTGTGGAACGCGCGCTGGTCGACGATCTTCGCCAATATCTGGCGCGGCGTTCCATTCGTCGCCATCACGCTGCTGGCCGGACTGCAGACCATCTCGCCGTCGCTGTACGAGGCCGCGACCATCGACGGCGCAAGGTCATGGCAAATGTTCCGCCACGTCACCTTCCCGCTGCTGACGCCGATCATCGCCGTGGTGATGACGTTCTCGGTGCTTTTCACCTTCACCGATTTCCAGCTCATTTGGGTGCTGACTCGCGGCGGGCCGGTGAACGCCACGCACCTCATGGCCACGCTGTCGTACCAGCGCGCCATCCTGGGAGGCTATCTGGGCGAAGGGGCGGCGATCGCCACCGCGATGATCCCGTTCCTGCTCGCCGCGATCATGATTTCGTGGTTTGGCTTGCAGCGCCGCAAGTGGCAGCAGGGCGGCAGCGATGGCTGACGCACCCGCCGCCGGCAAGCCTGGTCTGTTCGGCCGACGCTCGACCGACCCGTCCGACAGCATGAGCTATCTCGAGTCGGTGCCGCGGCGCCTCGTCACCCTCTATCTGCCGCTGTCGATCATTCTGCTGGTGCTGCTGTTCCCGTTCTATTGGATGGCGCTGACCTCGATCAAGCCGGACGAGCAGCTGCTCGACCTAGAAAAATTCAATCCGTTCTGGACGCCCACGCCGACGCTCAAGCACATCGCCAAGCTGCTGTTCGAGACCAACTACTTGAACTGGCTGTGGAACACGATGTTCGTGGCCATCGCCGCCACCATCCTGTCGATCATCGCCAGCGTGCTGGCGGCCTATGCGATGGTGCGGCTGCGCTACAAGGGCGCGCAATGGGTGGGCGGGGCGATTTTCCTTGCCTATCTGATCCCGCCCTCGATCCTGTTCATTCCGCTGTCGACCGTGGTGTTCCAGTACGGGCTGTTCGACACGCCGTTCGCGCTGATTCTCACCTACCCGACCATCCTGATCCCGTTTTCGACCTGGCTGCTGATGGGTTATTTCAAGACCATCCCCTACGAGCTCGAGGAATGCGCGTTGATCGACGGCGCCAGCCGCTGGCAGATCATGACCAAGATCGTTTTGCCGCTGTCGATCCCGGGGCTGATCTCGGCGTTCATCTTCTGCTTCACGCTGTGCTGGAACGAGTTCATCTATGCGCTGACGTTCATCTCATCGACGCACAACAAGACCGTCCCCGTCGCGATCGTCAACGAGTTCACCGACGGCGACATCTACCGCTGGGGCTCGCTGATGGCGGGCGCGCTGGTCGGCTCCTTACCGCTGGTCGCGCTGTACGCCTTCTTCGTCGAGCACTACGTCTCGGCGATGACCGGCGCCGTCAAAGAGTAGATCCATGCATGTCGTCATCACCGGCGCGGCCGGGTTTCTGGGCCAGAAGCTGGCGCGCAAGCTGTTGAGCGGCGAGGCGTTGACCGCGCCCGGCGGCGTCAAGCGCGAGGTTTTGAAGCTGACACTGTTCGACGTAGGGACACCCGCAGCCGATATCGTGCAAGACAAGCGCGTGACTGCCGTCACCGGCGATATCGGCGACGGCGCCGTCGTGCGCCGGCTGATCGCGGGCGACGTGGCGTCGGTGTTCCATTTCGCCGCCGTGGTCAGCGCCGGCGCCGAGGCCGATTTCGATTTGGGCATGCGCGTGAACCTGGACGGCACGCGCCACGTGCTCGAGGCCTGCCGCGCGCTGAAAGCCCCGCCGCGCGTGGTGTTCACCAGCTCGGCCGCGGTCTATGGCGGCGACATGCCGAAAGTGATCGCGGACGACACGCCGCTGACGCCGCAGACCAGCTACGGCGCGCAAAAGGCGATCGGCGAGTTCATGGTGAACGACATGAGCCGCAAAGGCTTCATCGACGGCCGCGCGCTGCGCCTGCCGACCATCGTGGTGCGTCCCGGCAAGCCCAACAAGGCGGCCTCGACCTGGGCCAGCTCGATCATCCGCGAGCCGCTGCAGGGCGACGACGTGGTGTGCCCGGTCGATCCGTCCGTCGCCATGTACGTGCTGTCGCCGCGCCGGGTGGTCGAAGCCTTTGTCCACGCGCACGAGCTACCGGCGGCGAAGCTCGGCTTCAACCGCGCGCTGTTCCTGCCGGGCATCACCGTTTCGGTCAAGGAGATGCTGGATGCGCTGAAACGCGCCGGCGGCCAGAAGGCGGTCGATCGCGTGAAATTCGTGCCCGACGCCATGATCCGCAAGATCGTCGCCGGCTGGCCGCCGCGTTTCGACGCGGTGCGCGCCCGCGCGCTCGGCTTCAAGGCGGACGACAATTACGACCAGATCGTCCAGGCTTTCATGCAGGACGATCTGCGCCGCAACGCGGCGTGACCGGCGCCGACCCAAAGCCGATCAACATTTCCAGCGCCGGCGACGAGGATATCGGCCGGCGCATGTCGAACTTCGCGGCCGCGCCTTTCGCGCTGGATGGGCGTTCCTATGCGTCGGTCGAGGGCTTCTATGTGGCCTTGAAATTCCTCGACCAAGCCAGCCGCGCCAAAGCGGCGACGCTATCGGGCAAGGAAGCCTATGCGTTCGGCAAGGCAAGCGCCCTGACGGAAACGGAATATGGCGGGCGGCGGTTTACGCTGGGCAGCCCCGAGCATCACGCGCTCATCGCCCGCGCCATCCGCGCCAAGCTCGCGGCGCATCCCGATCTGGCACGGGATTTCGTCGCCACCCATCCGCGGCCCATCGTGCATGTCACGGCCGAGCCCGAACGGCCGGGGACGTTCATGCCTGGCGCCGTGCTGTGCCGGATTTTGACGGAGATAAGAGACGAGCTGCTGGCGAAGCGAACACCGCCTACATCATGACGACAAGCCCGCCATCCACTACCAGCATGTGGCCGTTGACATAGCTGCCGGCCTTGCTGGCCAGGAACACCGCGGCTCCGCCCAGTTCCTCGGGCTTGGCCCAGCGGCCCAGCGGGCAGCGCGTCTTGACCCAGTTGTTGAACTCGGGGTTCTGCACCAGCGGCGTGTTCATTTCGGTCTCGAAGAATCCGGGGCAGATCGTGTTGACGGTGATGCCCTTGGGCGCCAGCTCCACCGCCAGGGTCTTGGCCATGCCCGCAAGGCCGGCCTTGGCGGCGGCATAGGCGTGCACGGTAGGCCGCGCCACGATGCCCATCACCGATCCGGTGAAGATGATGCGTCCCTGGCCGCGTGGCACCATCGCGCGCGCCGCCTCGCGCGCCAGCACGAAGCAGGCCGTCAGGTTGGTGTCCACCACGCGCTGGAAATCCGCGTTCTCCCATTCCAGCAGCGGCTTGCGGTGCTGGATGCCCGCGTTGAGCACCGCCACATCAAGACGCCCGTGGCGCTTCACGATGTCGGCGACGGCTTTTGTGGAAGCCGCGAAGTCGCTGACATCGAACGCCGCGGGTTCCGCTTTGAACCCCTTGGCTTTCAGCTTCGCGGCCGCCGCATCCAGCGTTTTCCGGTCGCGGCCGTTCAGGATCACCGTGCCGCCTTCCGCGGCCATCGCCTCGGCCATCGCATAGCCCAGGCCGCGGCTGGCCCCGGTCACCAGGATCACGCGGTCTTGCAGCGAGAACAGATCGGACATGCGTTTCCCCCATGCTTGCGCCCGACTCTTAGCATGCCGCGCGGCTATACTGCGACAAGCGACCTTGAGGGAAAATATGCTCGACCTGCCGTTCCGTTCCGCCAAGCAATTGGCCGCCGCGGTCAAAAGCCGCAAGATCGGCTGCGCGGAGCTGCTCGACCTTTATTTGAAGCGCGTGGAAAAGTTCAATCCACGCCTCAACGCCATCATCGCGACCGACATTCCGGGGGCGCAGAAACGCGCCAAGGCCGCCGACGCGGCGTTGAGGAAAAAGAAGCTTTGGGGCCCGCTGCACGGCGTGCCGATGACGATCAAGGAATCGTACAACGTCGCGGGCCTGCCCACGACCTGGGGCACGCCCGAACTGAAAAACAACATCGCCGCCAGCAACGCCGTGGCGGTGGACCGCTTTCTCGGCGCGGGCGCGGTGCTGTTCGGCAAGACCAACGTGCCGCTCTATCTCGCGGATTGGCAGAGCTACAACGCGATCTACGGCACCACCAACAATCCATGGGACACGGCGCTGTCGCCGGGCGGCTCGTCCGGCGGCTCGGCCGCGGCGCTGGCGGCGGGCATGACCGGCCTGGAGGCCGGCAGCGATATCGGCTCATCGATCCGCAATCCCGCGCATTATTGCGGCGTATACGGACACAAGCCGACCTGGGGCATCTGCACACCGCGCGGCCACGCCATGCCGGGCGCGGTCGCCACCAGCGACATCTCGGCGATCGGGCCCTTGGCGCGCTCGGCCGACGATCTGGCCCTGGCGCTCTCGGTGATGGCGGGACCGGATGAAATCGACGGCGCGGGATGGAAGCTCGCGTTGCCCGCGCCGCGGCAAAAGTCGCTCAGCGAATTCCGCGTCGCGGTGATGCTGGAGGACCCGAACAGCGAGGTGGACCGCGCCGTACAGGACCGCATCCAGGCCGTGGCCGATTTTCTGGCGAAAAAGAAGGCCAAGGTCAGCGACAAGGCGCGCCCGACGATCGACGCGACGGAATCGCACCGCATCTTCATCACGATTCTGCGCGCGGCAACCTCGGGCCGCATGTCGCCGGAAGCCTTCCAGCGCAACATCGACGCCGCCGGCAAGCTCGGCGCCGACGATCACAGCTATTTCGCCCTTATGACGCGCGGCAACGTGCTGCGCCACCGCGACTGGCTGAAGCTCAACAACACGCGCCACCAGATGCGACTCAAATGGGCCGAGTTCTTCAAGGATTGGGATTTGCTGATCTGCCCGCCGGCGGCCTCGGCCGCCTGTCCGCACGACCACGAGGGTGAACGCTGGCAGCGCAGCATCACGGTCAACGGCAAGCGCGTGCCTGCTACCGACCAGATGTTCTGGGCGGGCTATAGCGGCATGGTCTATCTGCCCTCGACCGTGGCGCCCGCCGGGTTTACGCCGTCGGGCCTGCCGGTCGGCGTGCAGATCATCGGCGCGCAATACGCCGATCGTACCTGCATCGAGTTGGCGCGCCTGTTGGAAAAAGAGTTCCAGGCTTTCGTACCGCCCAAGGGCTACGAGTGACACTTGGACACCGGCCGGTACGCGGCGCTTGATGGCGCGTGCGCTATCGGGTTACGGCGGTCGGAAGCGCTTCAGCGCGCGGCGTTCGACGCCAGCTGATCCACGGAGTCGGTTATCGCGCGCTCGGCCTCGGGGATCGACAACATGCGGTCCACGGCGGTTTTAGCCGCCTGGAATTTCGCCAGCTCGGCGCCCGTCAGCTTCTCGCCGCTCGGGAATTTCACCGCGATCGGGTTGATCTGGTCGCCGTTGCGCAGGACCTCGTAGTGCAGATGCGGGCCGGTCGCGCGGCCGGTGGCGCCGACATAGCCGATGATCTGGCCCTGGCGTACGCGGCTGCCAGCCTTCAGCCCGCGACCGTATCCGCTCATATGCGCATAGGCGGTGGCGTAGGAGTTGCTGTGCTTCACGCGGACGTAGCGGCCATAGCCGTTGCGCTCGCCGATATCCTCGATGGTTCCGTCGCCGGCGGCGTAGATCGGCGTGCCGATGGGCGCTGCGAAATCGACGCCGCGGTGCATGACGCTGTAGCCCAGGATCGGGTGCTCGCGCATGCCGTAGCGCGAGCTGAGTTTCGCGCCGTCGATCGGCGTCTTCAGCAGCGCTTTGCGCACGCTGTGGCCCAGCTCGTTGTAATAGTCGACGAAGCCGCGCGCATCCTTGTAGCGGTAAAGGTTGAGCTTCTTGCCGGCGAGCTGCAGCGAGACGTATTGCACCTCGCCGCCGCGCACCAGCCGCTCGTCGGCGAGCTGGAAGCGTTCGTAGAGAAGATCGAAGCGGTCGCCGGGCTGGATGTCGCGCTGGAAGTCCACGTCGAAGCTTAGGATCTTGATCAGCTCCATCACCACGCCCGCCGGAACGCCGGCCTGGGTGCCGGCGACCATCAGGCTGCCGCCCACGATCTCGCCGTCC
Source organism: Rhodospirillaceae bacterium (assembly GCA_023266845.1). Classification (GTDB taxonomy): domain Bacteria; phylum Pseudomonadota; class Alphaproteobacteria; order JAEULC01; family JAEULC01; genus JAEULC01. Next base: position 34,675 of record JAHFPH010000024.1, read on the forward strand.
GTGCGCGTCAGCAGGCGGTTGACCTGCTTGACGATGGCCTCGGCCTTGAAGCCGCCGCCGGGTGTCGCGCGCACCGCCACCTCGCGGTCGATGGTGGCCGCCAAACGCACGGCGTCCAGGCGTCCGAGCGATCTTTCGGCCGGGGCGATAGCCGCCTCCGGCACGAAGCTCAACTGGATCTCGTGGCCGGGCTTCAGGTCGCGCGGCTTGAACACGCCGGCGAGGCTGTCGACCACGCCCTGAGCCTCGGCGCGGCTGACGCCGGCGTCCTGCAGCAGCCGGCCCAGGGTGTCGCCGCGCTGCGCGGTGACGGTAAGGCGCGTGATTTGGCTGCCCGGGGGCAGGGGTTCCAGAGCCAGGGCCCCGTCGACCGGCGTCAGGCTTTCCGCTTCCTGCTCGGCTCGGGCGATGGCCTTGGAGTCTTCGGGGGCGAGCACGTCATTGGTCGTTGATTCGGCCAGGAGTGTCGCCGCGGAACGGTAACCCGGGCCAAATTCGGCGGGTGATGGTTCCTCTTGCGCGTAGAGCTGATCGGCCGGTGCCGCAGGCGGCTGCCGCTCCGGCGCCGCCAGCCAGGCGAGCGCGAAGAGCCCGCCGGTCAAGGCGATCATGAATCGGGGCTGGTCCAGAATCCCCCTGGTCATCCGGCCTCGAGCCGCGGCGAAACGGGCAAAAGCAGTCTCCTGGTTCCCCTGCTGGACGCTTGTTTTCGGCGTTCTTTGCGGTCCGTCGATGCGGCCCTTTCCGGCGACCTTGCCGGGGCGGGACTCGCCTGTCAACGCGGTTGAAGAGGTCCGGAACAACCCTCTTTTCCGGTATTTTCCGACCCGCAAAACCGGCGGGAATCCCTGGCAAATCAAATCGGTATCCATCGGTTAAAAACGTTTGACAGAGTGGTGTTGCGCCCGTATAAGCCGCGTCCGCCCCGCGTCCGGGGGAAGTTCCTCGGACCGGGGTTTTTGATGTTTGACAAGTAAGTTTGTCTACGGAAGGGATCTGTGGGCGGCGGGGTTTAGGGCCTGAGGGGCTTTGGACGACCTGCTGTTCTTGGATCTTGGAGTTAGCGTTACGACGCTAAGTTTGGGATATGAACGGCGGGTTTTTGCTA
>JAHFPH010000025.1:0-21243 GCA_023266845.1 Rhodospirillaceae bacterium
GGCTTGAGGCCCGCCCGCGCCACGGTGAAGGCGAACAGAAACCCTAGCGCCGTGCCGGCGACGCCGACCAGCGCGCCGAGCAACAGGCTGTTGGCGAACGCGCGGCGGTGATTGGGTTGCGCCAGCACGGCCCAGACCGGCTCCAAGCTGAATCCGCCGTCGGAAAAGAACGCCCGGATCAGCAGCGCGCAGAGCGGATAGATCACGAACAGCGCGAGCAGCGCCCATAGGCCCAGAACCGTCAGCCCCTGCACCGGGTCGCGCAGGATCGCCGGCAGCGCGCGCCGGCGATCCTTCACGCTATCGATTGCCGCCACCGTGCGGCCGGGTGAATACGCCGCTTACGGCAGGATCTCCGCCACCCAGCGATCGACCACGCGCTTGCGGTTGGCGCCCGCATAGGCGTCGTCGATAGGAAAAATCTTGGCGTTTTTCAACACCGCCGCCAGGCTCGCCTCGGTCTTCACGTCGGGATGCGCCGGCACGAAGTTGATCTTGTGCGTGGCGAAAAGCGATTGCATCGCCGGGCTCGACGCCCAATCGATCAGCTTCTTGGCCGCCGCCGGGTTTTTGGCGCCCTTGATCAGCGCGATGCCCTCGGCCGCCGTGCCGATGCCCTCTTTCGGGAAGCTGATCTGCACGTCGTAGCCCTTGGCCTTGGTGTCGAGCGCGTCGACGATGAAGAAGATGCCGCCACCGGCCTGTCCCAGCCCGACCGGCAACGTGCCGCCGCCACCGCTCTTGGTATAGAGCTGCACGTTCGGGCGCAGCTTCTTCATATAAGCGAAGGCTTTGTCCTCGCTGCGGCCGTTGACCTCGAGGATCGAGAAAATGCGCGTGACGGCCGTGCCCGACGTGCGGGCGTCGGCCATCTGCAGCATGTTCTTGTAGGCCGGGTTCAACAGATCGTCCCACGATGCCGGGGCTTTTAGCTTGTTGTCGGCCAGGAATTTGGTGTTGGTCATGAACACCAGCGGATCGTCGGCGATGGCGACCCATTGCCCGTCGGCGTGCTTGAAACGCACCGGCAGCTTGGCGAAGGACGGCGGCTTGTAGGAATCGAACACGCCTTCCTTGATGCCGGCAGCGAAGGTTTCCACCGGCCCGCCGAACAGCACGTCGATCTTAGGGCTGTTCTTTTCGGCGATCACGCGCGCCAGCGCCTCGCCCGACGAGAAGCGCAGGAAGTTGACCTTGATGCCCGAGGCCTTGGTGAATTCCTCCAGCATCGGCCGCGCCCAGTTCTCGGGCCAGATCGAATAGGCGTTGAGGTCTTGCGCTTTCGCGGCCTGCGATGCGACGCAGAGCAGCAGGGCCGCGGTCGCCGACGACGCGAAAATCCGCCCATACGCGCGGGAAAAGCGGGCCATTGTTTCCTCCCCAGGTCTTTTGTGACCGTTCGATGACGGTTGTGTGACAGCCTGCCATCACCGGCGTTGAGGGGCAAGCGGCGGGTCTGCGTCGGGCCCAGCACTGAGAGCGGCGGACGGGCTGGTAAGTTTTCTTGATCTACGCATACGGTCGAAGTTTGACCCAGACGCCGCCGCGCCGGGACGAGGCGATCGCCGCCTCGATGAAAGCGACGCCCTTCACGCCGTCGTCGATCGTCGGGAACAAGACGGCTTTGTCCGGCTTCCTGCGATCGCGCGCGGCGCGAATGGCGGCGGCCACCTCGCTGTAGATCGTGGCAAAACTTTCGAGATAGCCTTCGGGGTGCCCGGCTGGGATTCGGCTGACGCGCGTCGCCGCCGCGCCGAGGCCCGGGCCGCCGCGCGACAGCCTGCGGGTCGGCTCGCCATAGGGCGACCAGTAGAGCTGGTTCGGCTGTTCCTGACGCCATTCGAGTCCGCCCCTGGCGCCATAGACCCGGAGTCTCAGTCCATTGTCGTTTCCAGGCGCCACTTGGCTTGCCCATAAACCTCCGCGCGCGCCGTTCGCATAGCGCAGCAGCATATGCACATTATCGTCGAGACGGCGTCCACGCACGAAAGTGGAAAGCTCCGCCAGGATCTCCGTCACGGGAATGCCGGTTACAAAATCGGCAAGATTGTAAGCGTGCGTGCCGATATCGCCGACGCAGCCGCCGGGACCGGACCGGGCCGGATCGGTGCGCCAGCCGGCCTGTTTGTGGCCGGAAGCCTCGATGCGCTCGGTCAGCCAATCCTCGGGATATTCGATTTGAACGACGCGGATCTCGCCGAGCCTGCCTTCACGCACCATCTCTCGCGCCTGCCGCACCATCGGGTAACCCGTGTAGTTGTGCGTAACGGCGAAGATGAGGCCGCTTTGCCTGACGAGCGATTGGAGTTTTCTGGCTTGCTTGAGCGTCGTCGTCAGCGGCTTGTCGCAAATCACGTGAATCCCGGCCTTGAGAAATTCCGTCGCGACGGCCGCATGCATGTGGTTCGGCGTTGCGATGCAAACCGCTTCGATGCCGTCCTTGCGGCCGCGTTCGCGCAACGCCATCGCGGCGAAGTCGGCATAGATGCGGGCCGGATCGAGACCGAGCGCCCTGCCCGAGCGCAGCGCTTTTGCCGGAGTCGATGACAAGGCTCCCGCCACCAGCGTGTAGCGGTCGTCGAGTCGCGCCGCGATGCGATGCACCGCGCCGATGAATGCACCCTCGCCTCCGCCCACCATGCCAAGGCGGATGCGATCGCCTGCTTCACGCCTTGCCAACGAATCTCCCCACCAGGGCCACAAGTTCGTCGCGAATGCCCGGAGCCGAGGCAATCATGGGACCGCCCTTTCGCAAGCCACCTAGGGCGAGGAAGTCGCCCACCCACCCGCCGGCCTCCTGGATAAGGACGATGCCGGCCATGACGTCCCACGGATAGAGGTGCAGTTCGATGAATCCATCGAGCCGCCCCCCGGCGACATGCGCGAGCGAAACCGCCGAGGAGCCGTTGCAGCGGAACCCTCCCTTCTTTCGGAACAGCGTCTCAAGGATTTGCAGATACGGCTCGACCGGATGCCGGAAGGAATAGTCCACGCCCAGAGTCGCCCCAGCGATGGATATGCAATCGCTGACCCTGACCGGTTTGCCGTTGCGGGCCGCGCCATTGCCGCGCAAGGCCGCGTATTGCTCGTTCGCCGACGGTATGTCGATGACGCCGATCGCCGGCTGCCCGCAATTCATAAAGCCGATCGATACGCACCAGTCTGGACGGCCGGCGGCAAAATTGCCGGTGCCATCGATCGGATCGATGACCCAAAGGGCCCTATCGGCTTCGGAACGGGCTTTGGCATAGGTTTCCTCGGCGAGAAACGCATCCCCGGGAAAAAGTTCCGTCAGCTTCGACACGATCAGGCGTTCGACCGCAACATCTGCCGCGGTAACTATGTCCTGTGGACCTTTCGGCGAGATTTCCAATCCCCGCGGGTCGTCCAGGAAGCTTCGGGCGAGCCGCCCCGCCTCCGCCGCGACCAACCGGGCCGCGGCGAACCGGGATTTCAATTCTTCGGGCGTAAGCGATGCGCCGTCGGCCTTCGATCGTTCAGGCGCGCGCTTGAAGGTCAAACTTCTGTTCCTCGATCGGCTGCGCGTTGCGGATTTCGGCCTGGTCGGCCGGCATGCCGCCCAGCGCAACCCGGGCCGCCACGCCGATATTGTGTATCATATCATCGATATCCCGCGCGCTGTGTTCGGGATGCATGGCCACCATCACCGTGCGATCGAGGATCTCGAGCGAGCGCGCGCACATATCCTTCGAGTAGGACCGGCGGCATTCGGCGTTCGCCGGCATGTTGAACGGGTTCATCGCGGGATGCGCGGCGCCCGCGCCCATCAGCACCTGATCCCATTCGGTATAGGTATGACGACCGGTCTTGCCCGCGATCACGCTGGGGAATGTCTTTACGAAGACATCCGCCGCCGCCGCGGACGGCAGCGTGTACATGGTCTGGGTGGCGCAGTCGTGATCGGGGCTGTGCGCGGGTGTTGGGCGCAGGCCCAGGTTTCCCAGATGCTTGGTGCCTTCGAGCACACGCTTTCGCTCGGCACGCATCGCCCCGATCATGCCGTCGATCCGATCGAGCTGCACATTGAGCATCGCGCCCATCAGCTCCGACGCGCGGGCGCCATTGGTCACGAACGGCTGGATCGCGTCGCTTCGGCCGTTCCAATAGAAATGGCACGGATCGATGGCGCAACGCACTTTTTCGGCGAGCTTCGGGTCGTTCGCCGATACGCCGCCGCCTTCGCCGCAGGTCATGTTCTTGTAGTAGTTGAAACTGAACGCGCCGAGATGACCGATGCTCCCAAGCCTGCGCCCTTTGTAGCTTCCGCCGACTCCCTGGCACGCATCTTCGATCGCTATCAGACGATGCTTGGCGGCGATGGCCATGATCCGATCCATATCGCAGGCCGCGCCCCACATATGGACCGGAACGACGGCCTTTGTGCGCGGCCGGATCGCGGCCTCGATGGCATCGGGATCGATCGTCAGCGACTCGTCGACATCGACAATGACGGGAATCGCGCCCACGGCGAGCACGGACGTGGCGCTCGCCATATAGGTGTGCGATGGAATCAACACCTCGTCGCCCGGCCCAAGGCCCGCCGCGATCATGGCCGCCGCAAGCGCGTTGCTGCCGCTGGCCGCCAGCATGAAGTGATTGCAACCCAGATATTTGGCGTAGCGCGCCTCGAAACGATCGCATTCGCCGCCAATCCCGTATCTGAAAAGGGCTTGGGACTTTATGACTCTCGTAACGGCGTCGATTTCGTCCTGCCCAACCACATACATGGCGCGACTCCTTCACTCTTCATAGTTGCCGGGAAGTTAGGGCCAGGAGTGGCTTTATGAAAGAGCCAACTTTTTCTTATTCAATGGAACCAATCCGCGGTTGCCGTGCTTGGACGTGCGACCCGGGTCGACGCTTTCGAACGCCGCGCGGAGTCCATCGACCGCCTTGACGATCTCGCGATCGCCCAGACCCGCGTAGCCAAGCAACAGCCCCTGTCTTGGCGCGTCGTGCTGGTAATTGATCGACACGGGCTGAACGTCGACGCCATATCGCAACGCCGCGCTTGCGATCGCTTGGTCATCGAAAGGCGGTTTGAGCCAGCCGAGGATTTGCATCCCGGCGTCGTTTTCGCTCACGTCCATCCACGTACCCAGCTCCCGCCGGCAAAGCGCGAGGAAATCCGTTTGGCGGCGGACATACAGCCGCCGCATGCGCTTGAGGTGCGTGGCGAAATAACCCTCGCGGATGAAATCGGCAAGTGTGGCTTGCAGCAGAAGGGGGGCGAATTGGCCCGTCACGCTAAGCGCAGACTCGAAGGCTGACGCAAGGCCGGGCGGAGCGATGAGAAACCCTATGCGGAGCGACGAGAACAGCGTCTTTCCGAATGTCCCGACATAGATCACACGCTGCGAATGATCGAGCCCGCGCAACGCCGGCACCGGTTGGCCGCGATATCGATATTCGCCGTCGTAGTCGTCCTCGATGATCCAAGCATTGTGCCGTTCGGCGATCGCCAGAAGCTGCAGCCGCTCATCCAGGCGCATGATGGCGCCGAGCGGCCACTGACACGATGGGGTTACATAAATCATGCGTGGCGGCGGCAAGCCGGGATCGCCGAGCTCCCAGCCCCGCTGGTGCACCCGCAAAGCCGCAAGCTTCGCGCCGCCGTTCAGCAAGGCGCTGCGCGCGCCGAGATAGCCCGGCTCCTCGAGCCATACCGTTTCGCCGCCGTCAAGAAGCAGGCGCGCGATAAGATCCAGCGCCGCCTGCGCTCCGGTCACCACGATGACCTGGTCGGGGCTGCAATTGACTCCACGCGAGACGGCCAGGTATTCCGCGATGGCTTCCCTGAGCCGCCAGTGGCCCGCGAAAGATTGGTAGCCGAGAATGTCGTCGCTGCGACGCCTAGCATTTCTCGCCAGCAACCGCGCCCACGTGGAAAACGGGAAGGTCGCGCTCTCAGGAAATCCGGGGTGGAAGTTGATCTTGCCGGGGCTGCGCGGGGGCTGAGGACGGCTCGCCATAAGCTCACCGCGGCGCGATAGCCTGGGCGCGTCGGCGAGCGCGTGTTCCCGCTTCGGGCGAATCTGAGAATGCAACGACGACGCAACCTGGGTTCCGGACCCCGGCTTCGCTTCGATATAGCCTTCGGCGAGCAATTGATCGTAAGCGGCCACTACCGTGTTTCGACCTACGCCGAGCTGCTGAGCCAGGGTTCGCGTCGCCGGAAGGCTGGTGCCAGCCCCAATGCGGCCCTCGAGAATGTAGCCGCGCAAAATCTCATAGAGCTGACGGTCCAACCGAACCTTCAAGCTGCGGTCGACCGCGAGGGCATCGAATGGAAGTCGCGAGCGTCTGCTCAAAGCATACGACCCCAGAATTGCTTGTTCGGGCGAAGCGGCGTCCGCGACGCCGCATCGGCGGCCCTAAGCGCAAAGCGTGCTCAAGACGCCCGTATCGTAGCCAATATCGGGCTATCGGCGATAGGCCTGCCGGCAAGCGGCATTGCATTGCGAAGCTGCGGCGAGCGCTAATCCGTCACGACGAAAGCCCGCCGCCAGGGCTCGAATATATCGGCCGGCCTAGCGTCCTTTCACGTCCTTCTCGAACTTGTCGAGAACCTTGGTCCGGGTCTCGGCGCTGCTGAACTTCAGCATGTCGTATCCCGGTGGAATGGCGGAAACCGGCGCGAGTGGATGCATCTTGGCGTTCTTGTTCGACTGCGTTTCGTATTTCTGCATCTCCAAGGAAACGTTTTGCCCGTCCACGCTCAGGACGAAATCGACCCATTTCTTAGCCAGGTTCGGATTCTTCGCGTTCTTGATGATGGCGACGCCCGGCATTTCGAAGCCGCTTCCTTCGCACGGCGCCACGGTCTTTACCGGCAGGCCCTGCACCGCCTGCGCGACCGAGTCGCTGAGAAAGGCGATGCCGATGCCGGTTTCCCCGCGGCCGGCGGCGCGGATGCCGGCGGCGCCCGAGCGCGTGTACTGGTTGATGTTCGGGTGGAGCGCCTTGAGGTAGGCCCAGCCTTTGTCTTCACCCATGATTTGCAGAATGGCCGTTACCATCACAAAGGCCGTTGCCGAGGATGCCGGCTCGGCCATCTGGATTTCGCCCTTGTAAATCGGATTGGCGAGATCCGCCCAGCATTTGGGCGCGGGCAGGTTCTTCTTGGCGAGCAGATCGGCGTTGTAACCGAACCCGACGGCGCCGAGATTGATGGGAGTGAGCGTGTAGCCGCTGGCGCGGGCCGCTTCCTGCGCCCAGGGATGCAATTCGGCAAGCATCGGCGACTGATACGCATCCAGATATTCGGTCACGATTTTCGCCGAATCGACGCCGGCGGAGTGCCACACGTCGAAGCGGGGGTTGTCGCCCTCCGCCTTGAGCTGGGCCATCGTCTCGCCAGCCGATTTTCGGGCGATTACCGCTTTCAGGCCTCGCGTCGCTTCGAATTTGGTTCGCAGCGCCTCGCACCACTCGAGTTCGAAGGAGCAGTTGACGACGACTTGCTGCTCTTGCGCGCGGACGTTCGAACCGCTGACGACAAACAGCAGCCCGGAAAATCCCGTCAATGCCGCCAAAGCGACTTTCTTGAACATAGTGCCCCCCTGATCATTCGCCCCGGGTAAGCGGACAAACGCGCGCGCGGCCTGCGGCCAGCATCGGCTCTGTCTCTGCTTTAACCCCTAATTCCTGCGCCAAATACGAGCGTAGCAGCCCTATGGCTCTCTCGAATGAACCACTCTTGAGTTTTTTTGAGGGACCACTTTGTCGCTGGCCCGCCCCCCGGCCGAGTGGGGCGTAACGATATGCCGATTGCCGCTCCGCACTCAAACGAACGCGCTTTCGTTGCGGCCCGAAACCCAGAACACCGCGTACACCGCCAGGCCCGTGGCGCCCAGCAGGATCGTGGACAAGGCCGCGGCCGTGCCGAACTCGCCGTCCAATACCGACAGATAGATGCGCACGGGCATGGTCATGGTGCGGCCGACATAGAGGATCAGCGAGCTGGACAGCTCGTTGATCGCGGTGATGAAGCTCATCAACGCGCCCGCGACGACGCCAGGAATCATCAGCGGCAAGGTGATTTTCAGGAACGCCCGGCCCGGCGCCGCGCCGAGCGAGATCGCCGCTTCCTCGATGCTGCCCTTGATCTGCTTTAGGATCGACGCGCTGGACCGCACCGCATAGGGCAGACGCCGGATGAACAACATCAGCACGATGATGGTGGCGCTGCCCGTCAACTCCAGCGGCTTTACGTTGAACGTCACCACGAAAGCCAGGCCCAGCACCACGCCGGGCACGATGTAGGGAACCAGCAACGCGCCGTCCAGCGCGCCGGCCATGGGGGATTCGCGCCGCGCCAAGATATAGCCGATCAACGTGCCAAGAATCACGATCAGCGCGACCGAGACCAGCGAATAGACGGCGCTGTTGCTGATGACGTGCGGCACCTCGCGTAGGATGCGCTCGTAGCTCTCGAACCCGAACCCGGCTTGGAATACCGGCCCCCTGGTCTTGCGGAACGAAGTGTAGATCACGACCAGTGACGGCAGGGAGCTGACCAGCACGATGCCGTAGCACACGATATGCGCGGCCGCGGAGGCGAAGGGACCGAGATATTTCGGCACGGGCTTGCGCACCATGGCGCCGGCGACGTTGCGGCGGCCCACGGACCAGCGTTGCAACGCGACCACGATCAGCGACACGACGATCAGCACCATGCTGGTGGCGGAAGCCAGGCCGGGATTGCCTGTCATCTCGCTGGTGAACAGGTTGTAGGCCGTGGTGGCCAGCACGCGCACGCGCCCGCCGACGATCGCGGGCGTGCCGAAATCGGCGATCGACAGCACGAAAGTCAGCAGCGCCCCGGCGCTCACCGCCGGAAAAACCAGGGGCAAGGTGACCTTGAAAAAGCGCCGCCACGCGCCCGCGCCCAATCCCTCGGCCGCTTCTTCCACGGAGGGGTTGATGGTGCGCAGGCTGCTCGAGGCGAGCAAAAATACGAACGGATAGAATTTCAGGCTGAAGACCAGAAGTATGCCGAACAACCCGTAGATCGGCGGCACCGGCACGCCGAGCTCCTCCAGCGGCAGGCGGACGAAGCCGTTGCGGCCCAACATCATGATCCAGGCATAGGCGCCGATGAAGGGCGGCGAGACCAGCGCCAACACCGCCAGCGTCGCCAGCATGTCGCGGCCCCGGATCACATAGCGCGTGGTCAGCACGGCCAGCGGAATGCCCAGGGCCATCGCACCGAGCATGCCGCCGACGCCCACGATCATACTGTTTATCAGCGCGTCCTGGAAAAACGGCTGGCCGAGCACGCGCGCATAGTTGCCGAGCGTCGCCGCGCCCGTGCGGTTGTCGATGAAACTGGCAGTCATGATGCTGGAGAGCGGCCAGACCAGCAGCACCGCGATCACGGCCAGCGCCAGCAGCAGCACGCCGGTCCAGAAATCAAAGCGCATGCGCGGGATCACGGGCTTGCCTCGATGCGCCTGCCGTCGGCCGGATCGAAGAAATGCAGTCGTGCCAGCGGGAAAGCCAGGTCCACGCGCACGCCTGCGCTTTCCAACTGCCCCTGGTCGGGCCGGTAGACATGCGCCAGCACGCGCCTGTCTCCGTCGCAGGTCAGGCGATAGAATGCCTCGCGTCCGGCGAAGGTCACCTTGTCGACCGCACCGCCCAGGACGACGGCCTTGTCCGGCCTGGCGCGCAGCACCACATCCTCGGGTCTGATCGCCAGCGTCACCGTGCCGCGGCCTGCCAGCGCCTGGACCGTGCAACCGCCATCGCCGAGCTTTATCTCGCCACCCTGCCCCACCGGAAGGTCGGGCATCACGTTCATGGCGCCCACGAACGACGCCACGAACAGCGTGGCCGGCCTTGCATAGACTTCCTGCGGGCCGCCGATCTGGTGCACCCTGCCGCTTTGCATGATGCAGATGCGATCCGAGATCACCAGCGCCTCTTCCTGGTCGTGCGTCACGTAAATCGTGGTGATGCCGAGCGAACGCTGCAGGTCGCGGATGTCGTCGCGCAGCTCCACGCGCAACTTCGCGTCGAGATTCGACAGCGGCTCGTCCATCAGCAGGATTTGCGGATTTATCACCATGGCGCGCGCCAGGGCCACGCGCTGCTGCTGCCCGCCTGACAATTCGTGCGGCATGCGCTGGGCATGCCCGCCGAGCTGGACCAGATCGAGCACGCGCGCCACGCGCTCAGCGATCTCCTGGCGCGGGCGGCGGCGCATCGCCAGGCCGAAGCCCACGTTGTCGGCCACGGTCATGTGGGGAAAGATCGCGTAGTCCTGGTACACCATGCCGATATTGCGGCGATGCGCCGGCACGTTGTCGATGCGCTTGCCGTCGACCAGGATGCGGCCGCTGTCGTGCGTGTTGAATCCGGCGACGGCGCGCAGCAGCGTCGTCTTGCCGCAGCCCGACGGGCCCAGCAGCGTGAAAAACTCGCCGGAATTCACGGTTAGATCGACGTCGTCCAGCGCCTTTACGCCGGGGTAGGACTTGTTGATATGCTGAAGATCGACGCGGGACACCCTACCCCCACCGGCGATCGGGCCGCCACAAACGGAACCGGCGGCGTCGCGACGCCGCCGGTTGGCTCAGCCCGCGCGGATCGCGCCTAGCGCGATTGCACCAGCGCTTGCCATTTGTCGATGTATTCCTTGCGCTTGTCGGCGGCATTCTTGATGTCGTACTTCACCAGCTTGATCTGGTCCATCGGCTTCAGCGCGGCCAGAGGCTTCGCGTCCTTGCGGATCGGCCGGCGGCCGAGCTCCTGCACCACCAGATCCTGCACCGCGGCGCTCAGCGACCAGTCGATGAACGCCTTGCCGGCGGCCGGGTTGGGCGCGCCCTTGGCCAGCGCCATGCCGTCGGCGATCGCCGAGGTTCCGTCCGCTGGATAGACGATCGCCACCGGCCCGCCGCTCTTCAGGTACAGATAGGCGTTGTCCTCGAGCGTGATGCCGACCACCGCCTCGCCGTCGTTGACGAAACGCGGCACCGCGCCGGAGCTGGTCGAAATGGCCGTGTTGGTGAACACGGTCTTGAACTTGGCCCAGCCCGCGTCGTTGTCGCCGTAGATCGCCAGGAACGTGTTGAGCTGCATATAGGCGGAGCCGGATTTCTCGACATCGGCCATCGAGACCAGGTTCTTGAAGCGGGGCTGCGCCAAGTCGGTCCAGGTCTTGGGGTATTCTTCCGGCTTCAGCTTCTTGGTGTTGACCACGAAGACGTTGAGGATGCCGGTATAGGGCAGCCACGCGCCGGTGGGCTTGAACGCGTCGGCGATCATCGCGGCTTCCTTGGGCACATAGGCCTGCAGCAAATCGCCGTTGGCCTCCAGCAGCTCCGCGCCGATGCTCCAGATCACGTCGCATTTCGGATTGGCGGCCTCGGCGCGCACACGATTGATGATGTCGCCCGAACCGGCCTTCACCACGTCGGCCTTGATGCCCGTCGCCTTCTCGAATTCCGGGATCAGGCGTTCGACGATGTTGGCGGTATGTGCGGTATAGACGCTGACGCGCTGCTGCGCGTCGGCAGATGCGGTCAGCGCCGCGCCGATAACGGCGCCGAACGCGATGACGGCTAGCCTGGATTTGGTCATTGCTTTCCCTCCCGGTTCCCGGAGCGTTTCAACCGACGCTCTCGCGGTAGCTGTCACAATATTGTAACATTCCACGCCTGCCTGCAACGCCTTCCTAATTTACCGGGCCAATCGAGCAGAACCGCTTTACACATGCGGATAGAAGCCTTCAGCCAAGGCAAGAATCTGGACGATCCGCCGGCCAACGAGGATCAATTCCTCGTCATGCCGGGGCGCGGCTTTGCCGTGATCGACGGCGTTACCGACATTTCAGGACAGATTTACGACGGGATGCGCGCGGGACGCCTGGCCAGCGGCATCGTGCAGCGGGCCGCGGCCGAATTTTTGACCGACCCGGACGAGGCCGCCATGCAACCCGAGCGACTGATCGCGCGCGTATCGGACGCGCTGCGTGCGGCCTATGCCCGCCACGGCATTCTCGATCGCGCGCGCGCGGACCCGGCGCGACGCTTCGGCGCGACGCTGACGCTGGCGGCCGATCTGGGAACAGCATTCCGTTTCATCCTGATCGGCGATAGCGGCCTGCGCATAAACGGCGGCGAAACTTTCATCGTCGACACCGGGCTGGACCGCGTCACCGCCGCCCTGCGGCAAGAGGCGTACCGGCTTGTGTCCGAGGCCGGCGGAAGTCCAGAGGACCGGGCGCGCGTAGGCCGCGCCTGCGCCTTCCACGGCGGCGCGAAACTGACCGCCGAAATGCGACCCTGGCTCGACGAGACTGGGCTTGCGACGGTCCATGCGCGCGCACTGGCGCAATGCCTGGAACTGCTGCCGAACGTGCCCGAGGCCGACCTGCGAAGATTGCTGGATGGCGGCATCGCCGCTCAGGGACAGTTCCAGAACAACACGATCAGCCCGCTCGGCTATGCCGTGCTCGACGGGTTCGACATTCCCATGTCCCTGATCCAGGTGTTCGATCGGCCGCGCGGGTCGGTGCAAGCGGTCGAATTGTTCACCGACGGATATTTCAAGCCGGGCGCCACGCCCGATCTGGCGGCATGGGAAGCGGCATTCGAAGAAGTAGAGTGCGCCGACCCCGACAAGATCGGCCCCTATCCTTCGGTCAAAGGCTCATCCGGCCGAATGCGAACCGATGACCGCACAGTGGTCATTGTGAATCTCTGAACAGCTTGTTTGCATTCGACTCGGCCAGTTCGACGATTTATTCCAGATACATCACCGCCGCGCGGTCGCAGACATAGGCGACGGCGGCGAGATCGTGCGCGATGAACAGGTAGGTAAGCCCCAGGTTCTCTTGCAGAGTCTTCAATACAACCTTTGACGTTGCATTCACTCAAATAGACCCACGGAAGGCGGCGTCTCGATGGCGGCAGGATTCGAACTCACGGTGCCGTTCCCGCTACCCAATACATAAAGCAAACAATACAATCCGGCATACGAGGGCGGAGCCATGGCGCGCCAAGAGTCGGCGCGCGTCGGGTCGCCTTGCGGGGAGAGATATGGCCACAAGGCGGAGAGTCGCCGTCATCGGCGCCGGCATGGTGGGCGTCTGCGCCGCCAGCTTTCTGCGACGCGACGGCCATGAGGTCACCCTTGTCGATCCGAACGGGCCGGGCGAAGGAACCTCCTTCGGCAATGCCGGGGGCCTGAACGGCGCGTCGATCGTTCCCATGTCCATGCCGGGCATGATCTGGAACGTGCCGAAATGGCTTACCGACCCGCTGGGTCCGCTGGCGATACGCTGGAGCTATCTTCCCTTCCTGGCGCCGTGGCTGATCCGTTTCCTGCGCTCAGGAACACCCGCGCAAGTCGAGGTCCAGGCGCGGGCGCTCCGCAGCCTGTTGAAGCCGTGCCTGGAAACCTTGTTGCCACTGGCCAAAGCCGCGGGGGTGGAAGACATGATCCATCGCCGGGGCGGATTGTTCGTCTATCGCTCCAGGGAATCGCGCGCGAAGGACAATGCGGGCTTCGAACTGCGCCGGCGCCACGACATCGCCTGCGAAGACCTGAACGCCGACGAGATTCGCCAGCTCGAGCCGGCCCTGTCGCACGAATACGTGTGCGGCGTGCTGATCCACGAAAACGCGCATACCGTGAACCCGCACCGATTGGTCGCCAGCTTGGCCGAGGCTTTTGTGCGCGCGGGTGGCAAAATCACGCGCGCCAAGGCAACCGGCTACGTCATCGACGGCGGCAAACTGAGTGCCGTGAATACGGATAGCGGCGAAATCGCCGCCGACGCGGCGGTGCTTGCGGCCGGCATTCATTCGCGCGCGCTGGCTGGCGAGGCGGGCGACAAGGTGCCGCTGGAAACCGAGCGGGGCTATCACCTGATGATCCGCGATCCAGAAGTGACCACACGCATCTGCGTTGCCGACGGCGCCGGCAAATTCGTCGCCACGCCGATGGAAACGGGCCTGCGCCTCGCCGGGACGGTGGAGCTGGCCGGCTTAGACGCCCCGCCGAACTGGGAGCGCGCGCGAATCATGCTCAGACACGGGCGGCGCATGCTGCCGGGCCTGGCCACCAACTACGCTGAGGATCGACTGACGATGTGGATGGGCCATCGGCCCAGCCTGCCGGACTCGCTGCCCGTGATCGGGCCGTCGCGACGCTCGCCCGACATAGTCTATGCCTTCGGCCACGGCCATGTCGGCATGGCCGCCGCACCGATGACAGGGCGGGTGATCGCCGATCTTGTCGCCGGACGGCCGCCCGCCATCGACGTGACGCCGTTCCGGGCGGATCGTTTTTAAGCGAGGTATCGGCGATGCACGACCCCATCGTCGAGTATCGGCAGGTCGGGCTCTTCTACGGCGGCTATCAGGCGCTGGCGGATGTCAGCGAGACGATCGCGCGTGGCGAGCGTGTGGTGGTCTGCGGGCCGAGCGGATCGGGCAAAAGCTCGCTGCTGCGTTGTACCAACGGCCTGGAGGCTTTTCAGACGGGCGACGTCGTGGTCGACGGCACCAGCGTGCGCAACTGCGGCAATCTGCCTTTGCTGCGCACCAAAGTCGGCATGGTGTTCCAGCAGTTCGATTTGTATCCGCATATGAACTGCCTGCAGAACCTGACCCTGGCGCCGATTCGCGTGCTGCGCTGGTCGCGGCAGGAAGCGGAGAAAAAGGCGCGCGCGCTGCTCGACCGTTTCGGCATTCTGGACCAGGCGAACAAATATCCGGCCGAACTGTCGGGCGGGCAGCAGCAGCGTGTGGCGATCTGCCGGTCGCTGATACTCGAGCCCAAGGTCATGATGTTCGACGAACCGACCTCGGCGCTGGACCCCGAGATGATCGGCGAAGTGCTGCAGGTGCTTAAGGACCTGGCGCGCGACGGCATGACAATGCTGATCGTGACGCATGAAATGCGTTTTGCCCGCGAGGTCGCCAACAAGATCGTGTTCATGGAGGCGGGTCGCGTGGTCGATCGCGGCAGCGGCCGGAGCTTTTTCGAGAATCCCGGCAACCCGCGCACCGCGCAATTCCTGAAGAAGATTCTGGGATAGGTCGAACTCGAAAATCGGATGGAACAAACCAGGCGGAAAAGGAGACCGAAAATGTCGAAGCGAAACGGATCCGACGAAGGAAAGACCAATCTGGCATTGGGACGGCGGCGCCTGCTCGCCGCATCGGCGGGCTTGGGCGCGGGCGCGCTGTTCATGCCGTCCCTGGCACGGGCGCAGACCGCTTCCTGCGCCGAGGATACCTGGGACAAAATCAAGCGCACCGGCAGTTTCGATCTGGGCGCGCGCGAAGCCACGCCGCCCTATGGGTTCAAGGACAAGGCCGGCAACTGGGTCGGCTTTTCCACCGAGATCGCCCAGGCCATCCACGCCAACCTGCAGAAAGAGATGGGCGGCACGATCAAGTTGAACTACGTACCGGTCACCAGCCAGACGCGCATTCCATTGCTGCAGAACGGCACAATCGACATGGAAGCGGGCGCTACCACCGTTACCCAGGCGCGGTGCAAGGTGGTGGAATTCGGCGTGGCGCCGTTCGTCAGTTCCACCGCGCTGATCGTTGCCGCCGACGGCCCGATCAAGAAGGTGGAGGATTTGAGCGGCAAGCGCATCGGGGTGCCGCAGGGCGGCGTGGGTGGCGCCATCTTCCGCGGCCTCAACGAGAAAGGCCGCATCAAGCCGGCCGCCACCATCGTCGGCTTCCCCGATCATCCGCAGGCCTTCACCGCGTTGGAAACCGGCTCGATCGACACTTATGGAGTGGAAGGGCCGATCCTGGAAGGATTGCGCGCGAAATCGACCACGCCGAACAAGTGGCGGGTGTTCGACGCGGGCATCGATTCGTACCTGCAGGCCTTCCCGTTCCGTCCGGGCAGCCCGAAATTCCGCCGCGTGGTCGATTTGACCATCGTTGGAATGTTCAACAACGGAGAATGGGAGAAGCTATACGACAAATATTTCGGCCCCAAGGCCGACGCGCCCTTCCCGATGACCGAGACCATCAAATGGATGGCCGTGCTGAATTCGTGGCCGGAACAATAATCGGCCTACACAACGGGGCGGCGGTTCGCGTTGCCGCCCCGACCCTTCCGGATCTTACGCATGCATTTTGAAATGGACTGGGCGGTGCTGTGGCGCCCGCCGAACGGCGATCTGGCCCTCAACGCCGTCTTTACCACGCTGAAGCTGTCGCTGGTGTCCTGGGTATTCGCGCTGATCCTCGGCACACTGGCGGGCGTGGCGCGCGACTCGCCGCATCGCGCCGTGCGTCTGCTGGCAACCTGCTATGTCGAGGTGTTCCGCAACATCCCGCTGCTGGTGCAGTTGTTCTTCGCCTATTACGTCCTGCCGCGCCTGCTGCCGATCGAATTGCGGCGCGAGTTGTTCGCGCTGGGTTGGGAGGCGATCAGCGCCATCCTGACCCTATCGCTCTATACCTCGGCCAAGGTCGCCGAGCATGTGCGGGCGGGCGCCAACGCCGTCGATCGCCAAGTGCGCTGGGGCGCCATGTCCACCGGGCTGACTTGGTGGCAGGCCCAGCGTTTCGTCATCGTGCCGCTGTTTCTGCGCGTGATCGTGCCCAGCCTGACATCCGAATTCGTCACGGTGTTCAAAAGCTCGTCCGTGGCCATGACCGTCGGCGTGGTGGAGACGTCGTACTTCACGCAGGAACTGGGATTGCAGACCTTCCATTGGATCGAAGCGAACTCCCTGGGCACCGCCGTCTATCTGGTATGCGCGTGGAGCGTTGCCGGATTGATGGCGTTGATAGAGCGCTGGGCGCGCGTGCCCGGCCTGTTGCGCCGGGGAGCGGCCGGCTGATGGCGACGCTTTTCGATAGCATCGGGCCGATGTTGCTGGCGCTGCTGGCCATCAACGTGAAGATGACGGCAACAGCGATCGTGATCGCGCTGCCGATCGCCTGTCTGTTCGCGCTGGGGCGGCTGTCGCGTCACGCCGCCATCTACTATCCCGTGACGGCCTATGTGAACCTGCTGCGCAGCAGCCCGCTGCTGATGATCCTGTTTTGGGCCTACTACACGGGGCCGATGCTGACGGGCCGGCCCAGCTCGGCCTATCTGGCGGCGGTGATCGCGCTGACCGCGTTCGAGGTCGCGTACCTGACCGAGATAGTGCGCACCGGATTGCAGGCAATTCCCATCAGCCAGCGCCGCGCGGGGCTAGCCACGGGCCTTACCTCCACCCAGGTAAGCCGTTTCGTGATCCTGCCCCAGGCCTTGCGCAAGATGCTGCCGTCGCTGCTGACGCAGACCATCATCGCGTTCCAGGATTCGACCCTCGCCAGCATTATCGGCGTGCCGGACATAGCCCAGGTCACCACCATCGTGAACGCGCGCGAGAATCGGCCGATCGAACTCTATTCGGCGCTGGCGGCGATCTATTTCGCGATCTGTTATGGGCTCAGCCACCTCGTGCGGCATGTGGAGGCGCGATCGCGGCAGCGAACGGCGGGCGCCAGGGCTTGATCCTGGCCGTATTGGGTGTTTTTCGATCCACGCACGCCGCCGCTCGATTGAGCGCGCCGTCGGCGGCGATCAGACTTCCCGCCGTCTCGAATAGGCGTGCGGTCGCCTCGGGCTGTTGCAGCGACGCCTGGTGCTGATTCGTAATACAGCCTTACGGAGTCGCTGGCGCTCACATAAGGCATCGCCGCCTCGCATGGTTGTCCAAATCCAAAGCCCGCCTAGGGACGCCCAACGCGAACAGAAGCAGATGACGCCCCTGGGCTATGTCGCATAGTCGCTATGTCGCATAGTCGGGCATGGTGCGATCCAATTGGCGCAGCAAAGCGGGCCACTCATAGAACCCGGGATGAAAGTCCTTGGCCATGCGTGTGCATGACACACATAACGTCGGGGCGCGCACGGTACATGCCGCCATGAATCACCGATGCGGCTTGATTGAACGATTCCTCGGGCCCGTCGATCATTTGTCCATCGAGCGCCATCTTTACCAGATTTGACGCCGTCACCTCGTCGTAGCGGCATCCAAGCTGGAAGACGAGCAGCGTGTGGGGCGCGTCCGGCACGCGGGCCGTGATATGGTTCCAGATCACCATTCCCATCCGATGCATGTCGGCTAGGCGATAGCATCCCGCCAAATCGGCGCGCTGCCATATGAGTCCACGCCCCAGATGTCATGATGAAGCCATAAGCTGGACGGTTAGCATCAGGCCGATCGCTTGGGTCCTCCTGGCCGATTAGCGTAAGCGGGGGGCTACAGCGCAGCTCTTCGCTAGTCGCCGTCTTTGAATTTGGTGCAACATGCTGTTGCAGGGTGTTGCATGCAACACCCCATGCCAGGCAGTACAACGAACGCCCACTACGACTAGCTCTCTTTCACCATTCGGGACGATTAGCATTCAATATTGGATACACAACGGGCACCGGTACTGGCTCGTGGCACGTCGAATTCCGCTGCCGGTTACGAATCAGGGGGTGGTCGGCTTCAGCATGTTCACGCTGATTTGCAGCACCGCTCGGCCCAGCGACGTCTAACCAATGTTGGCCAAGGCTGGGAAAGTTTCGAGGAACCAATATGACAATGCCGAAAGTTGCTCCGTGATCATCGCAACACCCATAAGTACCAAGACGGAACCGGCAAAAGCTTGAAGGATGCGACCGACGCGGGCGAAAGCCCTCATTTTAGCCGCCAGCCAGTCGGTGAACGCGGCGGCAACCAGGAAGGGGACACCCAGGCCGAAGGAATAGATGCCCAGCAGCGCTACGCCGCCCGCGATGGTAGCCGAGGCGGCGCTCACGGTCAGTATGGCGCCCAAAATTGGCCCAATACACGGTGTCCAGCCGAAAGCGAATGCGAGGCCCAGTATGTATGCCGAAATTGGCCGCCCGCTCGGAGCCTTGGCGTGGAACCGAAAGTCGCGCAGCAACCACGCCGGGTGAATTAGCCCAATGAGAAACAAACCGAAGGCAATGACCACTGCCCCGCCGACGATATTGAGTTCATAGCGGTAAGCCAGCAGAAACTGCCCGAGCGCCGTCGCGCTTGCGCCCAGGACGATGAATACGGTCGAGAATCCGAGCACAAAGCAGAAGCTGAGGCCGATTGCGGGAAGTCGCGGGTAGGCCCTGCTTGCCGTGGGGCCGCCGGCGGTTGCGCGACCTGCGATATAGGAGACATACCCTGGCACGAGCGGCAGGACGCAGGGCGAGAGGAAGGAAACGACCCCTGCTCCGAACGCAGTAGCCACCCCGATGTTCGAAATCTCCAACATTGCGTTCAACACGTCTCGATCGGTGTGCTCACTCGCGTCACTGCGCCGATCTTGCCCGCCCAACCAGAGTCTGAAGCGTTTTCAGGTCGGTTGCGCCTCGTACGATCTGGTCGCCAACCACAAAACCGGGCGTACCGTTGATGCGGAGCGCCTGGGCAAGATCGAGATTCCGGTCGATGGCTTGCTGAATCGCCGGATCGTTCATGTCGGCCTTCAGTCTCTCCAGGCTGAGGCCGGCTTTGGCTGCGACTTCAAGCGCGGTCTTCTCGTCGGCAATACCCTTCTCCAGCATCAGGGCCTTATGGAACGCGATATAGGCCCCCTGTCTATGCGCGGCGAGGGCCGCTTTGGCCGCGAATACCGAGTTTGCCCCGAGGATCGGAAATTCCTTGTAGACGATACGAAGTTGCGGGTCCGCGGCTTCCGCCTCCACCATCACCGGCGCTACGCGGCGGCAATACGGGCAATTGTAGTCGAAGAATTCGACTAGAGTGACATCCCCGATCGGATTTCCGCCGACCGGACTCGCTGGATCGCGGGTAACCTCGGCCACCCGTTGCTTCAAAACGGCTTGCGCCTCCGTCGATTCTGCGGCGCGCTGACGCGCCTGGAGGCGCTGCGTCGCTTCAACGATCACCTCAGGGTTGTCGAGGATATAGGCGCGAACGCGCCGTTCGAATTCATCCTGGGGAATGTCGATGGGTACAAATGCCGTCTTCTGTGCGGACTTGAAGCCGGGGTCGAATAGAAACCACCCGCCCACTGCCACGGCTAGGAGCAGAGGGATAGCGATCCACCTGACCGACCTGGCTAACCCATTCCGCGTTGGCAACATCGGCATGCTCATATGATGGATATCTCAATTGCGATGAGTCGACTTGCGCGCAAATCGCGTTCCAACACCCCTTCTCGTCAAGCATGTCCCAATCTGGTCGGCCGTTCGTCGGACCGGGCATGTGAGCGATGCCGCTGACGAATAGCGCCAGAACTCGAATCCGACCCAGCTAGATTGTCGATGATCGGACAATCCGGCCGATCGTCGCCACGACAACGGTTAGCGAGGTCCCGTAACACGCGCTTGAGGCTATCCAACTCTCGCAGCTTGCGGTCGATGTCGCCAATGCGTTTCAAAGCCAAGGCCTTGACTTCAACGCTTGTGCGGCCGCGATCACGCCAAAGCGTCAGCAGATTCGAAACTTCTTCCACGGTAAAACCAAGGTGACGAGCGCGCCGAATGAACCATAAGGTCTGGACGTCATGTTCGTCATACACGCGATAGCCGTTCTCCGCCCGGGTCGCCGGTTGCACGAGGCCGATACTCTCGTAATAGCGGATGGTCTTGGCTGGAACGCCCGATTTGGCGGCAGCGGCGCTGATATTCATGTCCACCTCCTTGTATTCACTTGCCTCCCAAGCTCGACCAGCTCCGGCCGCCGTCGCGGCTCGCATGGAGCGACTGGGTGCGGCTTTCGGGATCGAACGCAACCGCGAATGCCGCGCCACTATCGGACTGCGCGACGGCAAGGTGCAGAAGGAAGGCTTTGCCGAAACCGTTGCTGATCGTCTGCCAACCGAGGCCAGGTTCGCTCGCGCGCACCAAGCCCGTGCCTACGATGAAGGCATAAACCGTGCCGCTCGCCGCCACATGCACCATTGTCGTGGTCCGCTGTAGTATGTGCGCTGGCTCCCAACGGCGACCACCGTCAGCACTCTTGAGCAGACCACGTTGTGTCGCCGCATAGATAACGTCGGCATTCTTGGCCGATGCGCCAATTCCGATGATGCCCTCCGGCGCCGGGCCGACCCGCGCCCATGTGCGCCCGCCATCAATGCTCTTTTGCAGATCTCCATAGACGCCGTAGATGACCTTGGGGTCGGCCTTGCTCACGTCCATCTGGTGGAAGTCGACTGGGCCGTCGGCGCCGTTGGAAAGCTTGGTCCAGGATCGCCCCCC
>JAHFPH010000025.1:21343-35540 GCA_023266845.1 Rhodospirillaceae bacterium
TGCGATCAATATGTCGCCGGCCCAACAGTGGGTAGCCGCAAAGACGATCTTGCTTAGGCTGGCTTCGTTCCAGATCGTATAGAAGGGTGAGTGGGCGAACTCCCACGCCAAATTGGCAATGGCCGTGAAGACAAAATAGCGCCGAAGAACAAGAATCCAGTCATTCCCGGCGCCGCTTATGCCATATGCATACAAGGCCATCGTACTTCTCGCCATTTCTAGAAAAGTTCCTTCGCCTTGTCCCAAAAGCCGCGCTCGCGATGGCCATGCGGCTTGTTCACGTCGTTGACGAGCGCATTGACGAACAGCACGAGATTGACGGGATCGAATTTCAACCCATGGAAATTCGCCCGCCAGCGGCCTTCCTTGTCTATCACGTGGGTAATGATGCCGTGAATTTGGTACTCGTCCGACGTCTTTACAAAACTATGCCCGAAGACTTCGGCGAGTCGGCGGGTCGCATCCTCCGGCTGGTCCGGCGTAGTGGTGAGAAACGTCCAGTTCACGGGATCGAGACCGTGCGCCTGGCCGTAGTCGCGGAGCACTGCCGGCGTGTCGCGCGACGGATCGGTCGTCACGCTGATGAATTGAACCAGTTTTTTCATCGGCGTGTGATTGATTTTGGCCTGCACGTCCGCGATCCGCTCGGCATGAAGCGGACAGATATCGGGACAACCCGCATAGATGAAGTGCAGAACGACGACCTTGCCGCGAAGATCGGAAAGTCGCGCGACCTTTCCATCAGCGTCGCGCAGCGTGATCTCCGGCGCCGGCTTATCCACGGGTTGGAAGTACTGTTCCCTGTCGCCCAGTTGGGTTTCAAGTTCCTTGATGGAGTGCGCCGACGCGGCGATGGCGGTCGACGCCATCACCGCCAGCCCCAAAACCCAGCTTGCTACTACGCGCATGATCGTTTCCGACTCTGTACGGTGATTGAACGGCGGGCCGGCTCGCCGTCCAATCCTAGGACGACGGGCTGGCGTGCTCGTCAACCGCCCTGCTGCGGTGTTTTAGGCGCATCCCTTCGCCACTGTTCGTTCGGCTTTTCAGCGCCGCCCATAGCGCCCTGCATCATCTGGCTGCAATGGTCCATCATTTGCGGGCCGGTCATGCCCATCATTCCACCCTTGCCCATCATGCCCTGCCCCATCATCGAGCCGCCGTGCTCCCGGGACTTCTCGGATTCGTGGGCGTACAAGGCAGACGCCGTGCCGACGCCGGCGATGATCGCAGCGGAAACTGCAACAATTTTCATTGAGATGCGCATTTGAGTTTCTCCTTTCTCCAGCGGGTTGAGTGTCATAAGTTCGACGTACGCTTCGTGGCGGCGCCGTCATCGGCTTTCTCCGGCGCGTCGGAGTGCGTAGAACACGATTTTTCACCCATCTTGTTCATGCAGAGGCCCAGCGCGCACATGGCCAAGCAGGGCAGAGCCGTTACTAGCAGCGGCGCGATGCCCGCGGCCACCAGCCAGTTCCAGTTGAACGCCAAGCCGGCCGCCAACGCGACACCCCCTATCACCAGGAATCCGCGGCGACTGCCGAGGTGGTAACGGGCTACATTGAACAAATCGCGGGTGAACGAGGTTTGCCTTGCTTCAGAGGATTCGATGGTTTCCACGTGTCGGTCTCCTTGGTCGTTGGGTTGAAGGTGGGGTTTCTAGCGGCTGGAAGGTCAAGCCATCGAAGGAGGTCGTCCCGCCGCAAGCCGGCGGGCAATCGTCAACTGCAGGCGTGAGAAGTCCAAAATTCTTCGAGAGCAGGTTCCGGATGAACGTGATCATCTCCGGCGCGTCCCATTCGGCCGGTCCGACGAGGCGGCCGATTTCCCGTCCCTGGCGGTCGATCAACAGCGTAACCGGCAATCCGATTGCCCCCAGCAGCCGTGCCGCGGCGCCGCTGCTGTCGATGTATACGGCCAGATGCTTCACGCCGACCTCCGCATAGAATCTCTGCACGACTGGCAATCCGGCGCGATCCATGGAAAGCGCTACGACCTGGAAATCCTTTCCTCCGAGCGCAGCCTGTAGTCGGTCGAGCGTGGGCATTTCGCGGCGACATGGGCCGCACCATGTCGCCCAGATATTGAGGACGACGATCTTGCCCAGGAAATCCGCGAGCGATCTGGCGCGACCAGCGTCATCCGAGAATTGGATTTCCGGCAGCGAACGCGGCTCGTCGTGCAGCGAAAATTCCGCGGCGATCGGCGTGCTCAAAATGGCGGCCGCTGTGCCAGTCTCGAAAATCGCTGGCGTCGACGCTGACCGATTGGCAATAAACGCCGTCGCCGTGTAGTCGACAAGCCAGGCAGCGGCCGTCACGGCAATCCCAATCGCCACGATAGCGGTGATCCTCCAGAAGTATCGACCGTTGGAACGCTTCATCGCCTTTGCCGCTCCAGCCGCCCTAACGAGTACCCGCTTCAGCCGGTGTCGGTCCGCCCTTCCGCAACCGGGCGATCAGCGGAAGAATCGTGTCGTCGAGGTCCGTTCGCGTTATCGGGCCGATGTGCTTGTGCACGATGCGCCCTTCGGGGCTGATCACGAATGTTTCAGGAACGCCATACACGCCCCAGTCGATGGCGACTCGACCATCCCGGTCGGCGCCCGTCCGCGTGTAAGGATCGCCTAAGGTGTCAAGCCAATTGGCGGCGTCTTCCGGCCGGTCCTTGTAGTTGAGGCCATGGACCGGGACGAAACCTTCGGCTTTGAGCCGCATGAAGAGCGGATGCTCCACGCGGCAGGCGGTACACCAGGAAGCGAAGACATTGACCAGCGAAACCTGACCCTTGAGATCGTCGCTTGCTAGGCCGAGCGTGCGCCCCATGACCGGGGGCAGGCGAAACTCAGGTACGGGTTTCCCGATGAGTGTCGAAGGGATTGCGCGAGGGTCCCGCGTCAGCCCCAATCCGAACGCCAACATCAATGCGGCAAAAAGGACAGCCGGAATCAGGACAATTGCGCGGGTCGGGCGCAACGACATCTTCGTCTGTGCTGCGGGTGTGAATGAAGACTCAGCCATCGCTTCGCCTATTCCGGCCGCCAAAGAATAGATATTTGGCGAGCGCAGCCGCCGCGAGCAGCAGCACAACGACGGCCAGAAGTCCAACGAGGCCCATTCCCCACATCATCGCGACCGAGTTGCCCATCATGCAGTCGGACATCAATTCGCTCCTGTGCTCCGGGCGCTTTGCCGGGCCCGTATCTCGGCAGGCCATTTGCTTTTGATGAACGCAAGGACCGCCCAGATCTGCTCATCGGTCAGCACGCCGCGATACGCGGCCATGTCGCTTTGATAGCCTTCCGGCGCGAGCGGCGGGCGCAGCCCCAGCTTGGTGATCTGGAACAACTGGTCGTCCGGATGGTGCCAAGTGTGGCCCGTGGCGTCGTGCGGCGGCGCCGGCAATCGACCATCGGGTTTGCGAATTCGCCAATCCGGCTGCCCCTCCAGCTTGGCGCCATGGCAGCTCGCGCAATGCTGCTGGTATGCGGCTTCACCTAGCGTTACCTGCGCACGATCGTCAGGATCGGCGCGCCCTGCCGGAGACCGCCATAGTGTCCATCCGATCACGATGGCAGCCGTGAGGATAGTGACGGCAAGTACAATCAGTATGGTCGTCGACATCTTCAATCCATTCCTTGCAGCCTTCATTCGTCCGCGTCATTCCCGAGCTTCATGTCAACATTTCCGTTCGATGAATGCGGCGATTTCCGACGGATCGGAAAAGATCACCGACGCGCGGTCGCCTTGCATCCCGGCCGGCATGATCGCGGGCTTTTCCTTGGCTGGACCCTTCGCGCCCGAATCCGTCTTGAAGCGCAGATTGAATTCCCAATAGGGGAGCATTGCGCCGTCGGCGGTGGTCACCTCGTAGGTGTCGC
This sequence comes from Rhodospirillaceae bacterium, assembly GCA_023266845.1. Classification (GTDB taxonomy): domain Bacteria; phylum Pseudomonadota; class Alphaproteobacteria; order JAEULC01; family JAEULC01; genus JAEULC01. The sequence continues at coordinate 25,224 of JAHFPH010000025.1, forward strand.
CGCAATACCGGATCGCTTTGACGATCTGGGACGGGTCGACGGTCTTGAGGTCCTCCAATTCGGGGCCTCTCATCATTCCGCCCATCATTCCGCCTTGCGCGCTTTGACCGCCACCCGACTTCAGGAACGCGATCAAGTCAGCCCGGACTCGCTGATTCTTTTGGCCGGCGAAGGTCATCCGATTGCCCGGGATGAGGGATTTCGGATCCGCCAGCCAGGCATCCAATGTTTGCTCGTTCCAAACGATCCCAGCGGACCGGAGGGCCGGCGAGTAGCGCCTGAAATCCTCGATCGAGCCAGCCTTTCGACCCCATATCCCCGCGAGGCTCGGCCCGGTCATGTGCCGCCCGGATTGAAGGGTGTGACACGCGGCACAAGCCTGAAAAGCCCGTGCCCCTGATGCCGGATCGCCATCCGCCGACGCCGCGGCCGAGCCGAACAGCAGACCGCCGACTGCGAGCGGAACGATTCGTAATACGACACGCTTCACTATCGACCTCCCGACTCAAGCAACGCGGATTACGCCCATCATCCCACCGGCCTGGTGCTCAAGGATGTGACAATGGAGCATCCAGTCGCCCGGGTTGTCGGCGACAAAGGCGATCTCCGCCCGTTCACGCGGCGCAAGCAACACCGTGTCTTGCCACTCGCGGAAGCGGGCTGGCCTGCCGTTCCGGGTGAGCACCCGAAACGAGTGGCCGTGTAAATGGATCGGATGATGCCAGGCCGTGTCATTGTTGAGCGCCAGCACGTAAGAGCGACCTCGGGTAAGGGTCAGCAGCGGGTCCATGACATGGCCGCTGGCGGCCACGCCATTGATCGCCCATGCCATGCCGTTGTGCATCAGTTCGCGCATGTCGACGCTCTGCCCGTGCAGCATCGCGGTCATCATCCCGCCCATCATCCCACCGCCGAACGTGACATCGTGACGCTGAGCCGACGTGAAATCGGGTTCCGGCTGCGTGTTGGCAGGCAGCGCGATCGAGCCGTCGAGCGGCCGGCCGCGCAAGGGCGCCGATTCGTAAGTGAGATCGAGCAGCCGATACTCCTGCCCCCGGTAGAACGTATCGATAACCGTAAACCGCTCGCCCGGTTTTCCGGTCATGTCGATGACGAGGTCAATCCGCATCGCGGGACCGAGAACGACGCGATTACCCGGTACTTCGTGCGGCTCGACCGGTTGGCCGTCATACGCAACGGCCAACGGACGATGGCCGTGGAATTCGAGACCGAAGATCCGTGCATTGGCCGCGTTGATCAGGCGCAGGCGTACGCGCTCTCCAGATCGAACGGCGAAAGTTTCAAGTATCCGGCCGTTGACCGTGACCGTGTTGCCGACCCGGCCGTTGTGGCTGACGTCCATGAAATCGCCGAAATCGTCGCTGATCTGCGCGTTGGGCTGCAGGCGCCAGTCGTTGAGCACCCATGTCACGTCTCGGTCGACGGCGATCGGCTTGACTTCATCGACGATCAAGGCGCCACAAAGGCCACGACCAACTTGTTCATAGCTGCGTTGATGCGGGTGGTACCAATAGGTACCCGCATCGGGCACATCGAATTTGTAAACGAATGAACCGCCGGAATCGATCGGCTGCTGCGTGAGATGCGGAACGCCGTCCATGGCGTTAGGCACGCGAACGCCGTGCCAATGGATCGTCGTCTCCTCGTTGAGGCTGTTCTCCACGACGACGCGCAAGCGATCGCCCTGGCGGACTCGAATTTCAGGACCCGGAATAGTGCCGTTATACGACCAGACATCGGTCGCCGGATGCGGCAAGCCCACGAGGTTGGCCGTACCGCGCCCGGCAACCAGTCGAAATTCCCGGAGCTCGGACGCGAATGTCCGTCTTGAGGGCAGCAGCGTGGTGATTGCGAGGCCTGCACTCGTAGCGAGCAAGACGCGGCGTGACATCGCGAATGCGGAATCGGTACTCAATGTCTTTCCTTCCAACGATCTCCGGAGGCGAACGATCGGCTCGGCTTTGAGCCGCGTAGGCCTAGAGTGATTCAGCGTTGTCGGCGGCCAACTATCGGCCGCAGCAACGCCAGCAGTCACCGGCTAAGCCGTCATGCTGACGGCCCGGCGCCTACTACAGATCGTTGAACTTAGGAGGATGCGGGTCCGGTGGAGAAAACTGGCCACGCAGCAATGGATATTCCCGAAGAGGTAAGCTCACGGGCACATAAGCCACGATAGGCGGCGCCAAAGGAATGATCGCCACGGCCGAGGTTAGACAAATCGATTCGCATGCGGATTGGGACAAGCCGCCACCCGAGAGGGGTCCGCAAACTTTACAACTATCTTGCCCTGGCATGCTCGTCATGACCGGCGTGTCCATGCTCATCTGCATGCCACCTGCTTCTAAGGCCGACAATGTCACTCCCAGGGTAAACACAACCCCGAGCAGCAATGCAGCGACTCGCTTGAATGACCAACTATTCATGGCACACACAGTCTACAATAGCGCCGGGATCGGGCAATGCCGATCACGGTCTTGCGACCATGCACCGCATCGAATGGCCGGCTATACCGTCAATCATCTGATTTCATTTACGATTTCGATCAACATGTGCGCGGCTCTGGAATGCCGGCAGGCGCTTTCCTGCTCACCCATTCGTACCGGCAACCCCGACCTCGACCATCCAGCAGGCGCTCGTGCACGTCCGCCAGGGCCGCCGCGAAAAACGACGAGCCGATAGCAGCATTGCGATGAACGATACGCCGTCCCCGCGACGTTGGAAATGCCATGGCCCCGCTGTTGATGCCGATCACCGCGTACCAATCCCCGTCCCGTACAAGCAATGGCGCACCGGACGCGCCGTGCGAGACTGCGCAGTCATGCAACAGGATCTCCCAGACGATTTTGTCGACAGAACATGCGGTGTCAACGGCCAGCACATCGGCACCAGCGAAGTCATCGCTGTATGCCGGCAGCAGGATGTTTCCTTCCAATGGTCCGTCGGTCTCGCGGCCATAGCTGCGAACCCATAGCGGGCGAATTGGATCGGCCGATCGGTCCAAGACGACAATAGCCCAATCATTCGATGCATCGTGAACGGTGACGTACTCAAATTGGCGTAAAGATCCGACAGCCCAGACCTCGCCGCTGAACCGATCCAGGGCGAGGCCCATTTGATACCCCGGCTGAAACGTCAGTTTGGAAACCGTCACTTTGCCATCGTGTTCCACAACGCAGTGAGCGGCCGTCACCACAATGCGAGGATCAGCAACAAGAGCGCCCGTGCATATCATCAAACCGGTCAAGCGCCCGACTGCAGTATAAGGCGGCACGCGCGCATCAACGATATGCCTGGGATCACGTCGCAGTTCTGTGACAGCTGCGTAGGGAGCGCCATTGGGGGCAATCTGGATGCCTAGTTGGGGCTCGGTAGCCGCGACCGGACCCTGCGCCAATGCAATCATTGACGTCAGAGCACCAAACCAGATGGCGCATCGCAATACGAGCATGCCATCCTCCGGTTCGTCAAAGTCCAATATACCACGCCCCCTTCTGGAATGCGATCTTCCGGGCACACTTGTCGTGGTCGCCATAAGTGTAAGGCGCGGGCGCGGATCATCCCAATCCAGCAATCTCAAGGAACGTGGCGTTCTCGGCGGGGTTGTCGACACGTCAAAACTGGATCGCCGATCGCACTCAACCCCCGGATAGACTCCGGCAAGATCATCATATGCCGAACACCGATTCCAGCGGTGTCACATGAAGAATCGGCGATCATTCGACTCGGGATAGAGATGCGCGACGAAGGGGCCGTAGCCGTTGTAGAGCATCGTGGGGATTCGCTTTTGCGTGCCGAGCGGCATCTCCGTCGCCTGGCTCCAACGGGCGTGCGGCACGTTCGGATTCACGTTTGCCCAGAAGCCGTACTCCGCGGGCTGAATCCTTTCCCAGAACGACATCGGCCGCCGGTCGGTGAAGGTAAACCGGACGATCGATTTGGCCGATTTGAAGCCGTACTTCCATGGCACGACCAATCGTAAAGGTGCGCCATTCTGCTTGGGTGCCGGTCTCCCATAGATGCCGGTGGCGAGAAACGCGAGTTCGTTTGTCGCTTCTTCGATTGTAAGACCCTCGACATACGGCCAGGGATACCAAGCCTGCTTTTGGCCCGGCGCCACGTCGGGGTTTTGGAAGGATTCCATACGCACGAATTTCGCGCCGGACATCGGCCGCGCGAGCGCCACAAATGCCCGCATCGGAAATCCGGTCCACGGCACTGCCATCGACCACGCTTCAACGCAGCGGTGCCTATACAGGCGCTCCTCAAGCGGCAGTTGCTTGAAGAGATCGTCGATATCGAGCGTCATTGGACGCTCGACCAAGCCGTCGATTTTGACCGCCCACGGCTTCAGCGGCAGGGCTTGCGCCGCCGGAGCAATCTGCTTGTGCGAGCCGAATTCGTAGAAGTTGTTGTACGTCGTCGTAAGCTTTTCATCGGTCAGAGGACGATCCAACTGGTAGGCAGCGCTTCGCGGCGCTGGATAGAATGCCTTCCCAACTGGGTTCTCCTGTGCGCCCCCCTGTGCTGCCCGTTCGCCATTCATGCGCCGAAGGTCGAACAGCGCCGGGGCCGCGAGGATGGCGCCGCCCAATCCCAAGCCCGCCAATACTCGACGCCGGTCGATAAACGCGGTTTCCCGCGTTGCCGCCGATTCCGGCAATTCCCATCCGCGCGGTCGTTTGATCAACATAGTCATTTGCTCCGTGATGGCAGCAGCGCCGCCAGAATGACGCCTAGCCCGCCGAGCAGCGACCAAAGAGGCCACTTGAGCAGCAGCACCAGAATCGGGTCCCACAGGCCCGGATGGATGTACCGCTGTACGATTGCCTGCGTCAGGTTCAGGCTGGCGACATGCAGTTCGAACCAGAGTTGGCCGGCCGAAATCGCATGATAGTGACCGGTAGATGCATAGACCGCCAGATCGTAGGTGACGCTTCCAAAAGCGATCAGGCAAAGGCCCAGGCCGACCGTCGCCCAAATGCGCAGCGATCGGGGGCTCCAGGCCGAACCCTCGTCGCTTCGCTGGCTACGTGCGCTGGTGCCTACCGGCATTTGGCCGTCCTTTGATCGAGATACGAGATTGCTCTGTCTGGAACTATGAACGCGGGGAAAGCCACGGGGAAATGCCCGTTGGTTATCGAATTCATAGAGGCACGGTATTTCACTTGGCCCTACCCCTCCGCCAAGCTGTCCCTATGAGGTGCTGGCCGAATGCGGCCGGCGCCCTTTGCAGCTTGAAGGAGCAGTCGATATGTTGGAACGTTCCCTAACCGCGTTGCTACTGGCCGGCATCGGTCTGGCAGTCGCTACCGCCGTTCGCGCCGCCGAGCCGGTTACCTTCACGGTGACAATCACCAATGTCTCGACCAACGAGACGCTGAAGCTGCCCGACGGCAGCACGACCAATGTCCCGGTCGCGCCGGGCGTGTTCGTCGTCGGCTCGCAGCCCAACGCCCTGTTCGTCCCCGGCGAGTTCGCAAGCGAGGCGCTTGAGCGGCTGGCCGAGGACGGCAACTTCGAGCCGCTGCTCGAACAGATGAAGTTGCGCAAGAATCTGACCGATGTCGGGATGTTCGTGCCCGGCCAGACCTTCACCATCACCGCCAAGCCGGGCGATCGGCTGAGCTTCGCCGCCATGTTCGTGCAGTCCAACGACCTCTTCTTCGCCCCGATGGACGGCGGCATCGCGCTGTTCGACAAGGGCGGCCGGGCGAACATGGGCAACTGGACCAGCCGCGTCGAGTTGTACGACGCCGGCACGGAAATCAACCAGGCGCCGGGAGCCGGGCCGGATCAGGCGCCGCGTCAGGCGAAGCCCAACACCGGCGCTTCCGAGCACGAGCCCATCGCGCCGGTCGCCAATCGACAAGACGGCTTCACTTACCCGGCGGTTTCGGCGGTGATCGAGCTCGGCATCAAACCGGCGGTTGCCAAGAAGCCGCAGAGCTAACGTTTCAAACGTACCGACCGATCCGACCGAATTAGGAAGCAGGGCCGGCTGAAGACAGTCGGCCCTGTTTTTTGATTTATGATGTTGACCGCGTGGAATACGATGCTACGAATTGAACTAACCCTGGGTCGCTGAGGCCCTGAGGTTTGATCCTATCCTCCTCCCAGTGCATAAGCGCTCCCTCCAATATCAAGCTCGAGCCGGTCACCTGTCGCTTTGATCCAAATCAGCTTCCTCTAGAGGAAAGATTTTGAAAATGATCAGTCCGTGAGCGAAACCCTTCGCAGGCGTAATGCACTGCCGACCACGGAAACTGAACTCAGCGCCATGGCGAGCGCGGCAATGGCCGGGCTCAGCAGCAGCCCGAAGAATGGATAGAACACGCCCGCCGCAAGCGGAACGCCGAGCGCGTTGTAAATGAACGCGAAGAACAGGTTCTGGCGGATGTTTCGCATGGTCGCGCGGCTCAGCGTCCGCGCCCGCGCGATGCCGGCCAGATCGCCTTTCACCAGCGTTACCCCAGCGCTTTCAATCGCGATGTCCGTGCCGGTGCCCATGGCAACGCCGATGTCCGCCGCGGCTAGCGCCGGTGCGTCATTCACGCCGTCACCGGCCATCGCGACGACACGGCCTTCGCGGCGCAGCCGCGTGACAATGGCGTGTTTGTCCTCCGGCAGCACTTCGGCCTCGATTTCGGAGATGTTTAGGCGCCGCGCCACGGCTTCGGCCGTACGCTTGTTGTCGCCGGTCAGCATGACTACGCGAACGCCGCCGGCACGCAATGCCGCGATGGCACTCGGCGTCGATGCCTTGATGGGATCGGCCACCGCGACGAATCCCGCGAGGCGACCATCCGTTGCGACGAACATCACCGTCGCCCCCTCGACGCGCAGCTCATCGGCGCGCCTTTCAAGGGTTGACGTGTCGATTTTCAAATCCTGCATCAGCTGCACATTGCCCAGGGCGACGTCGCGTCCATCGACCCGTGCGCGCACTCCCTTGCCGGTCACCGATGTGAAATCGGTCGCCTTTGGAGGCTCGACGCCGCGTTCTTTCGCACCGGCGACGATGGCGGCGGCCAAAGGATGCTCGCTACCCCGTTCGACCGCGGCTGCTAGGTGCAGCACATCGTCGCCCGACGTGCCGTTCGCACTCTCGACGGCCACAAGCTTGGGCTGGCCCTGGGTCAAAGTGCCGGTTTTGTCCACGACCAGCGTGTCGATTTTCTCGAATGTTTCGAGCGCGGCGGCGTTGCGGATCAGGATGCCGGCGGTAGCCCCCCGCCCGATGCCGACCATGATTGAAATCGGCGTGGCTAGGCCCAGCGCGCAGGGGCAGGCGATGATCAAGACCGAGACGGCCGCGACGAGACCATAGCTCAGGCGTGGCTCCGGGCCCCAAAATCCCCAAGCGCCAAACGCGAGGAGAGCAGCCACGACGACGCCAGGCACGAACCAGCCCGATACCTTGTCGGCAAGACCCTGGATCGGCGCGACGCTGCGTTGTGCCTCGGCGACCAGCGCCACGATGCGCGCGAGCATCGTATTGAGCCCGACCTTCTGCGCCTCGATGATGACCGAACCCGTGGTGTTGAGTGTTCCTGCGATGATTTTCGCACCGGGTTCCTTTTCTACCGGCATCGACTCGCCAGTGACCGTGGATTCGTCCATCGCCGTTCGGCCTTCGCGCACGATGCCGTCCACCGGCACGGAATCGCCGGGCCGCACGCGTAGGCGATCACCGACTTTCACGGCCTCGACCGGGATTTCTTCGTCCTGCCCGTCGGGCCCGATGCGCCGCGCGATTTTTGGCGCCAGGTTCAAAAGCGCGCGGATGGCATCGCCCGTGCGTTCGCGCGCGCGCAGCTCCAGCACTTGGCCGAGCAGCACCAGCACCGTGATGACGGCGGCGGCCTCGAAATACACCGGCACCGAGCCATCGGTACGCCGGAACCCGGCGGGAAAAACATCGGGCACGAGGGTCGCCAGGACCGAATAGAGATAGGCCGCGCCGGTTCCCAGCGCGATCAAGGTGAACATGTTTAGCGAGCGCTTAACAAGGGAGCGCCAGCCGCGTACGAAAAACGGCCAGCCCGCCCATAACACCGCCGGAGTGCCCAGCGCCAACTGCGTGTAAGTCGCGGCTCGCATGGGCATGGCGTATTCCATCTCCACGCCGGGCAGATGTGCCGACATCTCCCAGATCAGCAGCGGCAGGGTCAGCGCGCCACCGACCCAGAATCGCCGCGTCATGTCCCGCAATTCCGGGCTTGGGCCGGACTGCGCGGAGGGCAACAGCGGCTCCAGCGCCATGCCGCAGATCGGGCATGCACCCGATTCGGACTGCCGGATCTGGGGATGCATCGGGCAGGTGTAGATCGCGGCGGCAGGCGCCGCAGCGTTGGCAGGGTGGCGATGATGCGCGTGCGCGCTATGCGATGAGTGATCGTGGGTCGTTGGCATAAGGTCTAGGCTAAGGCTTCCAGCTATCGGAAGGTCAAGGGCGTATACACCGATAGGGCGAGCTCTGACCAATTCTCGCCGCGTTAGCCAAATGCAGCTCTTGGCCAAACCTAGATCTGGCGCTGGCACCTTTCGGCCGAACTGATACTGGGACAGTACGTTGGCTGGCAGAGAAAAACTGACGCAAATCGCCGTGAGATCAGTTGCGTGGGCTAGACCAAACTCGTCTCGGAGATAGCCCCTACCGCCGGCCATGACCCCAACCAGACATGGCGTCAGGCGTGGACCCAATGGTACTCACCAACGAGAGCAGGTTGACCGGAACGAACCCATCCAGTGTAGATTTCTCACACCAACAAGCAGCCGCGGCGATGGAGAGGGACAACTATGCTCACCGACCGATATGGATTACATGTTAGCACGTCGTCCCCCGCCGCACGCGAAGCATATGTCGCCGGTTGTGATTGCGTGCTTTCCGCAGAGTTCGGCGCAGAACCGCATCTCAACCGGGCCCTCGAGGCGGACCCCAGCTTCGCACTCGCCCACGCAGCGCTAGCTCGAACACACTTTATCGTCGCGAACATAATCAAAGCTCGCGAGTGTGCCGCCCAGGCGCGCAAACTTGCATGCAATGCCACGACACGAGAACAGAATCACGTCAACGCTCTGTGCCTCGCTATCGAGGGCAAGCCGGTGGACGCGCTCGCCGCGACGCGCGTGCACCTCCGCGAATATCCGCGCGACGCTATGGTCGCGGCACCGGCGACAGGCGTCTTCGGAATGATCGGATTCAGCGGGCGGCAGGGGCGGGAATCTGACATGGTTGAGTTTCTCGATGTGCTGCGGCCTCAGCTTCTCGATGACTGGTGGTTTCAAGCGGTCTACGCATTCGCTCTAGAGGAGGCCGGGAGGCCCTACGAGGCGCGAGTGCTTATTGAGCGGAGTATGGCGGCGAATCCACGCAACGCCCACGGCGCGCATGTCAAATCGCATGTTCTCTACGAACTTGGCGAGGACCGCGCGGCGCTGGACTTTCTCGATGGCTGGATGCCGGCTTATCCGCGCGAAGCGCTGATGCATTGTCACCTGTCGTGGCATATGGCGATGTTTTCGCTCTCGCTCGGACACGTGGATAATGCCTGGCGCATTTACCAGCGCCAGGTGCATCCCGGCGGGTCGTGGGGTCCTGCCCTAAACACCGTTACCGATGCAGCCGCGTTTCTCTGGCGCGCGGAACTTGCCGGCCATGCGCGGCGCAACGAGTTCTGGCCGCAGGTGCATGAATACGCTCTGCAATCGTTCCCGAAAACCGGCGTCGCTTTCGTCGATGTCCATTGCGCGCTTGCGTGCATCGCCACCGGGGATCACGCGAATCTAGCGCGCATCGTGCAGGAAATCGGCGAGCGGATTTCGTCAGGAAAATATCCCGCCGGCGGTGTCGCGCCCGCGCTGGTGTCAGGATTTGACGCGTACCAAAAAGCCGAGTGGGCCAAGGCAGCCAGCATCTTCGAGTCCGCCTTGGCCGAAACCGTGCGCATCGGCGGCAGCCGGGCCCAACGCGACCTCGTCGAGTACACTTTACTTGCGGCGTACCTCAAGGACGGGCGCGCGGCGGAAGCGAGCAAGCTGATTGCGAGACGAACCGACCGGCGCCCCGCAGTGCCGGTCGCGCGATTCAACTAGGAAAGCTCTAAGCATTGGGCCCTTGGGATGGGATCTTGTTGCCTCTCCAGCGCGAGTCTCGTCATGGCACGTTTCGGCCCAACTGACGTCGGCACAGAACGTCGGCCAGCAGAGGAAAAGCTGACGAAAATCGTAGTCAATTCCGCTTCCTGTTCATGACCTGCCCTATAGCGAACATTCCCCTACCGCCGTCCCTGACCC
>JAHFPH010000026.1 GCA_023266845.1 Rhodospirillaceae bacterium
GTCTGGCTTATCCGGCGCAGAACTTCGTTCAACTGATCCAGCGTTTTGTAGTGGATCACCAGCTCGCCGCCGCGCTTGCGGAACGAGATCGCCACCTTCAACCCCAACAGGTTGCTCATTTCGCGCTCGATCGCCAGCGTGTCCGCGTCCTTGAGTGGCGCTGCCTTGCGCCCGCGCGGCGACTTGCCGGCCTGCACCAGCCGTTCCGTCTGGCGCACGTTCAGGCCCTTCTTGACGATGCGCTCGGCCAATTGCTGCGGATTGGCGGCGTTGACCAAGGCGCGCGCATGGCCCGCGCTCAGCGCCGCCGATTGCACCATGTCCCGTACCGGCTGCGGCAGGTTCAGCAAGCGCAACATGTTGGCGACATGGCTGCGGCTTTTGCCGACGGCCTGGGCCAATCCTTCTTGCGTGTGGCCGAATTCATCCATCAGTCGGCGATAGCCCTCGGCCTCCTCGATCGCCGTCAGGTCCTGGCGCTGGATGTTCTCCACCAGCGCAAATTCCAGCGCGTCGCGGTCGCCAAGGTCGCGGACCACCACGGGAACTTCGTGCAACTGCGCCTGCTGCGCCGCGCGCCAGCGCCGCTCGCCGGCGACGATCTCGTAGCGCTGCGCCGAGTCGGGATCGCGGCGCACGAGGATCGGCTGCAGGATGCCTTTCTCGCGCACGGAGTCGACCAGCGACTTGAACTGCTCGTCGTCGAAGCCCATGCGCGGCTGGAATTTTCCCGGCCGCAGCATCTCGGTCGGCATCATGCGCGACGACACCGAGCGATCGGCGGGCGCGGTTTCGACGGCTTCGTCACCCAGCAGCGCCATCAGACCGCGGCCGAGATGCGTGCGTTTTTTCGAATCGTCGCCGCCGCCGCCGGAGGGACGCGAGGTCTGGGCAGGATCGGGCATCGTCGCCTCCCTTCTCAGGCCGCCAGGCCGCGTTCGCGTTTCAACACTTCGCTGGCCAGATGGATATAGGCCTGCGCGCCGGCCGAGCTGACGTCGTAAAGCAGCACGGGCTTGCCATAAGAAGGCGCCTCGGACACGCGCACGTTGCGCGGGATCATGGTGTTGTAAAGCTTGTCGCCGAAATAACCGCGCGCATCGTCGGCCACAAGGCTGCATAGCCTATTGCGTTTATCGAACATCGTTAATACAACCCCCTGAATTTCGAGCTTGGGGTTGAGATGCCGTTTCACGCGCTCGACGGTTCGCACCAGGTGGCTGACGCCCTCCAGCGCATAGAACTCGCATTGCAACGGCACGAGCAAAGCATCGGCCGCGACCAGCGCGTTCAGGCTCAGCAACCCCAGCGATGGCGGACAATCGATCAGGATGTATTCGAAACCGCCGGGCAGAGCCTCGAGCGCCTGGCGCAGCAGGAACTCCCGCTTTTGTACACCGACTAGCTCGACCTCGGCGCCGGCAAGGTCCACCGACGAGGTGATGATCGAAAGCCCGGGCACCATGGTTGGCTTGATTGTGCTTTCCATGGCAGCGGCACCGATTAGAACTTCGTAACTACCCGCGCTGCGGGATTTTGCGTGCATTCCAAGCCCAGTGCTGGCATTTCCCTGTGGATCCAAGTCGATAACCAGAACTTTTTTCCCGCAAGCCGCGATTGCGGTGGCAAGGTTCACGGCGGTCGTCGTCTTCCCGACGCCGCCTTTTTGGTTGGCGACGGCAATCACGCGCGGCTTTATGCCAGTAAAAACAGATGGTTCAGACACGGTGGAGATCCTCCAGGCGTAAAATTGTTCCGGTTGGATCGCTTTGGCTTTGAATGCGCTGAATTCGCATAGTCCAGGTTTTGCGTGCTGCCGTCAATTCAGCCTCGACCTCACGGCCTTTCAAAAACAGGCAAATTCCGGTCGGTTTCAGCAATGGCACGGCTAAATCAAGCAGTTCCGGCAACGGTGCACAGGCACGCGCTGTTATAAAATCCGCGGATTTTGGGGGTAACTCTTGCGCTCGTTGCACATGCAACTCAACTTTTGCACCGGTGATTCGGGCGGCTTCGCGCAGAAAGGCCGCTTTTCTCTGATCTGGCTCGACCAGATGCACATTCCCCAAACCCATGATCGCCAGCACTAGGCCGGGGAAGCCGGCTCCACTGCCGATGTCGTAGAGCGGGCAGGCCGCGTTTTCGATTACGGGGTAGAGCTGGGCCGAGTCCAGAAAATGCCGGCGCCAAACGTCTTCGAGGCTGGCCCGGGAAACCAGGTTGATCTTGACTTGCCAGCGCCGCAGAAGGTCGCCAAACGCGGCTAGCCGGTCCAATGTTTCACGTGAAACACCGGCCAGGGCGGCAAACTGGGCCTGGGTTAGGGGGGCCCAGTCGGGCCTAGGCATTGGGCCGGTTTTCGGTGCGCCGGACGTAGCGCAGCAGAGCCACCAGTGCGGCCGGTGTAACCCCCGGAATGCGCGAGGCCGCGCCCAGAGTGGGCGGCCGGACCTGGCACAGCTTGGCCCGGATTTCCGCCGAAAGCCCGCCTATGGCGTCGAAATCGAGGCCTGACGGCAGGCCCAAGGCCTCATCCCGCCGGAATGCACGGATATCGGCCTCCTGACGGCCCAGATACCCCGAATATAGCCCATCGATCTCGACCTGCTCGACAACATCTGCAGGAAAAACCCCAAGCTCCGGCCAGCACGCCGCGAGCCGGCTTACGCTAACGCCGGGGTGGGATAGGAGCGCCATGCCGGTCCGCGCCGCCCCATCGCGCGGGCTAGGCAGCCCTTGCGCCCGGAGGACTCCAACAGTCGCGGTCCTGGCCAAGAGCATATCATTAAGCTCTTGTATAAGCTTGGTTTTCTTAGCATAAGCCGTTGCACGCGCCGGCCCAACACAGCCGATTTCAAAACCCTTTGGCGTGAGCCTCTGGTCGGCGTTGTCGGCCCGCAGGCTAAGCCGGTACTCCGCCCGGGACGTGAATATCCGGTAGGGTTCGGCCGTGCCCAACGTCACCAGATCATCGATCATCACGCCGATATAGGCTTGGGCCCGGTCGACGGTGAATCGGCGCGTTCCGGCGCAGGAAAGCGCGGCATTGATCCCCGCGACGACACCTTGGCCGGCAGCTTCTTCGTAGCCAGTTGTCCCGTTGATCTGCCCGGCGAAAAACAGGCCTTGATGACGCTTGGTCTCCAAACTCGGCCACAGCTCGCGCGGGTCGACAAAGTCGTACTCGATCGCATAGCCGGGCCGAAGCATTACGGCATGCTCCAGACCCGGAATCGTCTTCAACAGTTCCAGCTGGACAGACCGCGGCAGCGATGTCGAAATCCCGTTCGGATACACCGTGTGGTCGTCAAGCCCTTCAGGTTCCAGGAAAATCTGATGCCGAGTCCGGTCGGCGAAGCGCACCACTTTGTCCTCGATGGAGGGGCAATAGCGCGGTCCGGTCGACGAAATCTGCCCGGAATACATCGGCGAGCGATGCAAGTTGGCGCGGATCAAATCATGCGCGGCAGGCGTGGTTTCGGTGATCCAGCAATCGATCTGCGGGGTCGCGATCCGGCCGGTCAGAAACGAGAAAGGAGGCGGCGGGTCGTCGCCCTTTTGGCGCACCAACCCGCGCCAGTCGATGGTCCGTCCATCCAGCCGCGGCGGGGTTCCCGTTTTCAAGCGCCCGAGCCGAAATCCGCTTCGGGCAAGGGTCTGCGCCAAGCCCACGGACGGCGCTTCGCCCACCCGTCCCGCCGGCGTCTTCTCCTCGCCCATATGGATCAGGCCGCGCAGGAACGTGCCGGTGGTCAGCACCACGGCGCCGCACTCCATGCGCTCGCCCGAGCCAAGCAAAACCGCGCAAACGCGGCCATCCTGGGTGAAAACAAGATCTTCCACGCCAGCGGCGCGAATCGTCAAACCGGGCTGATCGGCCAGGATTGCCTGCATTGCCTGCCGGTACAGCTTGCGGTCGGCCTGGGCGCGGGGGCCGCGCACGGCTGGCCCTTTGCTGCGATTCAGCACCCGAAACTGGATGCCGGCGCGGTCGGTTACGCGGGCCATCACCCCGTCCAGCGCGTCGATCTCGCGCACCAAATGCCCCTTGCCCAGGCCGCCGATGGCCGGGTTGCAGGACATCTCGCCGATGGTTTCGATCTTGTGGGTCAGGAGCAGGGTGCGCGCGCCGATCCGCGCAGAAGCCGCAGCGGCCTCGCAGCCCGCATGGCCGCCGCCAATCACTATCACGTCGAATTTCGAGTTTCCGCCCGGCATGGCGGCGGCACTCTAGGCAGGGGTCAAACCCCTGTCAAAACCTGTGATCCGTGTTTCACGTGAAACGGCGCGGGCCTGGGGCGGCTATTTCCCGATGCAGAAATCGCGAAAAATCACGTCGAGCAGCTCTTCGACCTCGACGCGCCCGGTGATGCGGCCGAGCTCACGCGCAGCCAGCCGCAGATCCTCCGCCGCAAGCTCGGGCAGCACGGCGACCGCCGAACGCGCCAGCGCGGCGGTGGCAGCCTCAAGCGCGGCACGATGGCGCGCGCGCGTCAGCACCGGCGCGTCCCCCGCATCGGCCAGCACGCGAACCCGATCGGCGATCGCGCGGCGCGCCGCCGCAAAGCCTTCGCCGGTCACAAGCGACATCGGCAAAACCGTCCGTCCATCGAACGACGGCTGCCCGCTCGCCGGCTTCAGATCGATCTTGTTCAGCAGAAGCAACGCGTCAGGCCCGATCGCTTCGCGCGTCGCCGCGTCGATATAGGGCCAGCTGGTCGCGTCCAGCACCACGATCTTCAGATCGGCGCTCGCCGCCCGCTTGCGCGCGCGCCGAACGCCCTCCGCCTCGATTTCGTCGCCCGTCCGCCTCAGGCCCGCCGTGTCGGCGACGCGCACCGGATAGCCGTCCAGGTCGATGTCGATGTCGATCACGTCGCGGGTCGTGCCGGCGATGGGCGACACGATCGCCGCGTCGCGCCGCGACAGGCGGTTCAGCAGGGTGGATTTCCCGGCGTTGGGCGGGCCCAAAATCGCCGCCGACACGCCGTCGCGCAACCGCTCGCCGCGATTTCCGTCGGCCAGGTGGCGCCTGATTTCGCGTTCCAATTCCGCCACCGCCGCACGCGCGGCCTCGGCCACGCCGGCGGGAAGATCCTCGTCGGCGAAGTCGATCGCGGCCTCGAGATGCGCCATCGAACGCACCAGCCGCTGGCGCCAGTCCTCGTAAAGACGGCCCAGCGCTCCATCCATCTGGCGCAGCGCCTGGCGGCGTTGCGCCGCGGTTTCGGCGGCCACCAGATCGGCCAAGCCTTCGGCGGCCGTTAAATCCATCTTGCCGTTCAGGAACGCGCGGCGCGTGAATTCGCCGGGCTCGGCCGGGCGCAAGTCATCTATTTTTGATAGAACACCGGCGACGGATTCTATCACCGCTAGGCCAGCGTGCAAATGCAACTCGGCCACGTCCTCGCCGGTATAGCTGCGCGGCGCGGCGAACCACAGCAGCAGACCGCGATCGAGAATTTCGCCGCTCGCGGGATCGCGGAATTCGCGCAACGCCGCGCGGCGAGGGGGCGGCGGGACGCGCCCGGTCAGTACGCGCACGGCCTCCGCCGCGCGCGAGCCGGACAGCCGCAGAACCGCGATCCCGGCGCGGCCGCGCCCGCTGGCAAGGGCGAAAATCGTGTCGGCCATTCCGAACCTTTCCGGCGAAGCCTACGCCGGGCCGAAGGCTCATTTCTCCGGCGGCTTCTGGTCCGGCGTCAGCATCAGGCGCTTCACGCGCCCGCCGCGTATCAGGTGCGTTTCCAGAATCTCGTCCAGATCGGCTTGCGAGTCATAGTGGTACCACACGCCCTCGGGATAGATCACCATGGTGGGGCCAAGCTCGCAGCGGTCAAGGCAGCCCGAGGCATTGACGCGTACGCCGATCAATCCCATCTCCTTGACGCGGGCCTTCAGGTAGTTGCGCAGCTGCTCCGACCCCTTCGCCTTGCAGCAGCCCAGCGGATGGCCAGCGGGCCGTTCATTGACGCAGCAGAACACGTGCCGGCGATAGAACAGGGCGGGATCGGCGGCTGTGACTTTCTCGGGACGGTCGTTCAAGGAAATCAATCCTTTCGCTGGATCGGGGCTTAAACCCTAATTAAAACGGGGTTGAGCGGGCGGCCGGCGACCCACACTATACGCGGCGTCCGCGGCCTAGCAACGCCGCCGCCGCGCAAGCGTTGCAAGTAAACCGGAGCATCGATGTCGGAAAATCTGCTGAAGCGGGAAACCAGCCCCTATCTGCTGCAACACGCGCAGAACCCGGTGCATTGGCGCGCCTGGAACGACGCGGCGCTGGCCGAGGCGGCTAGGGCGGAAAAGCCGATCCTGCTGTCGGTCGGCTATGCCGCCTGCCATTGGTGCCACGTGATGGCGCATGAAAGCTTCGAGGACGCGAATACGGCCGCGTTGATGAACGATCTGTTCGTCAACATCAAGGTGGACCGCGAGGAGCGCCCGGACCTGGATACGATCTACCAGTCCGCGCTGGCGCTGTTGGGCGAGCAGGGCGGCTGGCCCCTGACCATGTTCCTGACCCCCAAGGGCGAGCCGTTCTGGGGCGGCACGTATTTCCCGAATACCTCGCGCTACGGACGGCCCGGGTTCAAGGACGTGCTGCGCGGCATCGCCAACGCCTATACCCAGGACAAGGAGAAAGTCGGCAAGAACGTCGCCGCCCTCCGCGACGCCCTGCAGAAACTGTCGCAGCCCATGCCCGGCACCGGCATTGCGCCCGGGCTGCTGGACCAGATGGCGCAGCGCCTGCGCGGCGAAGTGGACCCCGTCAACGGCGGCATCGGCGGCGCGCCGAAATTCCCGCAAGTGTCGATCCTCGAGCTTTTGTGGCGCGCCTGGCTGCGCACCGGCGACCACGCGCATCGCCACGCGGTGGTCGTGTCGCTAACCGCGATGTGCCAGGGCGGCATCTACGATCATCTGGGCGGCGGCTTCGCGCGCTATTCCACCGACGAGCGCTGGCTGGTGCCGCATTTCGAGAAGATGCTGTACGACAACGCCGAGCTTCTCGATCTCCTGACCCTGGCTTGGCAGGACAAGCGCGAGCCCTTGTTCGCCACGCGCGTCCTCGAAACCGTGGGCTGGGTGCTGCGCGAGATGGTGGCGCCCAGCGGCGGCTTCTCGTCCACCATCGACGCGGACAGCGGGGGCCACGAAGGCAAGTTCTATATCTGGACCGAGGCCGAGATCGACACGCTGCTGGGCGCGGATTCCGGCGCCTTCAAGACCTTCTACGACGTCACGCCGGACGGGAACTGGGAGGGCGCGACCATCCTGAACCGCCGCGCCCACGCGGCCGAGCCCGACGAAGCCACTGCGCAAGCGTTGGCGCATTGCCGTAAAACGCTGTTCGAGGCGCGGCAAAAGCGCGTGCCGCCGGGCCTCGACGACAAGGTGCTGGCGGATTGGAACGGGCTGATGATCGCCGCCCTGGCGCGCGCCGCCACCGTGTTCCAGCGCGAAGACTGGCTGGGCGCGGCCAAGCGCGCCTTCGCCTTCGTCGCCGGCTCGATGACCAAGGGCGGCCGGCTGCGCCACGCTTTCCGCGACGGAAAGCTGGCACACCCGGCGACGCTCGACGATTACGCGCATATGGCGCGCGCCGCCCTGGCGCTGCACGAGGCGACCGGCGAGAAGGAGTTTCTGGATCAGGCGCGCGCCTGGGTCGCGGTGCTGGACAAGCATTACTGGGACGCCGCCGGCGCCGGGTATTTCTTCAGCGCCGACGACACAGCCGATGTCATCGTGCGCACCAAAACGGCCAACGACAGCGCCACCCCGTCGGGCAACGGCACGATGGTGGGCGTGCTGGCGCGGCTTCACCACCTGACCGGCGAGGAAGCGCATCGCGATCGCGCCGAAGCCCTGGTGATGCTTTTTTCGGGGGAAGCCGCGCGGAATTTCTTTCCGCTGGCGACGCTGTTGAACAACGCCGCGTTGCTGCGCGCGCCGGTGCAGATCGTGGTCGTGGGCCCGCGCGCCGACAGCGGCACGCAGGCGCTGCTGCGCGCCGTGCACGGCGTGTCGCTGGCCGACGCGGTGCTGTCGGTCATCCCACCGGAAGGCGCGCTGCCGCAAGGCCATCCCGCCGCCGGCAAGGGCATGGTGGACGGCAAGCCGGCCGCCTATGTGTGCCGCGGGCCGGTCTGCTCGCTGCCGCTGACCGATGCCGAGGCGCTCAAGGCGGCGCTCAGCCAGCGATGACCGCACGGCGCTGCATCGCCTCGCCGCTCGGGCCGCTGCTGCTCGCGGCCGCGGATGGCGCGCTGGTGGCCTTAAGCTTCGGCGCGCCGGCCGATGCGGCGGATCACGCCGATCCGTTGCTGCTGGAGGCCGAGCGTCAGCTCGCGGAATATTTCGCCCGCCGGCTGCGCAATTTCGATCTTCCGCTGCATCTCGAAGGCACGGAATTCGAGCTGGCGGTGTGGAAGGGAATGCAGCGCATTCCCTACGGCTTCACCCGGAACTACGGCGAGCTGGCGGGCGAAACCGGCGCCCCGGCCCGCGCGGTCGGCGCGGCCTGCGGCAGCAACCCGATCGCGATCATCGTGCCCTGCCATCGCGTGGTCGGCGCCGACGGGCGCCTGACCGGTTATTCGGGCGGAAGGGGCGTGGAAACCAAGGCCTGGCTGCTGCGGCACGAACAGGCCGTTCCGCTGTCCGACCAATTGTCGTTGTTCGCGCCCCATGGTCGCGCGTCTGGGCCGCCGTGACAGGCGACCGGACGCGCGCTAAGGTTCGGTCCCAATCCGCAGCGAAAGTCTGCGCGAAACGGGGGAGCGTTCCATGCCCGACATCAAGATCGCCGCGCGCGACGGCGGCAGCTTCACCGGCTATCTGGCCAAGCCCGCGTCGGGACGCGGGCCCGGCCTCCTGGTGATCCAGGAGATTTTCGGCGTCAACCAGGTGATGCGCGATCTGACCGACGGCTTCGCCAAGGCCGGCTACGTGGCGCTGTGCCCCGATCTGTTCTGGCGCCAGCAGCCGGGCATCCAGATCACCGACAAGACCGACGCCGAATGGAAACGCGCGTTCGAGCTGTTCAACGGCTTCAACGTCGACAAGGGCGTCGAGGACCTGAAGGCGAGCCTGGACGTTCTGCGCAAGACCGAGGGCTGCAGCGGCAAGGCCGGCACGGTCGGCTATTGCCTGGGCGGAAAACTGGCCTATCTGATGGCCACGCGCTCTTCGGCGGATGGCAACGTCAGCTATTACGGCGTGGGCATCGAGGGAATCCTGGGCGAGGCCGGCAAGATCGCCAAGCCCCTGCTGATGCATGTCGCCGAGCAGGATAAGTTCGTGCCGCCCGAGGCGCAGAAGAAAATCAAGGACGGCCTTGCCGGCAACAAGCACGTCGCCATCCATTCCTATCCGGGCGTGGATCACGCCTTCGCGCGGGTCGGCGGCCAGCACTGGAACGCCGCCGCCGCCGGGAAAGCCGATCAACGCACGTCCGAGTTCTTCAAAAAACATCTCGGCTGAACGCAACGCGAAGCTCTAGGGGAGTAATCCGAGCCATGGTCAAGGCGATCCGTATCCACGAAACCGGCGGGCCCGAAGTGATGCGCTGGGAAGACGTCGAACTGCCGGCGCCCGGCCCCGGCCAGGTGCTGGTGCGCAGCACGGCGGTGGGGCTGAACTACATCGACACCTATCACCGCTCGGGCCTTTACCCCATGCCGCTGCCGCTGACCCTCGGCATGGAAGGGGCGGGGGTGGTCGAGGCGGTCGGGCCGAAGGTGAAGGAGTTCAAGCCGGGCGATCACGTCGCCTATGCCGCGCCGATCGGCTCGTACAGCGAACGCTGCCTGCGTCCCGCCGACCGCGTGGTGAAAATACCCAAGGGCGTGGACGACCGCGTCGCCGCCGCGATGATGCTGAAGGGCATGACCGCCTGGTATTTGCTGCGCCGGACCTACGTCGTGAAAAAGGGCGACACGATCCTGGTCCATGCCGCCGCCGGCGGGGTGGGGCAGATCCTGTCGCAATGGGGCAAGGCGCTGGGCGCGCGGGTCATCGGCACGGTCGGCAGCGAGGCCAAAGTCGCCGCCGCGAAAAAGGCGGGCTGCAAGGACGTGATCGTACTGGGCCAAGGCAAGCTCGCGGACAAGGTGAAGGAGCTGACCAAGGGCGCGGGCGTCCCGGTGGTCTATGACGGCATCGGCAAGGACACGTTCAACGACTCGCTGGATTGCCTCAGGCCGCTGGGGCTGATGGTTGCCTATGGCAACGCTTCGGGCCCGGTGCCGCCGGTCAATCTCGGCATCCTGTCGCAGAAAGGTTCGCTCTATGTCACCCGGCCGACGCTGATGACCTACACCGCCAAGCGCGAGGACCTGGTGAAAGCGGCCAGCGACCTGTTCGCCGTGGTCAAGGCCAGGAAGGTGAAAATCGCGATCAACCAGACCTATCCGCTGGCCGAGGCGGCCCAGGCGCATCGCGACCTGGAAGCGCGCAAGACCACTGGATCGACGGTGCTGCTGCCGTAGCGAAGCGCCGTCAGCTATCAGCGGTCAGCGGTCAGCGGTCAGCGGTCAGCCGGAATGCGTCCGGCTGATGGCTGAAAGCTGATCGCTGACGGCTTACAGCTACTGATTCATCGCCTGGAAGAAGTCGTTGTTGGTCTTGCTGTGCTTCAGCTTGTCCAGCAGAAATTCCATCGCGTCCACCGTGCCCATCGGCATCAGGATGCGGCGCAGCACCCACATCTTCGACAGCACGCTCTTTTCCACCAGCAGCTCTTCCTTGCGCGTGCCCGACTTGGTGATGTCGATCGCCGGGAAGGTGCGTTTGTCGGAAAGCTTGCGGTCGAGGATGATCTCCGAGTTGCCGGTGCCCTTGAACTCCTCGAAGATCACCTCGTCCATGCGGCTGCCGGTGTCGATCAGCGCGGTCGCGATGATGGTCAGGCTGCCGCCTTCCTCGATATTGCGCGCCGCGCCGAAAAACCGCTTGGGGCGCTGCAGCGCGTTGGCGTCCACGCCGCCGGTCAAAACCTTGCCCGAGCTCGGCACCACGGTGTTGTAGGCGCGCGCCAGGCGCGTGATCGAATCCAGCAGGATCACCACGTCGCGCCGGTGCTCGACCAGGCGCTTGGCCTTTTCGATCACCATCTCGGCCACCGCCACGTGGCGCGAGGCCGGCTCGTCGAAGGTCGAGCTGACCACCTCGCCCTTGACCGAGCGCGTCATGTCGGTCACTTCCTCCGGGCGCTCGTCGATCAGCAGCACGATCAGGAACACCTCGGGATGGTTGACCGCGATGGCGTGCGCCATGTTCTGCAGCAGCACGGTCTTGCCGGTGCGCGGTGGCGCCACGATCAGGCCGCGCTGGCCCTTGCCCTGCGGCGCGATCAGGTCGATCACGCGCGTGGACAGGTCGTGGCGGATGTCCGACGTGCCCTTGGTCGTGGGCTTGCCCGGCAGGCTCAACGTATCTCCGTCGCCGTTGGCTTTCGACTTTCCCTTGGCCGGTTTTTCCTTTTCCTGCCGTTCCTGCATCTCGGGCATTTCGTTGGCCGCGATCTTCGATTTGCTGCGATACTGCGGCGGTCCCGCGGTGCCCGGCTCCAGCTCCAGCCGCAGCATCTCCTCGGGATACAGCGGCGTCAGGTTGTCGAAGTTGATGCGGTGCCGCACGTTGTCCGGCGGTTCGAAGTTGATGTTGTTGACCTTCAGCAGCGCGAAATAGCGCTCACCGTCCTTGGGCGAACGGATCTGGCCGTCCACGGTGTCGCCGGTACGCAGGCCGAAACGCCTGACCTGGCTTGGGGACACGTAGATGTCGTCCGGGCCGGGCAGGTAGTTGGCCTCGGGTGAGCGCAGGAAACCGAACCCGTCGGACAATATCTCCAGCACGCCGTCGCCGTAGATCGCCTGGTCGTTGTCGGCGAGCTGCTTCAGGATCGCGAACATCATGTCCTGCTTGCGCAGCGTGCTGGCGTTCTCGATCTGCAGCTGCTCGGCGAAAGCGAGAAGCTCGGCCGGGGTCTTGGTTTTGAGTTCCTTGAGATTCATGGTGGGCGCCGGTTGGTGAAGGGTTGGGGGAATCGCCGCCGCGGCTTGGTCTTTTGGCTTGAATGCCCTGGCCCTGGCTGGGGCGGGCAAGACGCGGTGTTGCAAGGAAATGTCCGGCGAGAACCGCCGACCCGCCCAAAATCGCCCAATCCTCCGCTGCCGTCAAGCGGTTTGGCGAAAATGGCTCAGAACGGCTTGATTACCGCCAAAAATACGATGGCGATCAGCAGCAGCGTGGGTATCTCGTTGGCGATGCGGTAGAAGCGCGGGGGGCGGGTGTTGCGGTCCTGCTCGAAATCCTTGCGCCAAGTTGCGTAGAGGTGGTGCAGCACGCTCATGGCGACTACCAGCGCCAATTTGACGTAGAGCCAGCCACGGCCCCAATCCTGAACCGTCAGCAGCATGCCGCCGGAGATGAAGGCGGCGATCATCGCCGGATTGACGATCGCGCGCAGCAGGCGTCGCTCCATCACCTTCAGCGTCTCCGACAGCTCCGTGCCCGGCTTGGCCGCGGCGTGATAGACGTAGAGGCGCGGCAGATACAGCATCCCCGCCATCCATGCCATCACGGCCACGATGTGCAGCGCCTTGATCCAGGCGTGCCACTGAGAAACGAACGCGGTCATGGCGCGACGGCCTGCATCGCGCAGCGCGCGAGGCCCGCCGGACAGATCCGCGCGCCGGCGGCCGATGCGATTGCGGGCGGGCGCCGCACCGCCGCGCGCACAAGGTTGGCAAGACCGTCGATGAACGCAGCCTCGGTACCTACGGTCGGGACGCGGACATAGGCGGGCGCGCGCTCGGCTTCCGCCAAACGCCGGTAGTCGATATCCAGCTCGACCAGCGTTTCGGAATGCTCGCTGACGAAGGCGATGGGAAACAGCGCGATGGCGCGCCGGTCGCGCGCGGCGCGAACGATCTCGGCGTCCGTGTAGGGCTGCAACCACGTCAGCGGTCCGACGCGACTTTGGTAGCACACCACATGGTCCAGCTCCGACCAGGCCGGATCACGGCGTTTCAAAGCTTCTATGATCGCCGCAGCACTGCGCTCGACTTGGTGCTGGTACGGATCGCCTCGATCCACCGTCTTTTGCGGCAAGCCATGCGCCGACAGCAGCAGCCGCGGCGCGCCCGACAGTTTCGCCTGGCGCAGCGCCGTGTCGATCGCTTGGGCGGCGGCGGCAACGAAGCCCGGCTCGTCGGGATAGCAGCACACGGCGTGGGTCGATACGTCGATGCCCGCGGCTCCTGCCGCTTCGCGCCAGCGTCGCAGCGACGACCCCGACGTGGTGCCCGAGAATTGCGGGTAAAGCGGCAGCAGCACGATCGCGTGGGGATCGAAACTCGCGACAGCGCGCGCGGTTTCCTCGGTCATGGGATGCCAATAGCGCATGGCGGTGAAGACTTTGGTTTCGCCTTCGCCGCTCAGCGCCGCTTCCAGGGCTTGCGCCTGCGCCCGCGTGTTCGCCAGCAACGGCGACGCGCCGCCGATCTTGGCATAGTTTTCACGCGCCGGTTTCTCGCGGCGTCGCGCGATCAACTGCGCCAGCAGCCAGCGCAGGGGCTGCGGCAGCTCCAGGATCGCCGGATCGTTGAACAGATTGACCAGGAACGGACGCACGGCCTGCAACGAATCCGGCCCCCCCAGATTCATCAGCACGACCGCGATGCGCCGGCCGGTGTTCATGCAGCCGCAGCTCCGCGCACGATCCGCACCAGCTCCGCCACATGCTCGGGCGGCGTTTCCGGCACGATGCCGTGTCCAAGATTGAACACGAACGGGCCTTCGCCGAGCGCGGCAAGGATCGTTTCGACTCCCCGGCGCATCGCGTCGCCGCCCGCGACCAGAATTTGCGGATCCAGATTGCCCTGGACCGGAAGCCGCGCCTGCAATGCCCGGGCAAGAACCAGCGGCACGCCCGGGTCGAGACTCAGCGCGTTGACGCCGGTTTCGCGGGCGTAGTCGGCATAGAGCATCCCCGCGCCACGCGGAAAACCGATGATCGGCACATCGGGGTTCTTTTTCTTCACCCGCGCGACGATCGAGCGCGTCGGTTCGATCACCCAACGTCGGAATTCGGGCTCGCCCAGCACGCCGGCCCAGCTGTCGAACAGTTGCAGCGCTTCGGCGCCCGCGTCGATTTGCGCCGTAAGGTAATCCGACGTGGCTTCGACCAGTACCTCGATCAGCTTGGCGAAATTTTTCGCATCGGCAAGGGCGAAACTCTTGCTCGCGGAAAAATCGTTGCCCGACCGCCCTTCGATCATATAGGTCGCGACCGTCCATGGCGCGCCCGCGAATCCGATCAAGGCCGTCGACGCCGGCAATCCGCGTCGCACGGACCGAATGGTCTCGAACACCGGCGCTAGGCGCGTACAGACTCCATCGCCGTTCAGCTTACCCAGGTCGGTCGGCTGGATCGGATCGAGTTTGGGTCCTTCACCTTCCACGAACCCGACACGCCGTCCCAGCGCATACGGCACCACCAGAATGTCCGAAAACAGGATCGCCGCATCCAGATCGAAACGCCGAACGGGCTGTAGCGTGATTTCAGCCGCCAGATCGGGCGAAAAGCATAAATCCAGGAATGTCTTCGCCTTGGACCTTAGCGCCCGGTATTCCGGCAAGTAGCGTCCTGCCTGGCGCATCAACCAGACGGGCGGGGGCGCGACGCTACCGCCGGCTAGGACCCGCAGTAATCGCTTGGCCGGCATCGCACCGCGATCCTCGATATTCGCGTTGGATTTCGCGTTATCCATCCCTCTTCTCTTAACATTCTTTCTATTAGAAAGAATTGTAGTAGAGGTTGTTGGGCATGTGTAACGCGGGTATCCCCGCGCTCTCCGCGGTTGGCGATACCGACTCCGGTCAGCGGGGATATCCTGTGAATTGTGGAGTATTACGTAGACATAGTTTCGAAAGCGCCATTTTTCGCCGTTAAAAATGTGGATTAAATCAAGTGAATTAGGTGGATGAAAGGCTTTTATTGTTGAGTTCCGTTCGGTGAACGGAATGTGCTTCGCCGATCAAACCCTGGGCACGGTTAACGGTTGCGTCGGGAAACACAGGGGTCGAATATAGCCACAATCGTCATACCGCGTTAGCACACAGTCTTTAATCCATGCTCCGGTCTTTCGTTTGATGAAATCCTTTCACCTGCACCTCGTTTCCGACGCCACCGGCGAAACCTTGCACAGCGTCGCACGCGCCTGCCTGTCGCAGTTCGAGGGAATCGAGCCGGTCGAGCATGTCTGGCCGATGACCCGCACCCAGGGTCAGATGGACCGGGTACTGGCGGCGATCGCCGCCCATCCCGGTATCGTCCTGTATACGTTGGTGAACTCGACGTTCCGTCAAAGCCTGCATGACGCCTGCCGCAAGCTGCAGCTTCCCTGCATCTCGGTGCTCGATCCCGTATTCATGGGTTTGGGCGCCTATCTTGGGCTTGAGGCGCGCGGCCAGCCCGGCCGGCAGCATCTGATGGACGCGCATTATTTCGACCGCATCGATGCCATGCATTTCGCCATCGCGCATGACGACGGGCAAATGCTGGAAACCCTGGCGCAGGCCGACGTGGTGCTGGTGGGCGTCTCGCGCACCTCCAAAACGCCGACCTGCCAATACCTGGCCAATCGCGGCATCAAGGCCGCCAACGTGCCGCTGGTTCCCACCAGCGCGCCGCCGCCCGAGCTGCTCAACCTGAAAGGGCCCGTGGTGGTGGGATTGACCAAGGACCCAAGCCGGCTGGTGCAGGTGCGGCGCAACCGCGTGCGCATGCTGAACCAGGACGAAGAGACGGACTATACCGATCTTGAAGTGGTGAAAAAGGAAATGGCGTCGGCGCGACGGCTCTACGCGCGGCAGAACTGGCCCGCGATCGACGTGACCCGCCGCTCGATCGAAGAAACCGCGGCCGCGATCATGCAGATCGTCCAGCAGCACCGCGAGCAGGCGCAATGACCGCCACCGCCGGCGCGGCAGTGCTGTGGCTCGCCTCGGCCAGCCGGACGCGCGCCGAGGTCTTGCGGCGCGCCGGCGTGCCGGCGCACACGGAGCCGGCGCAAATCGACGAAGCCGAGATCAAATCGTCGCTGCGCTCCGGGGGCGCTAACGCGGCGCGCGCGGCGGAAACGCTGGCGGAACTCAAGGCCGCGCGCGTGTCGCGCCGGCACGCGGGCGCGCTGGTGGTGGGCGCGGACCAGATGCTGGAATGCGACGGCGTCTGGTACGACAAGCCCCGCGACATGGACGAGGCGCGCGCGCAACTTCGCGCCTTGCGCGGCAAGCGGCACGACCTGCACAGCGCCGTGTGCGTGATGCGCGACGGAGCACGGCTGTGGCGCCATGGCGAGCGCACCCGGCTTTGGATGCGCGACTTCAGCGAGGACTTCCTGGACGACTATCTCAAATCCGCCGGCGCCGAGGCGCTGGACGTGGTCGGCTGCTACCGGCTGGAGGGACCGGGGGTGCAGCTCTTCGCGCGGATCGACGGCGACTTCTTCGCGATACTTGGGCTGCCGCTGCTGCCGCTGCTCGATTTCCTGCGCGGCCAAGGCGCGGTGCGGACATGAGGCTCACCGGCAAGGCGAAGCTGGCGGGGGTCATGGGCTGGCCGGTCGGGCATTCGCGTTCGCCGCGCCTGCACGGCTTCTGGCTGGAGCGGCACCGCATCGACGGCGCCTATGTACCGCTTGCGGTAAGGCCCGAACATGCGGTCCAGGCGATCCGGGCGCTGCCGGCCCTCGGCTTCGCGGGATGCAACGTCACCGTGCCGCACAAGGAAACGGCGCTTGCCACGGCCGACGAGGCGGACATGGTGGCGCGGCGGATCGGCGCCGTGAACACGCTGGTCGTTCTGCCCGACGGCACGATCCACGGCATGAACACCGACGCGCACGGGTTTCTCGCCAACCTGCAGCAGCGCGCGCCGGGCTGGCGCGTCAATGCCGGCCCGGCCGTGGTGCTGGGCGCGGGCGGCGCCGCGCGGGCGGTGGTTGCGGCGTTGATCGACGTGGGCGCGCCGCAGGTCAGGGTGGTGAACCGCAACGTCGCGCGCGCCGAGGCGCTGGCCAAGAGCATCGGCGGACCGGTGCGCGTCATGCCCTGGGAATCGCGCGCGGCCACGCTGGGCGACGCGGCGCTGCTGGTCAACACCACCACGCTCGGCATGACCGGCCAGCCGCCTTTGGACCTTTCGCTCGACAAGCTGCCGCTGAACGCGGTGGTCAACGACATCGTCTACGTGCCGCTGGAAACCGACCTGTTGCACCGGGCGCGCGAGCGCGGCAACACGGCGGTGGACGGCATCGGCATGCTGCTGCATCAGGCGCGGCCTGGCTTCGCCGCCTGGTTCGGGGTCGAGCCGGCGGTGGACGAAGCGCTGCGCCGTGCCGTGCTGGAAGGCTGATGGCGGGATGGTGATTTTGGGCCTGACAGGCTCGATCGGCATGGGCAAAAGCACGGCGGCGGCGATGCTGAGGCGCATGGGCGTGCCGGTGCACGACGCCGACGTCGCGGTCCACCGCCTGACCGGAAGCGGCGGCGCGGCTGTAGCGGCGATCGGCGCCGCGTTTCCCGGCACGGTGACCGGCGGCGCGGTGGACCGAAAGAAGCTCGGCGCTGTCGTGTTCGCCGATTCAACCGCCTTGCGGCGGCTCGAGACGATCCTGCATCCCCTGGTGCGCAGCGAGGAAACGCGGTTTCTTTGCGCTTGCGCGCGCAGGCGGGTTCCCGCCGTGGCGCTGAACATCCCGCTGCTGTACGAGACTGAAGGCCAGGCGCGATGCGACGCCGTGGCCGTGGTCAGCGCACCGGCGATGGCGCAACGCGCGCGCGTTCTTTCCCGCGCCGGAATGACCGGCGACAAGCTCGCCGGCGTTCTTCGGCGCCAAATGTCCGATGCGGAAAAACGCCGCCGGGCGGATTTCGTGGTGCAAACGGGATTGACCAAGCGCGCGACATGGCGGCAGTTGTCGCGCATCGTCGCGGCGCTCAAGTCCCGGCGCGGCCGCAAATGGCGGCCGGGCGCCACTCTAACCTGGACGGCAAAGGGCATCGGACATGCGTGAATTGGTGGTCGACACCGAAACGACGGGCCTGGACCCCGCCCAGGGCCATCGGGTGGTCGAGGTGGCGTGCGTCGAGCTGATGAACCACATCCCGACCGGGCGCGCGTTCCAGACTTATTTGAACCCGTGCCGCGACATGCCGCCGGAGGCGTTCGACATCCACGGGCTTAGCGCCGAGTTCCTTGCCGACAAGCCGGAATTCGGGGCCATCGCCGGGCAATTGCTGGAATTCATATCGGACGATCCGCTGATCATGCACAACGCCGAGTTCGACCTGAAATTCATCAACGCGGAACTGGCGCTGGTTGGAAGACCGGCTTTGCCCTTCATGCGGGTGGTGGACACGGTGGGGATGGCGCGGCGGCGGTTTCCCGGCGCTCCGGCCAGCCTCGACGCGCTATGCAAGCGTTTTTCCATCGACAATACCCAGCGCGAAAAACACGGCGCGCTGCTGGACGCCGCGCTGCTGGCCCAGGTCTATATCGAGCTGATCGGCGGAAGGCAGCCCGGGCTGGAATTGGCGGCCTCGAACGCCGCCGCTTCGTCGCAGGCGGCGATCGCCGGTTCGCTCGCGCGGCGTCAGGCGCGTCAGCTGCGCCCGCCGCACGCGCCCACAGCGCAAGAGGCCGCGGCGCACGAAGCTTTCGTGGCCGGACTGGCGGACGCGATCTGGCGGAAATGACGGCTCAGGCCTGGGCCGGAGCCTGCGCCTGGCGGCGATAGAGCTCGACGAAGTCGATCGGCTGGATCAGCATCGGCGGCAATCCGGCTTCGCGCGTCAGTGTCGAGATCACCGCGCGCGCGAATGGAAACAGCAGCCGCGGCGCCTCGATCAGCAACAGAGGTTTCAGCGCATCCTCGTCCGTCGCCTTGGCGGTGAACACGCCGGCGTATTCCAGCTCGACGATGAACAGCGGCTCCTCGCCAAGCTTGGCCTCGGCGTTCAGCATAAGCGTGACTTCGTAGACGTCGCTGCCAAGGTTGCGCGCCTGCACGTTGACGTTCACCTGAATCTGCGGCTGTTGGTTCAGGCGGCGCAGAATTTCCGGCGCGTTCGGCAGCTCGAAAGAAAGGTCCTTGATGTATTGCGCGTTCACCAGCAGCGGCGCCTGCGCCGCTTGCGCGGCCGCGGCGCCGCCATTTCCTTGATCGCTCATGGAAGAATCCGTCGTTGCTTAATGAAACCGCCAGGCCGCCCCAGTCCGAGCCGCGCTTGGGCTATCACGGATCGTCCGGCGGCTCAACCGCCGCCGGTGCCGGCCGGCCGGTCGGGCGGTCTGCGCGGCGGCAGGCGGCGGTCGGTCTTGATTTCCACGTACTCGCCCTCGACCACCGTATCGCCTTGTTGCGTCCGCCACACCCTGACGTTGGGCGAGGCCTGCAACCGCCGCCACAGGACGGCGCCGATGAAATTGCGCAGCGGCCGGATCAGCAGCATCAGCGCCAGGCCGTCGCTTAAAAATCCGGGCACGATAAGCAGCACCCCGGCCAGCGCCACAGCGGCGGCGTCGAACACCGCGCCCACGGGACTTTCGCCGCGCGCCAGGCTGGCTTCGGCCCGCCGCAGCGCGTCCACGCCCAACAGCCGCACCAGCATGACGCCCGCCAGCATCGCCGCCGCGGTCAGCGCCAGCGTCGCCGCCACGCCGATGGCCCGGCCCACCGCCACGAAAACGGCAAGCTCCGCGAACACAACGAAAACGAATAGCAGCAAAAGAGGCATGCTTGCTCTTTCCCCGGGCTGGCACTATGTAAACAGGGGCCTGGGCGCCGCGCGACTTCAGCGATATGGCGGGCCGGCGTCCAGCCTTAAAGCAATAGGCGCTCGAGCACCCCGGGGACGATGTAGCCCAACCCTGCCGACGGGTCCAGTTGAGCCCTTAAGATCGGCATAGAATGCCCGCGCATCGGCGCCGTCCGCGGCGCCGCGCTAGACCCGGTGGAGACAGGCGAGCATGGGCGATTTTCAGTTCATCGACATCGTGTTGTTCGCCATGGTCGCGTTGTTCCTGGTGCTGCGCCTGCGCGCGGTGCTGGGCAAGCGCACCGGGACCGAGCGCCCGCGCGCCGATCCCTTCACCCAGCCGCAACCGCCCGCGCCGGCCCGCGATCCCGGCAACGTCGCCGCGCTGCCCGACCGCGCGGCCGCAAGCGCCGATCCGGTGGCTGCGGGCCTGACCCAGATCCACGCCGTCGAGCCCCGCTTCGACGAGCAGCAATTCCTGAACGGCGCGCGCGCCGCGTTCGAGGCGATCATCGGCGCCTTCGCCGCCGGCGACCGCGCCGTGTTGCGCCCGCTGTTGAGCGACGAGGTGTACGCGAACTTCGCCAGCGAAATCGAAAAGCGCGAGCGCGACGGCGAGAATCTGGAAAACGCGATCCTGCGCATCCGTTCGGCCGATATCGCCGAAGCGCGGATGGACGGGCGCACCGCCAGCATCACCGTGAAATTCGTCAGCGAGCAGACCAACGTGCTGCGCGACAAGAACGGCGGGGCGCTGCCCGGCCAATCCACCGCCGTGACGGAAGTGATCGACCTGTGGACCTTCGCGCGCAACACCCGCGCCACCGATCCGAACTGGCAATTGGTGGCAACGGGCACCGCGCATTAGCGGCGCTTTCGGTAAAATCCGCTTCGATAGGCCGGCCGCGCTCGCGGCGGCGCTGCCGCTCGCGGCGCTGGTCCTCGGCGGGGCGTTGGGGCTCATCGCCGGGCGCTATTGGTTTCCGGTTCAAATCGCTTCCGTCGCACCCGGAAAGCCGCCGGAGAAACCGGCCGAACGGTTGACGCTCACGCCCGTCGCCTACAGCGGGCTTCCGGGGTGGGGTGCCGATGACGTCGGCCAGGCCCTGCCGGCCTTGGCGCGGTCCTGCGCCAGGCTCGACGGGCAAAAACCCGAGCGGCCGATCGACCCCGATCTGAAACGCGCCGGCACCGTGGCCGAGTGGCGCGCGATCTGCGCGGCCCTGCCGGCGAAACCCGACGCCGCAGCGGCGCGCGCTTTCGTCGAGAAATGGTTCGCGCCCTATCGCGCCGCGAACAACGGCGACGCCACGGGATTGTTCACCGGCTATTACGAACCCGAATTGCGCGGCGCCCGCCAGGCGGGCGGCAAATTCACCGTGCCGCTCTACGCCGCGCCGCCCGACCTGGTGCAGATCGACCTGGGCCAGTTCGCGGTGGATTTGAAAGGCCGCACCATCGCGGGCCGGGTCGAAAACGGGCGCTTGCGCGCCTATCCCGACCGCGCGGCGATCGATAACGGATTGCTCGGCGGCAAGGGGCTGGAAATCCTGTTCGTCGACGACGCGGTCGACGCGTTTTTTCTCCATGTGCAGGGCTCGGGCCGCGTGACGCTGCCCGACGGCGGCGCGGTGCGCGTGGGCTTCGCCGGGCATAACGGGCTCGGCTTCGTCGCCATCGGCCGCCTGCTGATCGACGCCGGCAAGATTCCGCGCGAGCGCATGTCGATGCAGGCGGTGCGCGACTGGCTGCGCGCCAACCCGGCCGAGGCGCGCGAGCTGATGCAACGCAACCCGCGCTATGTTTTTTTCCGCGAGATCATGGGCGACGGACCTTTGGGCGCGGACGGCGTGGCGCTTACGCCCGGACGCAGCCTGGCGGTGGACCGGCGCTTCGTTCCCCTGGGCATCCCGCTGTGGCTCGACACCGCGACGCCCGACGGCAAGCCGCTGCGCCGGCTGATGCTGGCGCAGGACGCCGGCGGCGCGATCCAGGGCCCGGTGCGCGGCGATATTTTCTTCGGCGCGGGCGAGGCGGCGCTGGAACAGGCCGGCAGAATGCGCAGCCCGGGAAGCTATTACCTGCTGCTGCCCAGGGCGGCGGCCGAATAATTGTTGCCGTCCAGAACGCGAGAAAAGTATTGACCGCCGTCAATCCATGTTGTATCGTTTATTCATACATTGTATCGCACGGATGGATCAACCATGATTCGATTTTCTGCCGACCAGCCCTTCGATTTAAGAGTTTCCGGCCTGCCGTTTCCCGAGCCCGTTTCCGATCACGAACGTATCGCCAACGTGCTCTGGCTGCTGCAAGACAATCCCAAAGGCCGGGCACCGCTGCCCGCGCCGGACGGCGACGCGCCGCGCTTCGCCGCCGTGGTCCCGTCGCCGGACGAGCATGCGACCGTGGAAGACGTTCTGGCGCGCATGGCGGCGAGCGATGCGCAAGCCGACGCCGGCCAACAATCCGGCGAACCGTCGCCGCAAATCGGCCAATCTTTGCTGGCACAAAGTTCGGGTGGTTCAAGTGGGAAAAGAAGGTCAACGATCGCGAATCCCATGCAAGACCCGAAGTTCAACGATTTCTTCAATCGACACTATGAACCAGTGGCGAAGATCGGAAGACAGTTTGGCGTGGATCCATCGCTCATTCTCGGTTTGTCGGCACATGAGTCTCTCTGGGGCACAAGCAGATTAGCGACGCAACTCAACAATCCGTTTGGGCAGACACCCGACGGAGTGAACCCAACGACATTTTCATCGGTCGATGCAGCTTGGGAGCAATGGGGCAAGGACCATGGACTGCGGGTTCAAGACGTAGGGAGTGATGCCGAAAAATTCGTGGATCGTCTGCTAATTGACAATCGGAATGTCTACGGCCCTAGGCTCGGTGGAGATCGGCTGGGTGCATACAACAGTCGTCGACCACCTCTGGGCGATCCCGCTTGGCGCGGAAAAGTATTGGAAGTAATCAACGGTGTGCGGTTGAGACTACCACTGTGGCAAACAGCCAATGGAATGCTTCCTCAACGAGAGGAATGAAATCCGATGCTTAAGTAGCTTCGCCGTGATCTCATTTTCATACCCGATGCCCGGTAGGCGCATGATTGGCGACTCGACTTCGTCGAGAAGCTTACTTCTCGCGCGAGGTCAATGACATGAAGTTGCTAGCGTATGTAGTCATCCTATTACTCTTCAACGCACAGATCGCCGCTGCGCAGGTAGCTATCTGTATGAAAGAGGACATTTCCCGCGCCGCCGCTCAGTTCGATGCTGCCCGCGCAGCGTTACTCGACTTGCCCGTGCCGCATAAGCTCGATCTCGACATCTCTCCTGAAGCCCAGCAGGGAATTGCTCTACTAAAAAGGCGTTTGGGCGACCTTGTCATTGCGTATATGCGCTGCGCCGCCTCTGATTCACAAGCGCAGAAGATCGAGCAAGACTTGAACGCTCTGCCGAGCGCCACGATCTTACATGGCCGGCCTACAAGGAAGAGCAATTTTTCAGAACCCTCCCTTTATGGGCACGGACATCTGCTTGAGTTCCATGTGGAACGTACTGGCGATCAACAAAAGCTCATTGCCGTAACGGCCAGCTTCACCATTCGGTGCGGCAGCGACAGCGTGTTTTTGATTTTCACTCTTGAAAACAACGTTTGGAGGGAAATTCTGCGCTGGCAAAGCAAGCCATACAAGGAAGTGTCGGGGGCATTTTGGAGCTTCGGTCACGCGATCTCGCCTCCCGATAAATTCGGTAACTGGTATGTCGTAACAAAGCATATCTCGCCCTGGTGCACGTCGAATTGGCGCGGAATTCTGTATTCGGTGCTGCGCCCCGTACCCGGCAGCGTCGAGCCAAGGGAAATATTTTCAGATAACGCCATAATTTACCTCGACGGCGACGACTATGGCGCTTTGCAGGCCCAGCAGAGCGCGTTCACGCTGACGTTTCACGGCGGCAGTATTGACGTCGATGTCCACAATCGTCCGTGGGTCAAGCGGTTCAGCGTGTCCGGCGACAACGTCAAGCGAATCCAGCCGGTCGCCGAATTTCCCCGCGACTTCGTCGACGAATGGATCGTGTCGCCATGGGCGGAGGCCGCCGAATGGTCGGCGCCAGACCGGATCGCCGCACTAAAGGATATGCACGATCGCCTCCCCAAGAAAGGTTACCCTTTCGATTATGTTTCCATTCGCCGTTGCGACGGCGCGCTTGAACGGCACGAACTTGCCCTGCGCGACAAGAAGGACGATCTCTATTACTTCGATGTCCTGGGCAGCGCGTCGTTCACGATGAAGGCCGTATCCCGTACCGCCGCCCTGGACTGCAAAGGAACGCCCGCGCCGGCGAAATAGCCCCCTTCGGGGCGGCTTCGCGGCGCTTGCCATCCCTGGCCCTTGCCGCCATGTTCCGGGCCGGGAGACGGCTTTAAATGCAGGAAAAATCACCGCCCAAGACGCCGCTGAGAAGCCCCAAGGTCGGCTTGTTCGTCACCTGCCTGGTCGATCTATTCCGGCCCTCGATCGGCTTCGCGGCGGTGAAGCTGCTGCAAGACGCGGGCTGCACGGTCGAGGCGCCGGCCTCGCAAATCTGCTGCGGCCAGCCCGCCTATAACTCGGGCGACCGCAGGGACGCCAAGGCCGTCGCGCGTGGCATCGTCGACGCGTTCGAGGGCTTCGACTACGTCGTGGCGCCGTCGGGCTCCTGCGCCGGGATGATCCGCGAGCATTACCCGCAGCTTTTTGCCGGCGACGCGGCGTATGAGGCGCGCGCCAGAAACCTCGCCGAACGGACCCACGAACTGGTCTCGTTCCTGGTCGACGTGTTGCATGTCAAGAACGTGCAGGCGCGTTACGACGGCACGGTGACCTATCACGATTCCTGCTCGGGCTTGCGCGAACTGGGCGTGAAGCACCAGCCGCGCGCGTTGCTGAACGGCGTCGCGGGCCTGACGCTGAAGGAGCTGCCGGGCGCGGAGATTTGCTGCGGCTTCGGCGGCACGTTCTGCGTTAAATATCCGGAAATATCCAACCGCATGGTGTCGGACAAAATCGCCGACGCGGCCAAAACCGGCGCCGGTACGCTGCTGGCGGGCGATCTGGGTTGCCTGCTGAATATGGCGGGCAAGGCCACGCGCGCGGGCGTCGACCTCGAATGCCGCCACGTGGCCGAGGTGCTGGCCGGCATGACCCAGGACCTGCCGCCGATCGGGCAAGCGAAGAAGTAGCGCCGTGAGCTTCGCCGAAGCGCCCACCAGCCGCAACTTCAAGCAAAACGCCAGCGCCGCGCTGCGCAACGAAACCCTACAGCGCGCGATGGGCTATCTGGGCTTCACGCAAAAGCGCGCGGAGGCCGTGGCCCGCCTGCCCGAGTTCGAGGCGTTGCGCGACCAGGCGCGCGACATCAAGGACCATACCCTCAAGCATCTCGATTTCTATCTCGAAGCCTACGAGGCGAAGGTGATGGAATCGGGCGGCCACATGCATTGGTGCCGCACGCCGGAAGAAGCGCGGCGCACGATCCTGGACCTATGCCGCTCGGTCGGCGCGCGTAGCGTGACGCGCGGCAAGACGATGATCGGCGAGGAAATCGCGCTGAACCCGTTTCTCGAACGGAACGGCATCGAGCCCGTGGAAACCGATCTGGGCGAATACATCATCCAGCTGCGCGGCGAGCCGCCCAGCCACATCATCGCGCCCGCCATCCACGTCACCAAGGAACAGGTGGCCGACACGTTCCTGGAAAAGCACGCCGCCTATGGCAAGACGCGCCTTCTGACCGAGCCGCGCGAGATGCTGGAGGAAGCGCGCGGCATATTGCGCGGCAAGTTCTTGAAGGCGGATGCCGGCATCACCGGCGCCAATTTCCTAGTCGCCGAAACCGGCTCGTCGATCATCGTCACCAACGAAGGCAACGGCGACCTTACGCAGCTCCTGCCGAAAATGCATATCGTGCTGGCGACGCCGGAAAAGCTGGTGCCGACGCTGGAGGACGCCTCGACCATCCTGCGCCTTCTGGCGCGCTCGGCCACCGGGCAAGAGTTTTCCGTCTACACCACCGTCTCCACCGGCCCGCGCCGCAGGGCGGACCCGGACGGGCCGGCGCAGTACCACGTCGTGATCCTGGACAACGGCCGCATTTCGATGCTGGGCACCGAGTTCCAGGACATGCTGCGCTGCATCCGCTGCTCGGCATGCCTGAACCACTGCCCGGTCTACAACGCCGTGGGCGGGCATGCCTATGGCTGGGTTTATCCCGGGCCGATGGGATCGGTGCTGACGCCCGGGCTGATCGGCGTCGACCAGGCCGGCGCGTTGCCTAACGCGTCCACCTTCTGCGGCAAATGCGAAAGCGTCTGCCCGATGAAAATCCCGCTGCCCAAGATGATGCGGCATTGGCGCGAGCGCGAATACGAGGCGAAGCTATCGCCCGCCATCGCGCGCTGGGGGCTCGCCGCCTGGGCTTTCGCCGCCCGCCGTCCGCGGCTCTATCGCGCGCTGACCCGGCCCGCGATGGCGGTGCTCGGGCGGCTGGGCAAGCGCCGCGGCAATTTCGCCAACCTGCCGTTGGCCGGCGGCTGGACCGAGTTCCGCGACATGCCTGCGCCCGAAGGCAAGACCTTCCACCAGCTTTGGGCGGAGCGCAGCCGATGAACGCGCGCGACGATATGCTTGCCGGAATCCGTAAGGCGCTCGGTCGCGACGGTTCGGCGGACGCCGCCACGCGCGCCACGCTCCAGGCGCGTCTCAAGGGGCACAAGCAAAACCTGGTGCCCAAGCGCGGACGGGTGCAGGGCAGGGAGAAGATCGAGGCGTTCGTCAAAATGGCCGAGTTCTCGCTCGCCACGCTGGCGCGCGTGCGCTCGGCCGGCGATGTCCCGGGCGCGGTCGCCGATTACCTGAAAAGCCAGAACCTGCCGCCCAAGCTGCGCATGGCGCCGGACCAAAAGCTGGACGCGTATCCCTGGGCATCCAAGCCGTTGCTGCAGATCGCGCGTGGCAAAGCGGAACCGGAAGATGAAGTCGGCTTGACCGGCGCTTTCGCCGGCATCGCCGAAACCGGCACGCTGATGCTGCTGTCCGGGCCGGCGTCGCCCTCGACCCTCAATTTCCTGCCCGAGACGCATGTCGTTGTCGTGCGGGCGGAAGAAATCCTCGGCAGCTACGAGGACGGCTGGGCGAAGCTAAGGCAGATCGCCGACAAGCTGCCGCGGACGGTGAACTTCATCACCGGCCCGTCGCGCAGCGGCGATATCGAACAGACCTTGCAGTTGGGCGCGCACGGGCCGCGCCGCTTGCATATCGTGCTGGTGGACGATGGCGCGGATGCCGGAACGGAACGATAAGCCGAAAAAACCGGGCAGCCCCCCTGGGGCCGACGCGCTGCTGTGGAAGCGCGTGACGGAATCGATCACGCCGCTCGCCAAACGCCGAGCGGCGCCGATAGTGCCTGGGGCAGCGCCGCCGCGGCCGGCAATCCCTCGCGCTTCCTCGTTGCCGCGCCCGGTGGGGCCACCGCCTGGAACCAACAAGCCCGCGCCCGAGCTGCGCGCGGATCGCGCGCCCGGGCTGGATAAATCAACGCATGACAAGCTCCGGCGCGGGCAATTGCCGGTCGATGGCAAGCTGGACTTGCACGGCATGGATCGCGTTCGGGCCCACCGGGCCCTGGGGCGCTTTCTGGAAAGCTCCGCGATGCAGGGGCGGCGCTGCGTGCTTGTCGTGACCGGCAAGGGCGGCGCGAAACCGGGAGAACCCGGGGTGCTGAAATCCGAAGTGCCGCGTTGGCTCAACGAAACCACGCTCAGGCCGCTGATCCTGGCGTTCACGCCGGCGCAGCCCAGGCATGGCGGGGCGGGGGCGCTTTACGTCTATCTGAAGCGCCGGCGCGAAGGCGCGGCGCAGCCGTGACGCCGTTCGGCGAAAAGCTGCGCGCCATGCGCGCCGAACGCGGCGTGCAGTTGAAGGCGATGGCCAAGGCGCTCGACGTTACGCCCGCCTATCTCTCGGCGCTCGAGCACGGCCAGCGCGGCCGGCCCAACCGCTATTTCGTGCGCAAGGTCTGCGCCTATTTCAACATCATCTGGGACGACGCCGAGGAGCTGCAGCGCCTGGCCGACCTGTCGCATCCCCGCGTGGTGGTCGACACATCGGGGCTCGACGCCAAGCGCACCGAGCTCGCCAACCTTCTCGCGCGCGATATCTCGAAGCTGCCGGATGAGACAGTGAACAGGTGGCTTAAGGAAGCACGCAAGACAGGCGGGTAGTCCATCACTAGGCGGCCGCATTGTCCTCATGCTTCGACATGCTCAGCATGAGGACATAAAATCGGGCCTCATCCTGAGCTTGTCGAAGGATGGGGCCTCGCTACGTGGATCGGCAAGAAACTAAAGAATAAACCTGCTCAAATCCGCGTTCTTCGCCAGCTCCTCGACCTTCGCACGCACGTAAGGCCCGTCGATCCTGAGCGTCACGTTCGGCGTGTCGGTGGCGGCGAAGCTGATCTCTTCCAACAGGCGCTCCATCACGGTGTGCAGGCGCCGCGCGCCGATATTCTCGACCGTGGAGTTGATCTGGGTGGCGAGCTCGGCGATGGCGTCGATGGCGTCCGGTGTGAAATCCAGCGTCACGTCCTCGGTCTTGAGCAGGGCCTTGTACTGCTTGATCAGGCTGGCCTCGGGCTCGGTCAGGATGCGCTTGAAGTCGTCCTTGGTCAGCGCGTTGAGCTCGACGCGGATCGGCAGCCGCCCCTGCAGCTCGGGCAAAAGATCGCTGGGCTTGGCCATGTGAAACGCGCCCGAGGCGATGAACAATATGTGGTCGGTCTTGACCGTGCCGTGCTTGGTCGGCACCGAGGTGCCCTCGATCAGCGGCAGCAGGTCGCGTTGCACGCCCTCGCGGCTGACATCCGCGCCGATGCGTTCGGACCGCGCGCAGATCTTGTCGATCTCGTCGATGAACACGATGCCGTTCTGCTCCACCGCGTGGCGCGCCTCGGCCGCGACCTTTTCCTGGTCCAGCATCTTGTCGCTTTCCTCCTGCAGCAGCACTTGATAGCTGTCGGCGACGGTCATGCGCCGGGGCTTGGTGCGCTGGCCGAACGCCTTGCCCAGCATTTCGTTCAGGTTGATCATGCCCATCTGCGCGCCGGGCATGCCGGGAATGTCGAAGGTCGGCATGCCGCCGCCGCTATCGGCCACCTGGACCTCGATCTCTTTCGCCGCCAACTGCCCCTCGCGCAGCATCTTGCGGAATTTCTGGCGCGTCTCGACGGTGGCGGTTTCGCCGACCAGCGCGTCCAGCACGCGCTCCTCCGCGCGCAGCTCGGCCTTGGCCGCGACCTCCTTGCGCATCCTCTCGCGCGTGGTCATCAGCGCGATTTCCATCAGGTCGCGCACGATCTGCTCCACGTCGCGGCCGACATAGCCGATCTCGGTGAACTTGGTGGCCTCGACCTTGATGAACGGGGCTTGAGCCAATCGGGCCAGACGCCGCGCGATCTCGGTCTTGCCCACGCCGGTGGGCCCGATCATCAGGATGTTCTTGGGCAGCACTTCCTCGCGCAAGCCCTCGGGCAGCTGCTGGCGGCGCCAGCGGTTGCGCAGCGCGATCGCCACGGCGCGCTTGGCGTCGTTCTGGCCGACGATGTGGCGGTCGAGCTCGGCCACGATCTCGCGCGGGCTGAAGGCGTTGGTCGTCTTGTGAAAATCGTTCATAGCGTTTCGATCGTGATCTGTTCGTTGGTGTAGACGCAGATATCGGCGGCGATCTTCATCGCCTTGCGCGCGATCGCCTCGGCGTCCAGCCCCTCCTGCCCGACCAAGGCGCGCGCGGCGGCGAGCGCGTATGGGCCGCCCGAGCCGATGCCGATCAACCCGTCGTCCGGCTCCAGCACGTCGCCCGTGCCCGACAGCACCAGCGACACCTGCTTGTCGGCCACGGCCATCATCGCCTCGAGCCGGCGCAGATAGCGGTCGGTGCGCCAATCCTTGGCCAGCTCCACGCAGGCCCGCGCCAGCTGGCCCGGGTGCTGTTCCAGCTTCGCCTCCAGGCGCTCGAACAGCGCGAAGGCGTCGGCCGTGGCCCCGGCGAAGCCCGCGATCACCTCGCCCTTGCCCAGGCGGCGCACTTTCTTGGCGTTGGCCTTGATGACGGTCTGGCCCAGCGTCACCTGTCCGTCGCCGGCCACGACCACCTTGCCGCCCTTGCGCACGCAAAGGATCGTGGTGCCGTGCATCAGGGGCTTGGGCTGGTCGGTCATGCGGTGGAATCCCGGCAGTGGGCGGGGTGGAGAGGTGAATCTGGGTGGTTTACGGCTCCGGTTCAAGCCCGCCGAAGCCCCTGTAGTTCGACGGCCTTTCCTGCTAAAACCGCGCCGCAAATAGCCCCCGAGGATGTCATGGCCGGACGGCAGGCGCGCGTCGAGCGCAGCACCAAGGAAACGCGGATTTCCGCCAGCGTTAACCTGGACGGCACGGGCCGCTACGCGGTCAAGTCCGGCATCGGGTTTCTCGACCACATGCTGGAGCAGCTCTCGCGCCACAGCCTGATCGACATCGAGCTCGAGGCCAAAGGCGACCTGCACATCGACTTTCACCACACGACCGAGGACACCGGCATCGCGATCGGCCAGGCGGTGTCGAAGGCGCTGGGCGAGCGCGCGGGCATCCGGCGCTACGGCGATGCGCTGATCCCGATGGACGAGACCTTGACGCGCGTGGCCTTGGACGCGTCCAACCGGCCGTATTTGATCTGGAAGGTGAAGTTCTCGAAGCCGAAGTTGGGCGAGATGGACACCGAGCTGTTCAAGGAATGGTTCCAGGCCTTTGCCCAAGCCGCCGGCGTCACGCTGCATGTCGAGAACATCTACGGCGAGAACAACCATCATATCGTCGAGAGTTGCTACAAGGGCCTAGCGCGCGCGTTGCGCCAGGCGATCGAGCCCGACCCGCGCCAGACCGGCGCGGTGCCCTCGACCAAGGGCGTGCTCTAAACCGCGCTCCTCATGCTTCGACAAGCTCAGCATGAGGTGAATTGGAAAGTTGGCGCCTCATCCTGAGCCTGTCGAAGGATGAGGCGAGGGAACCGGGACGAAAGCGATGCGTCTGTACACAGTTCACTTGCCGCCGGGCGGCGGCGCGGAAAACGCCGAGCTGGTGAGGGAGGGCTTCGCCTGGCCGGCGTTGCTTTTCGGCCCGATCTGGGCGCTGTATCGGCGTTTGTGGCTGGGGACGGCGGTTTGGATCTCGGTGCTGGCGCTGCTCGCCGCCGCCCAGCGCCTCTGGCCCGGCGCCGGATTGATCGTCGCGCTGGCCTGGATCGCCTTCGCCGTGCTGTTCGCGGCCGAGGGCAACGACGCGCGTCGGCGCGCGCTGGCCCGGCGCGGTTTTCGCGAGGCCGGGGTGGTGGGCGGCCAGGGACGCGACGAGGCCCAGCGGCGTTTCGCCGATCTGAGCTCCATCGGCCGCGCCTGAAAGGGCCGGGCCGCGGCATGACTGAATCGGTCGCGATCGTCGATTACGGCTCGGGCAATCTGCGTTCCGCCGCCAAGGCGTTCGAGCGCGCGGCCAGCGATCGCGGCCTTAACGAGCGCGTGCTGGTCACCGCCGATCCCGACGCCGTGTTGCGGGCCGACCGCGTGGTGCTGCCCGGCGTCGGCGCCTTCGCCGATTGCATGCGCGGCCTGCTGGCGGTCAAGGGCATGCGCGCGGCGCTGGACGAAGC
Organism: Rhodospirillaceae bacterium; assembly: GCA_023266845.1. Lineage (GTDB taxonomy): Bacteria > Pseudomonadota > Alphaproteobacteria > JAEULC01 > JAEULC01 > JAEULC01. The sequence continues at coordinate 31,559 of JAHFPH010000026.1, forward strand.
GGTCAGGAAACGCGGGCGGCCGTTCCTCGGCATCTGCGTGGGCATGCAGTTGATGGCCGAGCGCGGCGTCGAGTTCGGCACGCATAAGGGCTTGGGCTGGATCGAGGGCGAGGTGCGCGCGATCGAGCCAATAAACGGCCTCAAGGTCCCGCATATGGGCTGGAACGACGTGACGATCCGTGCCGGCGAGAAACTGTTCGACGGGTTGCCCACGGGCACGCCGATGTATTTCGTGCATTCCTACAATTTCTATCCCGCGCGTCAGGACGACGTGGCGGCCTCGGCCGACTATGGCGGCGCGGTCACGGCGGCGCTGCGCCGCGGCAACATGGCCGGAACGCAATTCCATCCCGAGAAAAGCCAGGCGGCGGGATTGCGGCTGATCGGCAATTTCCTCGATTGGCGCCCATAGGACATCTCCAGTGATCCTGTATCCGGCGATCGATCTGAAGGACGGGGCCTGCGTGCGACTTTTGCGCGGCGAAATGGACAAGGCCACGGTGTTCAACGCCGACCCGCCTTCCCAGGCCCGCGCCTTCGCCGCGGCGGGCTGCGAATGGATTCATGTCGTGGACCTGGATGGCGCGGTCGAAGGCCGCTCGGTCAACGGCAAGGCGGTGAAGGGCATCGTCGCGGCGGCGCGGGCGAAGCTGCAGCTCGGCGGCGGCATCCGCGACGACGCGGGCGTCGAAGCCTGGCTCGCCAGCGGCGTCTCGCGCGTGGTGCTGGGCACCGCGGCGCTAAACGATCCCGAGCTGGTGCGGCGGTCGTGCAAGAAGTTCCCCGGCCGCGTGGCGGTGGGGGTGGACGCACGCCGGGGCCGGGTCGCGGTGAAAGGCTGGACCGAAACCAGCGAGGTCACCGTCGACGAGCTTGCCGCGCGCTTCGCCGACGCCGGCGTCGCGGCGCTGATTTATACCGATATCGAGCGCGACGGGGCGATGCAGGGGCCGAATATCGAGGCGACGGCGGCATTGGCGAAAAAAACGCGCATGAAAGTGATCGCCTCGGGCGGCGTATCGTCGCTGGGCGACATCGTGGCGCTGAAAAAAGCCGCCCCCGGCCTCGACGGCGTGATCTGCGGCCGGGCGCTATACGATGGCCGCGTGGACTTGAAAGCGGCGCTGGCCGCGCTCAAGGGCTGAGCCGTGCTGCGCGTGCGCGTCATTCCCTGCCTCGACGTCAAGGACGGCCGCGTGGTCAAGGGCGTGCGCTTCGTCGACCTGGTCGACGCCGGCGATCCGGTGGCAGCCGCCAAGGCTTACGATGCCGCGGGCGCCGATGAGCTTTGCTTTCTCGATATCAGGGCGAGCCACGAGAACCGGGGCACGCTGCTGGACATCGTGGGTCGCACGGCCGACGCTTGCTTCATGCCCCTGACGGTGGGCGGCGGCGTGCGCACGGTGGAGGATGTCGTGATCCTGCTCGCCTCCGGGGCCGACAAGGTGCTGATCAACACGGCGGCTCACACCGATCGCGGGCTCGTGCGCCGGGCTGCCGAGAAGGTCGGCTCCCAGGCTGTCGTCGTCAACATCGACGGTACGCGGGTATCGGCTGAACCGGCCCGATGGGAGGTGTTCTCTCATGTCGGGCATCGCGCGATCGGAATCGACGCGGTCGCGTATGCGCGGGAAGTCGTGTCGCTGGGCGCGGGCGAGCTTCTTGTCACGTCGAAAGATCGGGATGGGACCGGCGCCGGATATGACATCGCGCTGACCCGCGCGATCGCGGACGCCGTCACCGTGCCGGTGATCGCCTCGGGCGGCGCTGGCACGCTCGATCATCTGGTCGCGGGGGTGCGCGACGGGCATGCCTCCGCGGTGCTGGCCGCCTCGATCTTCCATTTCGGCAGGTTTTCCATCGCCGAGGCCAAGGCGGCGCTGAAAGCCGCGAGCCTGCCGGTGCGCGAAACCGGTGGATGAACCGCGCCGGTTCTGCTACCGAATCGCCGGGAAAGGGCGCTCACATGGCTGATGCTTCCGGCGAGATCGACGTATTGGCGCGGCTTTACCGCGCGATTCTGGACCGGCGCAACGGCGATCCGGAGAAATCGCGCACCGCCAAGCTCCTCCAGCAGGGCAGCAAGAAAATCGCGCAAAAGCTGGGCGAAGAAGCGGTCGAGGCGGCGCTGGAAGGTGCCTTGGGCGACCGCGACAAGCTGGTGGCCGAAAGCGCCGACCTCCTCTACCACCTGTTCGTCATGTGGGCGTCGGCCGGCGTCACGCCCGCGCAGGTCTGGGCCGAGCTCAAGCGCCGCGAGGGCATCTCGGGCATCGCCGAAAAACAGTCGCGGCCGAAATCGTGATCGACCGGCCCTCGTGCTTCGACAAGCTCAGCATGAGGGCCGCTTCTTTCAAATGGCCTCATCCCTAGGCTTGTCGAAGGATGAAGGCCACGGGGCTAGAAACGATGACGTACGATCCGAGCAACATCTTCGCGAAAATCCTGCGCGGCGAGATTCCGTGCAAGAAGGTGACCGAGACTGCGCATTCGCTCGCCTTCCACGACATCCGCCCGCAGACGCCCGTGCATGTGCTGGTGATCCCCAAAGGCGCCTATGTGTCGATGGACGATTTCTCGGCCAAGGCCAGCGAGGCCGAGATCGTCGATTTCGTGCGCACCGTGGGCAAGGTGGCGCGCGACGCGGGCGTGGCCGAATCGGGCTATCGCATGCTTTCCAATCACGGCGCCGACGCCAACCAGGAAGTGGCGCATTTCCACGTCCATGTGTTCGGCGGGCGGCGCATCGGCCGCATGGTCGAACGGCCGCACGACTAGGCATGGCGCCACTGGCCGGCAAAATCCGCCGGGCGGCCGCGTCGGACGCCGCCCCCGTCCTGGCGCTGATCCGCGCGTCTTACGCCAAGTACGTGCCGCGCATCGGCCGCGAGCCCGCGCCGATGACCGACGACTATGCCGCCGGAATCGCATCGGGGCATTGCTGGGTGATCGAGCACGGCCGGAAACTGTCGGGCGCGATCGTAATGCGCGCCAAGGACGGCGACTGGTTCGTCGATACGGTCGGCGTCGATCCGGCGGCGCAGGGCAAAGGCGTGGGGCGGGCGTTGATGGAATTCGCCGAGGGCGAGGCGCGGCGCAACGGCTTCACCGCCCTGCGCCTCTACACCAACGCCAAAATGACCGAGAATTTTCCGTTCTATCAAGGACTGGGCTACGAGATCACCGGGCGAAAGATGCAGGACGGCTTCGACCGCGTGTTCTTCTTGAAACGCCTGGCGCCGAAGTAAACTTAACCCTCATGCTTCGACAAGCTCAGCATGAGGATCGATTTATAGCCTCATCCTGAGCCTGTCGAAGGATGAGGCCACTAAGGAAGGGTTTGCCGGTGCTGAAGCTCAAACCGAATTGCGAATGCTGCGACCGCGACCTGCCGCCGGACTCGGCAGCGGCGATGATCTGCACGTTCGAATGCACGTTCTGCCAGGTTTGCGTCGATACGCTGCTAAAGGGGCGCTGCCCGAATTGCGGCGGCGGGTTCACGCGCCGACCGGTCCGCCCGCCGGCCATGCTGGCGAAGTACCCGGCCTCGACCGAGCGCGTCCACAAGCCCCAGGGCTGCGGACGGGCGGCGTAGCGGCCCTCACCCCCCGCCTTCGCTAGCGCTGCGCCGGGCCCTCCCTCTCCCATCGAAGATGGGAGAGGGTGTTCCGAGCGATAGCGAGGAACGGGTGAAGGGGCATCACCCTTTGATTCGCGCGCTTTTCGGATCGTAAACCGGCTGCAGCGAGACTTTCGCCGGGAAACGCTCGCGCGCGACTTCGATCTCGTAGTTACCCGACAGCACGAAGTCGGGCGTGCATTCCGGCGCGTTGTTCACGAAACCCAGGCCGATGGCGCGGCCCAAGGTGTGCCCGAACATGCCGGAACTTAAGTAGCCGACCTGCTTGCCGTCGC